>JAFSDX010000193.1 GCA_017436025.1 Thermoguttaceae bacterium
AAAACGCCGCTTCTTTTCCGAAAACGCCGCTTCTTTTCCGAAAACGCCGCTTCTTTTCCGAAAACGCCGCTTCTTTTCCGAAAACGCCGTCTCTTTTCCGAAAACGCCGCTTCTTTTCCGAGAACGCCGCCTCTTTTCCGAGAACGCCGCCGAAATCGCCGCTCGGACGGACGAAGTGAAACCAATAAAAAAGAACGCGCCCCGTTTCGAACGCGTTCCTTTTTCTCGTTTTATCGTTAAACTTTATCTATTCTAACGTTTCAACCGTCGCTCGGTTCAAAACGCCTTGTCGCCGACCTGCGGCGCCCGCTTGAAAATTTTCACCGTTCGCAACTGATGCAACACGTCGCGCGCCGATTTCGGGCGGTCGTCCGGACGTTTCGCCATCATTTGCGTTAAAATCGCGGCAAATTCCGGCGTAATATTCTTATTGCGCGCCAAAATCGACGGAACCGCTCCGGAAATATGTTTTTGCAACAGCTCGTTGACCGAGTTGCCGGTGTACGTCGCCCGCTCCGAAAGGAGTTCGAAGAAGGCGCAACCCAAGCTGTACAGGTCGGCGCGTCCGTCGACTTGCAACCCCTTGATCTGCTCCGGCGCCATATAGCTGACGGTGCCCTGCGGAACGCCCTTGATTTTAAAGAGTTTCGCGATCCAATTTCCCTTAATTTCCCGAGCCAGCGCGAAGTCGATCAACTTAATCCCCGCTTCGGCGTCGTATAAAAAATTATCCGGTTTGACGTCGCGGTGCGTCCAGCCGGACTCGTGCAACACGGCCAGCGCCTCGAGCGCCTGCGGAATCATTTTCGGAACTTCGACGCAATAATTCTCGTATTTTCGCTGCTGAATCCACTGCTTCAGGTTCGGCGCGTGGAACCACTCCATCACCAGATACGGAACCTTACCCTCCCAACCGAAGTCGAAAATATCGACGATGCGCTCGTGCTGCAGACGCGCGCCGATTTTGTACTCCCATTTGAGCATTTCGACCTGTTTTCGGTCGCGACTCGTGCTTTGCAAGAGCGTTTTAATCCCGACGTAACGCCGCGCCCGGTCGTCGTAAGCCTGCCAGGTTTGACTCGTCTGCCCGCGGTAAACGGGATTCAACAAACGATACGGGCCGATGTGCATCACCTGCGCGGAACTCATGTCGGGGCCTTTCTCCAAGAAATAGGGCAACGGACGCCGACCTCGCAAGCCGCCGTCCTATCGTTCGCCCGACGCCGTCGACGCGCCGCTTCTTCAACGTCGCGCCGAAAGTCGCCGTTAAACGTCGTGTTTCGTCAATCGACAAAACGCTCGATCGCAACGCAAGCGTTGTGTCCGCCGAAACCAAAACTGTTCGAAATAACGCGGTCGATTTTCCGCTCTTTCGCGACGAGCGGCGTGTAATCGAGGTCGCATTTCGGGTCGGGATTTTCCAAATTCAACGTCGGCGCGACGACTCCGTCGCGCAACGAGAGAACCGAAAAGACCAATTCGACGCCGCCGCTCCCGCCGAGCAGGTGCCCGATCGCGCTTTTCGTACTGGAAATAGCCAATTTTTTCGCGCTTTCGCCGAACGCTCGCTTAATCGCCGCCGTTTCGGCGACGTCGCCCAACTTCGTCGCGGTGCCGTGCGCGTTAATATAATCGACGTCCTCGGGATTCCAACCGGCGGAACGCAAGGTCGCCTCCAACGCGGCGGCGGCGTAAACGCCCTCTTCGTCCGGTTGGGTGATATGCGTCGCGTCGGTCGTCGCGCCGTACCCGACGACTTCGGCTAAAATGTTCGCGCCCCGTTTTTTCGCGTGTTCTAGCTCTTCGAAAACGAGGACGCCGGCGCCTTCGCCGATAACGAACCCGTCGCGGTCGGCGTCGAACGGTCGACTCGCCTTCTCCGGCGCGTCGTTTCGTTCGGAAAGCGCGCGCATCGCTCCGAACCCGGCGACGCCGAGTTTCGAAACCGCCGCTTCGGTTCCCCCGGTGAGCGCGACGTCGATTTCGCCGCATTTGATCGCTTTATAAACGTCGATCATCGCGTTGTTCGCGCTGGCGCAGGCGGTCGCGACGCCGTAAACCGGGCCGTGAATTCCGTACCGAATCGCCAAATGCGCGCTCGCGGCGTTGAGCATAATTTTCGGAATGGTAAAGGGCGAAACTCGCGACGGGCCGCTCTTCGCCAACTTTTCGTCTTGCCGCTCGATTTCCGCCAACCCGCCGACGCCGCACCCGACGATAGAGGCGCAACGAAACGGATTTTCGCGCGAAAAATCGACGCCGGCCTGCTCGACGGCGCGAATCCCGGCAATATAGGCAAACTGCGCAAAACGCTCCACTTTTTTTACGTCTTTAGGCTCGATATACGGCGTCGGCGCAAAATCGAGACATTGCCCGGCGATTTTCGAACGGAAATCGAATCCAGCCGAAGGTTCCCAACGGAAAACGCCGCTTTCCCCCTCGCGCAAGCGACGCCAAGCCGTTTCCACTTCGCAACCGAGAGGAGAAACGAGGCCTAAACCGGTGATAACAACGCGCTTGCTCATAACGAACCTGGAAAAGTGAAGAGCCCTAAAGAGTTAAAGAACGCCGTCTCCGATCTCGACGCGGCGCCAACCGACGCGACGCCGTTTCAGGACGTAAAAAACCCGTTCGCTCCGCCGCTCAAACGTTTTCCTTCGTCGAAAAACGTTTGAGCGCGAAACGTTATCGTCGTTCGCGTTAAGACGTCGATTTAAATCAAGCGTCGCCGAGTTGCGAAACGATGTGCTTGACGACGTCGCCGACGGTCGCGATATTTTGCGCTTTGTCTTCGTCGATGTCGATTTCGAAACTTTCTTCGAAGGCGATCATCAATTCGGCGACGTCGAGGGAGTCGGCGCCCAAATCGTTGGCGATATCGCTTTCGCTGGTGATCGTGTCTTGTTCGCGACCAAGTTGTTCGGCGATGATTTCGATGATTTTCGCTTCAATTTGTTTTTCGTCCATTGATAAGACCTTTCTTAAGTTCTATTTGCTTTAACGCCGTCGTCCGGCGCGTTTTCACCTTAGTAAAATCGACGCGACTAACGCTTAACGCGACGCCGCGCGTTATTTTATCCGAAAAACGAGAAAAAAACAACTCCGCTTAGGGATTTTTCGCTTGTTTTTCGTCAAATAATCAGTTGATCATCCCGCCGTCGACGGTCAGCGCTTGACCGGTAACGAAGGACGCTTCTTCGCTCGCGAAGAAGAGAACGGCGTTCGCAATGTCTTCCGGTTGTCCGATGCGTCCGACCGGAATGCGGTCTTTGATCGTTTGACGGATGACTTCCGGCATCGCGTCGGTCATATCGGTCGCGACGAAGCCCGGGCAAACCGCGTTGACGGTAATATTGCGGTTGGCCAGTTCTTTCGCAATCGTGCGCGTGAAACCGAGCAAACCGGCTTTCGACGCCGAGTAGTTCGCTTGGCCGGGGTTGCCGAAGAGCGCGCTAATGCTCGAAATATTAACGATGCGGCCCCACTTGCTCTTGCGCATCGATTCGACGAACGCGCGGCACATCAGGAACGGCCCGCGGAGGTTGACCGCCATCACGTCGTCCCATTGCTCGTCGGTGATGCGGCGCATCAGCATATCGCGGGTGATCCCGGCGTTGTTGACGAGAATGTCGACCTTGCCGTAATCGCCCGGATTCGTTTTATCGCCCAAAATCTTTTGAGCCAACGCTTTAACGGCTTCCGAATCGCCGACGTTGCAAACGTAGGCGCGCGCGTCCCCGCCGTCGGCGACGATACCGGCGACCGCTTCCGTCAATTTTTCTTCGTTCGTGCCGACGCAGGCGACTTTCGCGCCGCATTTCGCCAACGCCTTCGCAATGCCCAATCCAATGCCGCGAGTCGCGCCGGTAACGACCGCGACCTTGCCGGTAAGATCAACTTGAATCATTTTATCCCTCGCCGAACGCCGCGCGAACGACGTTCTTGCTCGTTAAACTTTATCCAAACCGCCGTTTTTATCGTTCGATTCGGGTTTCCGTCGCGCCGCAGTCGCTTTACGCGCGACCGTCGGCGACATTTTTCAAACGTTTATCGTTCGTTCCGATTTTACCGGGACTTTATTTGCGTTTTACGCCATTTTTACTTTACGGTCGATTCGCTTCATCAAGCCGCGCAAGACGCGACCGGGGCCGACTTCGTAAAACGTCTCGACGCCCTCGGCGATCAGGAAACGCATCGCGTCTTCCCAAAGAACCGGCGACGAAATTTGGCGAATCAGAATATTCTTAATCTCGTTCGGGTCGGAGTGGAACCGCGCGTCGACGCCGCTAACGACCGGAATTTTCGGCGCGTTAAACTCCATCGCCTCGATGATCGGACGCATTTTTTCGACGGCGGGCGACATAAAATCGGTATGGAACGCCCCGGCGACCTTCAAACCGACGACTTTCATCGCGCCGGCGGCCAAAGCGGCTTCCATCAACTTGTCGACCGAAGCGCGAGCGCCGGAAACGACCAAATTCCCCGGGCAAAGATAGTTCGCGATCGTCAACTCTTCCGCGTCGATTTCGGCGCAAAGCCCGCGCGCCGTCTCGACGTCGAGCCCCAAAACGCTCGCCATCCCGCTCGGAACGGCGTCCGACGCTTCTTGCATCGCTTCGCCGCGAAGCCGAACCAGCTTCAAACCGTCCTCGAACGACATAACGCCCGCAAACGTCAACGCGGTGTATTCGCCGAGACTCAAACCGGTCGTCGCGACGCAGTTTTCCAGCGCCTCCGGATTCGACTCTTTCAACGCTTCCAACGCGGCCAAACTCGTCAAAAAGATCGCGGGTTGCGATTGATCGGTCGCGTCGAGAACTTCGGCGGGGCCCTCGAAACAAATTTTCGTCAGGTCGTACCCGAGAATTTCGTTCGCCTGCGCGCACATCTCGCGGATTTTCGACGAAGCGTCGTAAAGCTCGCGCCCCATTCCGACCGTCTGCGCGCCTTGCCCCGGAAATAAAATCGCCGTTTTTCCCATCGAACCTAACGTCATTCTAGCGTTTCGCGAAAAATTTTTCGCGGCGTTCGCAATTTTTTACTATAAAAGCGCCGCCGTTACCGCGTTTTCAAACGTTTCAAACGCCGGCGACGATTTAAAAAAGGGGAACTTTCGCGCTCCCCTTGATAACTAAAAGCCGAACTCGGTCGACGCGTTCGGCGCCGTCCAGGCCGTCGGCGCGCGACGCCGTCTTCGCCGTTTTTCGAAAACGCCGTTAAACGTCGCGCTCTTGTCGTCGTTCGCGTCGACTATTTGTCTTGTTCTTGCGAAACGACTTGACGCCCCATATAGCTGCCGCAGTTCGGGCAAACGACGTGCGTCGGGATCATTTTATTGCATTCGGCGCAAGGAGCCGTTTGAACCGGACGTTTGAAATCGTGCGCGCGACGAGCGCCGGTGCGAGCGTTGCTGTGTTTTCTCTTCGGAACCGCCATTGTTCTATCCTCTAAATGTTAAATCGTGTTAAAGGCGCGACGCCGTTCGAACGACGCGACGGACTAAGACGCCTCGGCTCCTAATGCTCCGTCGAACGACGTCAAACGCGACGTTCTATTTCGATTGAGCGCAACCCAACCGCCCTCGACGCGGAACAAAGCCGCGACCTCCGAAACGCTCGCCGACCAAGGCTTGAAGCGCGACGAAAAAAGGCGTGTTGCGCCCGGCAAAAAATTTCTTTCCATCATACGCCAAAAACCCGATCTCGTCAACCGAGGGCGGGCCGAAATAACGCAACTTTTTTAGCAAAAATCCTTGCGTTTTCGACAAAACCCTTCGTTTCGGTCGTTTTTTCGCTAAAATTCGCTCTCGTCCGGCCCAATCGACGCGCTTTCGAGACGTCGAGCGTCGCTCAAACGCGAAACGCCGACGGCTCTTTCGGCGCCTTTCCCAATTCGCGGCGAAAATTATCGCCGTTTGGACGCGGCTTCCTTCAACACTTTGACAATATAACAAAAAACGTCTTTTTGTCAAGTTCAAAGCGTTTGTTTCTCGCGTTCTTTTTTATTTTTAGAAAAGCAGCGCGCATAATCGCCACTTTTTACCCAATCCAACCTTTCCCAAACTTTTTATTCAACGCAAACTCGCCGCCCCGATTACTCGACGCGTTTCCCTCGTCTTCACCGCTCGCCCTAGTTTCTACTTTCCGCTCGTTTTTTTCTCTTTGACGAGTTTCGCGTCGATTTTTCCGTTGACAAACCGTTCTTGAGCGGATAAAATAAAGACGTCAAAGCGTTCGTCGCCCCCGCCGCTCGACTTTTTCGCGCTTTTTTGCGTTGCGACGCGGCGGTCGTTATTTTGAGTCGACGACGTTTTTGCCATTATTAATATATAAGCGCTTTTTCGCGCTTCTTCCGCGACGCTCGGCGGCGTTTCGGCGCAACTTTGCGACGCTCCGTTCGGCGGCGTTCCCATTTTTCCGTTTTACTTGATTTCGAGGTTGTTATGCAACGACGCGATTTTTTCAAAAACGCCGGTCTGATGGCCGCGACCGGTTTGACCGTTACTCTCGGTTCCGAAACGTTCGGCGCCGACGCCGCTTTTGAGGGTAAAATCA
>JAFSDX010000194.1 GCA_017436025.1 Thermoguttaceae bacterium
CAAAGCGAAGCGTTGCACCAAGAGCTTTTGCAACTCGAACGCGACATTTTCGACGGACTCGAAATCCCGTATCGCGTCGTCGACACCGCGACCGGCGACCTCGGCGGCCCGGCCTACCGCAAGTACGACCTCGAAGCCTGGATGCCGGGTCGCGGCGGATACGGCGAAGTTACCAGCACGTCGAACTGCACCGACTACCAAGCGCGCCGTTTGAACGCCCGTTACCGCGTTAAGGGCGAAAAGGGAACGAATTTCGTTCACACGCTCAACGGCACCGCGGTCGCGATCAGCCGCGCCCTCCTCGCGGTGATGGAAATGTACCAACAAGAAGACGGTTCGATCGTCGTCCCGAAAGCGTTGCGACCTTACGTCGACTTCGAAGTCATCCGTCCGAAAGACTAAATTACAACGACTTAAGAACGCCGCGTTACGCCGCGCCGTCGCATTAACAGCGCGGCGTTTCGCTTGATTTTCCAGCTTTCCCCGCCCCCGCCCTAAAAGATTTAACGAAGAAAGACGATTGCGCCAATGGAACGCTTTATCCTCTTGGGTTTGTTGAATTTCCAGCAAATTTGGTTGGCGGTTCCGCTCGCGTTGGCCTTTTCGGTCGTTTACGCCGCGACGCGTTCCGAAAACCCGCGTTTCATCGCCGTTCGCGCCGCAAAAATCGCCGGTTGGCTCTTCTTCTTTCTTATTTTTGTCGGGGTCGTCCTTCATTTTGTCGTTTGAGCGTCGATTTGTCCGCTCGTTTCCCGGCGACGCTCGCCCGTTTGTTCAACGCTTAACCTTGCCGACGCAAAAGTTAAGCGTTAGGGCGAGTCGCCGTCGCGCCAAACGAAAAATCGCGTTTCTGACTTGCCGCGTCGAAAAAACCTCCTTCGAAACGGCTTTTTCCGCCAACCCTCACCTTAAACGTTAATCGCCCGAAAGACAACCAAAACGGTCGCGATGCGTTAAAAACTTCTAAAAGGCGCTAAAATGAGTAACAAGACGCGAATTTTCCGTCGAACGTTAAAAATTTGCGGTTCAACGCTTTTGGGCGCGGCGCTGATGACTGCGGCGGCGCTTGCGATGGGTTGGGCGACGTTCGTCGAACGCGAGATGGGAACGCCGGTCGCGCAACGCATAATTTACGCTTCCAATTGGTTTTACGTCTTAATCGGCGCGCTCGGTTTGAACGTTCTTTGCTCGGCGCTCGTTCGACTTCCGGCCTTTATCCGCCGCGTTCCGGTCGACGCAACCTCCGCCGACGCCGCGACTTCCGACGCGACCTCGCCGCGGCGCCCAACAAAGATAGTCGTCGAACGCCGTCTTATTCCCTTTTATTTAGCGCACTTAGGAATCCTTGTTTTGCTCGCCGGTTGCTTGGCGACCGCGCTTTGCGGAACGCAGGCCCGGATGACGATTCCGGAGGGAACCGCCGTCGAAAAGGCGCTCGACGTTAACGCCCGCCTCTTCGACGTCGAACTTGTCGACTTGACGTCGCCGCCGGAGTCCCAACCGAAAGAACTCGATATTCCGTTCTCCGGAGGCCCGCTTAACTGGCGCGACTGCGCAAGTTACAACGCTTGGAAAACCAACGTTTCGGAACCGCTCCTCGCGAAAATGAGCGACGGTTCCTTCTTCAAAGACCTCGCTAAGGGCGCCGCGCGTTGGAGTCAAAAAGCGGCGTTCGTCGCGGCGAATATTTCCCGAACTCAAAAGTCGGGAACGATTTACGACCGAGACGGTTTCAAAATTGAAGTCCTCGATTACGCGACGATTTACGACTTCGCGCCGGTCGAGCCGCTCGCCGCGACGTTGACGCTCAAAAAGCCGGACGGCAAAACCGTCGTTGAAAAAATCGAACTCGCGTTTCCGAACGACGCGACGCCGCAAACCGACGCGCTTTCCGTCTCTCGCCGAGCCGTTCGCCAAACGCTAACCGACGGCGTTCGCGTCGTTTATATGTTGGCCGACTCAAACGCGGAAGCCGACGCGTTCCTAAAAACCGTCCCGACGAAAGACGCGGCGCCCGCGTCCCAACCGTCCGAAACCGACGCGTCGGAAAGCGTTGCCGCGCAAAATGTTAATAAAAACGACGTCGTCGTTCTTTCGGTCGACGGCGAGCGTTTCCAAATCCCGCTGCCCGACTTGGCCCCCCTCGCCTATTCCGGTTCGTCCGACGAACAGCGCGCGTCCCTCGAAACGCAAAAAACGGAAATCGAGCGTCGACTTGACTTAGAACGCAACCGAAAAGACGCGACGCCGGATAACGCCGCCGAACTCAAACCGCTCCAAACCGTCAAGCGCGAAGACCTGGAACGCAACGCGACAGAACTTAGCGAACTTCTCCGCTCGACGAACGAACTTCTCGCCGCCTCCGCCGACGAAAAAGAGAACGCCGAGGAAAATTCCGCTCTCGTCGAAGCGCGTCAAAAATATTCGCAACGTCGTCTCCTCAATTACCTTGCGTCGGCTTGGGCGCAACTTGAAAACGCGTCGGCGACCTCGAAAGAATTCTGCGACGCGCTCGAAAAAATGCTTAACGACACAACATCGCGTCTTGCCGAACTCGACCGACTCGACGCCGTGTCGCGGTTGGGCGAAACCGGTTGGCGAATCGTCGGCTTCGAAACGTCGCCGACGCTCGTTTCGAACGTCGACGAGTTGCAAGGCTGGACGGCGTTAATCCAACTTGAATCGCCGCAAGGAGATAAGTGCGAAACGACGCTCTTCTCGGAACTCGCCGAACGCAACCGTTATCCGGAAAACGGGCGCGTGTTCGGCGCCCTTTGGCTCGACCGTTTCCAAGGTTCCGACTCCGAATACGGTCGCCCTTGGAATCCGTCGCTTTCCAAACCGAAACTCGAGTTGGCGCAAACGCCGGACGGCGCGCTTTACTACCGCTACAACAACGGATTAAACGAATTCCAAACGGGTCGGCTCGAAACGAAAACGCTCTCCGCCGAAACCGAAACGATCGCCGCCGCCAACGTCGCGCTAACCGCCGTCGCAACGCCCGGCGACTCGACGGCGCCGACGGCCTTTACTCTCGACAAAGTCGGCTTGCAAACCGAGTTGGGATACCGTTTTACGCCCGGCGCTTTCGCTCAAGATAAGGCGAACGAATTTTACGGAACGGCCAAAGTTCGCGTTACGCTCGACGACGCGGTCGAAACGTTTTGGATTCGAACGATACCGCTCGAAAGCGTTTCGGAAGAACAACTTAAATACTTAACGAAGCGCGTCGTTTCGTCAAAGCGCGCCGCGACGATTCGACTGACCGACCGCGAACTCGACCTCGGCGTCGCGCTTTTCGTCAAAAAATTCACCCCCGTTTACGAACCCGGTTCGACGACCGCCGCGTCGTTCTCGAGTTTGGTTCGCGTTCTCCCGCAAGGACTTAGCGCGGAAGAGCAAGCCTCCGAACTCGCGAAAAACGCGGACGCCGACGTTTTAATTCAAATGAACCGCCCCGGCGTCCTTCGTTCGCCGCAAACCGGTCGCGCTTTTTGGGCTTATCAAGACTCCTTCCGCGGCCCGTTTCGCCCCGGCGACCCGGAGTTCGAACAAGTCGTCGACGGTCGCCTCCTTCCCGGCGAAACGACGCCGCGCGAAACCCTTTACAGTACGACGATTACGCTCAACGACGACCCCGGGCGCGGTCTCAAATATCTCGGTTCGCTCCTGATCGTTTTAGGAACGGCTTTTTTAATTTACCGCAAATCCTCGAAGAGCGCGACAATGAACAGCTCGAACGCAACCTCTTCCACCAACAAGACTTCCAACGTCAAAACGCTCGCGTCGACGCTCGCTTTCTTAACCGCGACGCTTTTTGCTTCCGCGACGTTCGCGCAAGAAGCGTCTCAATCGCAACCTGTTAAAGGAAAGGACGTTGCGTCGGCGTCCGTCGTCTTAAACACGAGCGAAGCGGCGAAAAATTTTGCGATGACTAACGCCCAAATCGACTGGGAAACTTGGCGGCTTCTCCCGGTTTTCGCCGACGGTCGCCGTCAACCCCTCAACACCTTCGCCGAGATTCTCGTTCGCGACGTCTGCGGAACCGCGACGCCGGTTTTCGCCGTTCCGGAAGAAACGCTAACTCGTCTCGAAAGCGGCAAACCGTTGAATTTCCCGACGTTAGAAGAAGTCCTTAAAGAAGTCGCCCCGGAAAAACGCGCCGAACGAACCGCCGCGTTCAACGAAATTAGCGCCGGCGTCGTCGAGCGTCAACGTAAAATCGCCGCGCAACTTCGAGCGACTTTCCCCAACGGAACGCGACGTTTTGAAGCGCCGGAAATCCTTTTTTCTTGGCTCGCCGAACCGGAAATTTGGGATTACGTTCCTTTTATCGCCGACGCGCAAGCCGAGGTTTCGCAAGGTGTTTTTGCGCGCTCTTCCCTTGAAATCGCAAGCCGTTTTTCGCGTCTCGCTCCCGAGGATTTCGAGCGTCTCGACGAAGAGTCGGGCCGTCCCGTCGTCGAGAATTTCCGCGCGACGTCCGGTCAAAACTCGCCCGAAATTGCGAAGGCGCTTGCCGAAGCCGAACGCCGTTTAACGCTTTTCCGCTCCGTTTCGTTCGTCCCGACGCAATCGCCGTCGACACGTCCAAGTCGTTACCTGCAAAGGATTTTATACGGCGCTCCCGCGAGCGGTTCGCCTCATTCGGGTATGTCGCCGAGTACGAGCCCGCTTGCGAAACTCGACGCCGCGACGCGCAACCTCGAACGCCTTATCTCGACGACCGACAAGGACTTGCGGAGCGAGTCGCCCTTCTCGGACGGCGACTTTTTACTCCGACAAACGGAGAAATTTTCGCAAAACGGACGCGAAGTCGAGGCGCTCAAACTTGCTAAAGCCTTTTACTTGCTTGAAATGCAAAACGTCGCGACGCCGACGCCCGCCAACGGCGAACGCTTCGAAACGCTGACCGTCGCCGTCGGAAGCGCGCTTTCCGAACTGCGCGAACACCGCGACGCAATCTTCGTCGCCGGAACGTTTTCCGACGAATATCGACGCGAACTCCTAAAATGCGTCGACGCGTTAAGCGAAATCGCCGACACGTTGGAACTTGCGTATCTCTCGACGACGTCGGAACTTCCGAAAACGCTCGACGTTGTTCCGGTCGTTCGTCGCCGCGAATTCCGTTTGACCGAAAGCCAAGAATCGCCTTGGGTTCCGTTGCAAACGCTCCTTTGGGCGCCGGATTCGCTCTTCGTCCGTTTCGTCGATCCGTCCTTAGCGCCGAAATTGCAACAACTTGCCCAAACGCCGACGCCGCCCGAATCGACGCCGCGCCGCAAACGCGAAACGCCGCCGACGCTCGACGAACAAACGATTTCGCCTTTCGCGACGTTCGACGAAGCGCTTCGCAAAACGCTCGATCTAAGCGTTTACGAACGTCCCGCGGCGGCGGCTTTTCTCGACGCGGCGCTTGCTTATCGCGACGTTTCCGCCCCGGATCGAGCCGAACGTTTCAACGCGTCGCTCGACCGTTTCGCCGCCGAACTTCGCGCGCTCGCCGAACGCTCGGAATCGTTCCGCGTCGCGCTCGCAACGGAAGAAGTTGCCGACGAACGACTTAGAATGTCGTTTCTCGACAAAACCTCCTATCCGGAACCGGACGCGCTCGACGCCGAATTCCTTTACAACCGTTTGAATCCGTTCTATTGGAACTGGGTCGCGTGTTTGTTCGCCGTCGCCGCGCTTGCCGCTTCATATTGTCGTCAAACGTTCGTTCGTTTGCGACGCCGCGCCGTTCCGCAAACAGAAAATGTTCCGAAGCAAACGCTTACGTCGTTCAACGTCTCCAACGCGACTCCGTTTGAAGAACGCTTTTTCTTTGTCGTCGGCTTCGCTTTCCTCGCGCTCTCTTGCGCCGTCGCGTTCCTCGGCGGCGCGATTCGAGCGTATATCACCGGTTGGGCGCCGGTTACCAATATGTTCGAAACCGTTGTTCTTTTAGCGTTTATGATCGCCGCGATCGCGATCGGTTACGCGCTTTTCCCCGCTTGGGGGCGCCCGTTCGCCAACGCTTGGCGCGTTTCGGCTTTTCCCGGTCGCCTTCGCGACGCGACGTCGGAGGAACTCCGCGTTTCTCGCCTCCTTCGTTGGCCGCGAATCGTTACGATCGTTCTTTGCGTCGTCGCCGCGCTTCGCCTTTGTTATCGCGAGGAGATGTTTCACTCCGGCGACACGTTGTCGCGCGTTATTCTCGAATCGTTTGCAATGCAAGGAATTCTCGACCGTTGCGCGATTTTAGGAACGTTCGTTTTCATCGCTTGGAGCGTTCCCCGTTTCCTTGCCGCGGTCGCCGCGCTCGTCTTTTTTCCAAAAACGACGCTTTGTCGCGACGATCTGCGCGCCGAAATCTCCGACGAATTCCCCAACGTCGCCGAACGCCGCGCCGCGTTTCGTCGTCTAATCGCGTCGCAAATCGTTCAACGTAAAGCGTTTTTGACCGCAAGTTCGGTTGTCGCGCTTCTCGTCGCGGCGGCGGCTTACTTCAACTCGAGCGAATTCAATCCGAACATTCGCCCGCTTGCCGCCGTTTTGCGGAGCAATTTTTGGCTGACGATTCACGTCTTCGCGATCATCGCCAGCTACGCGCTCGGCGCCATCGCTTGGGCCGTCGCGCTAACATCGTTAACCGCTTACATTTTCGGACGTTACGCTCCTCGTCAAAGCGCGCCGACGTTAACGGCGACATCGCGTCGCGAACGTCGACGAGCCAAGAAAAACGCCGACGCTAACCTAAGCCGTTTAGCCGCTTCCAACGCCCCCGACGATTGGGAACCGGCGTATTGCCGCCGCGTTTCGGGAATCATTGCGACAATGATTCGCAGTGCCGTTCTGTTCCTGACGATCGGCATTATTCTCGGCGCGCGTTGGGCCGATTTTAGTTGGGGTCGCTTTTGGAGTTGGGACCCAAAAGAAGTTTGGGCGCTCGTTACGCTCTTGATTTATCTCGTTGTTTTGCACGTCCTTAAAGTAAGGCGTTGCGGACGTTTCGGCCTTGCCGTCGGCGCGACGCTCGGCGCTTTGGCGATCGTTATGACTTGGTACGGTCTCAGCTTCGTAATGGGCGGCGGCGGTCGCCACTCTTACGCGGCGGGCGAATCGAACAAAGTCGCGGTTCTTTACCTTCTCTTCGCCGCGAATCTCCTTTGGACGTTTGTCGCGACGGTTCGTTACCAAATAGCCAAAGCCGGACGTAAAACCGGCGCCGACAAGCGTTAGCGTTTCCAGTTTGAACGTCGTTTTTCGCCGCGCTTTTCGTCGACCGTCGACCGAAGAACGCGCGAAAACCGACGTTCTTTTTTCCCAACCGACGACGTTACAATGATTTATATACTCAACGATTCTCTCGACCCGTATTTCAATTTAGCGCTCGAAGAATTTTTCCTCGCGCGCCCCGATATTGGCGAAAATAACGAACGCGACGCGCCTAACCGATTAGCGTTAAAAGAATTAGCGTCCGAGCCGATTCTTCTCCTTTGGCAAAACGCGCCGACCGTCGTCGTCGGCGGGCGGCAAAATACGTTGGAAGAAATCGATTTGGCGTTCATTGAAAAGCGAAAAATCAACGTCGTTCGCCGAACTACCGGCGGCGGCGCGGTTTATCACGACTTAGGCAACTTGAATTACTCCTTCGTCGTTCCGGATCCGACGCGATCGTCGTCCCTTTCCCCGTTTTCCGAACAATCGCGCAACTCGTTATCCGACGACAGTTTAAGAGCCGAAAAAGAAAGCGCGCCGTCGGGCGCCCTTACGCTATCCGATTCCTTTCGCCTTTTGTCTCAACCCGTCGTCGACGTTCTTCGCGCTTGGAATATACCGGCGGAACTCTCCGGCCGAAACGACATAACCGTCGACGGGCGCAAGATTTCCGGTTCGGCGCAAGCGCGCAAAAACGGGCGAACGCTACATCACGGAACGCTTCTCTTCGATTCAAATCTCGACGACGTCGCGGCGGCGTTGCGGGTCGCCCCGGACAAATTCCGATCGAAAGCGGTCGCGTCGGTGCGTTCGCGAGTCGCCAACATCGTCGAATTTTTGTCGAAAAACGAACGGGCCGACGTTATCGAACGTTTTAAAACCGATCTTTTAGCGCGTTTAGCCAAAACGCAATCCATTACGACAAAGAGTCTTAGCGAACGCGAATTGTCGTATATTCGAAAAATCCGCGACGAAAAATACGCGACCTGGGCTTGGAACTTCGGCGCGTCGCCGCGTTTCCAATTTCGTTCCGCGCGGCGCTTCGATTGGGGTAAATTCGAATTGGCGTTCGACGTCGTCCGCGGTCGCGTTGAACGCGCGGAAATTTTCGGCGATTTTTTTGCGCTCGACGATCTCTCGCCGCTTTTAACTCGTTTAGTCGGAACGCCTTTCGAACGCGAAGCGCTTTTGGCGCGCATAACGGAATCTCTTTTGCGTCGATCGCTTCCGTTTCTTTCGCCGGAAGATTTCGTCGAACTCGCGTTGAACGCCGCGCCGTCGCGCGATCTTGCGCCCCTAAACGGCGACACAAAGTAACATCGTCAAGCTAACGTTGTTCTTTCCCAATTCGCCGCCGATAAAGTCGAATCTTCTCGGCGTATTCCGGCAAGACTTTCGGCGCCGACGTTTCCTCGAATCGACGGCGCGCTTCGAACGGCGTCTCGCCGATAAACGCTTTATTCGCCGACGTTTCCAACTCCAACGCTTCCCCTTCCGACGCGCCGCCGGACGCCCCCCCCGTCGCGTTCTCTCCGTTTTCTCCTCCCGTTTCATTGTCGCCGTCGCGTTTTCCATTCTCAACGTCGCTTTCGACTCCGTCGTTTGAAGACGCGTCCCAACCTAAGCGTTTGTCGTCGTTTATCGCCGTTTTTTCCGACGTTTTTTCCCCCTTTTCTTCCCTCCGTTTTGACGACGTCGCGTCGTTATCGGCGTTTAACTCCTTAAAAATCAACTCGTTCTTTTCTCCTTCCGCCGCGTCCGCCTCCTTTGTTTTTTCCTTCCTCGGCGACAGAAGTTCGCCCTTTCCTCCGCTTTCCAAGAACGCAACATCTTCTTTTAAAACGATTTGCTCGTTCCTCATTGTTCCTGTTTTCGCGTCGACGCCCAACGTCAAAAGCGCCGCCAACGCGGAAAAACGGCGATCCTCGTTCGTCGTTCCGCTTTCCGCGTCGTTCAACGTTTCTTCCTTTTCCTCTTCGTCAACCTCAACCCTTTTTATTTTCCCATTTACCGCTAATTCGTTATCGTTGTTTTTCTCTTGCGTCCTTGTCGCGATTTTTGCCCGACTAAACGCCGGCCTTTCTCCCCTCCACAGCGCGTCGCCCTCATCAAAGCGCTCCGCCGCATACCCAAAGCGATTTTTTTCAACGCTTTGCGCAATTTCCAGCCAACGTTTTTCTCCCATCGTCGCGACGTCGTTTAGCCACCCCCCGACCGCGCCGTCCGCCTTAACGTCCCCCAAACAAACGTCGTCCGCTAAGCGCGACGCGTCTTGAGCGACAAATTCGCGAAACTCCCGCGCCTCTTCGTTTTGCAATCGTTCGCGCAACCGTTTCACAATCGCGACGCTTTCTTTTTCAGACGCTTGCGTTTCTCTCCAAAGCGCGTTAAAACGCCGTTTCGCCTCTTCCAAGACCTCGTCGTTTTCCGACGTTCTTTCGACGCCCGCCGTCAAACGTCCCGCAAAACGAGCCAATAACGTCCGATTCTCTTGCGCGGCGCGGTTTGCAAGCGACCGCCAATGTTGCGACGTCGCGTCAAACCGCCAACTTTCGGCGAAAATCCGCGCCGCCGTTTCCTCGCGTCGCAAGGCCGCCCCCCATTCGCCGACCCGCGCCGCCGCCGTCAACATTACTTCTTGTCGCGCTTTCGGAGAATCGCTTCGCAAAACGCGACTTAAACCAAGCGACGCAGCGTCGCCTATTCCACCCGCCGCCCTTAATTCCGTTTCAAATTTCTCTAATCGCAACGACGCCAAAAGCGCGGCAACCTCCTTTCCGGCGATCCCTTGCGCCTTTTCTTTTCTCCCGTCGTTTTCCCCTATTCCCCCTATTTTATTTTTTCTTCGTTCTTCCTCCTTCCCCTCCATTTTGCCGTCGCAACCTATTCCCCCTAACCGTTCTTCGACTTCACGACGTTCGCGACGCGCCGCCTCGCTTAATCGACGCGTTTGCGCGACGAGTCCCGTTCCCAACCTCGTCAAATTCGTTTGCAACTCGCGCGTCAACTGCAAAAACGAAGTCGCGTCAACCGGAGTTCCGCTCGCCTCCCCTTCGACCGCTCGCTCCAATTCCGCCTTGAGAGACTCGGCAATTTCCGCGTTTTGGGCAAGTTCGGAAATCCACGTTTCCAACGCCAACAACGAAATCGCCTCGACGCCCCGCGTTTCTTGCGCCTCCAAGGCCGTTTCTTCGCCGCCGCCCGCCTCAGTTCCTTCGCTTCCGTCGCCCGCCCTTTCTTCTTCGGCGGTCGCGCTATTTCCCCTATTCCCACTATTTTGCCCGTCTTGCCCAACAAAGTTTCCGCAGTCCGCCCATTTTATCTCGTCGATCGTTTTTCGCCCCCCTTCCCATTTCTCATTAAACTCAGAAATCCCCCATATCGCCAAATTCACCAACGCCCCCAACGCGCAAAGTCGACCTTGTTTACCGATTTTTCGCAAACGTTCGCTCGGGCAACCGGTTAAAGCGGCGTTCAACTCGGCCTCGTCGAGCGTCGACGCAAACTCCCTAAAACGCCGAGTCGCCGCGACGACGGTCGCGTTCCGCAACGCGCTCGAATCCGCCGAAAGTTCCTTCTCATTTGACGCGTTTTCACCGCAAAAGTCGACCGCCGCAACAACATTCAAGTTTTGCTCTGAAAATCGCTTTTCTAATCGTTTTGCCGCCGACAAAGCTAAAGCGCGCCGATCTCTCGCTCTCGACTTTTGCTTCCGCGCGCTCCAAAGAAAAACGCCAACCATCGTTATAACGCAACTTAGCGACGCCGCGAAGGCGTTCCGTCCCACCGTCGCCGCGTCTTGCTCGAAAAAATAAGCCGCCGCGCCGACAAGAAAAGCGCCCCCCCAAACGACGCGCGCTCCCCGTCGAACGGCTCGCTCGATTCCCGCCGCTCGCGTCGCCCTTGCCGCCGCGCTCGCCAACGTCGTCAAAATCGTTTCTTCTCGGGCGTCCCAACCGCGCAAATCCTCCTTTTTCACGCGACGATCAACTTTACCCTTTTTATATATTCGACGTCTTTTCATTATTCGTTTTATTTCCGCTATTCTTCGACGCTCGTTCCATTCGCTTTCCCGCTTTCCGTTTATTATCTATTTTACCAGAAAATATACCGCGACGACCGTTAAATTCCAAAAAAATTTCCAAGAAAGCTCCTTTTCCTCAAAAAAAAGGACGATAACGATTATAACGGCGCTTTCTCAAGGGCCGGTTCGTCAAGGAAGACGCGCGAAATCGCCCGACGACATTCGCCAACAAGAAAAGGATTGAAGATGCTTCTTCGCAACGACGCTTCTAAGTTCCGCGTTCGACGTTCGTCGTCCGACGCCGTTCAACGCTCAAACGCCGCGCTCCGCCGCCGTCGCTTGACCGACGCGCTCGCCGTCGCGACGTTCGCCGCTTCGTTCGTTTACGCAAGCGTCTGCAATTCCAGCGTTTACGCTCAACTCTTCCAATCGAACGTTTCCGAAGCGCAACGTTATCAAACGTCGTCGAACGTTCGCGCAAACGCCCAACGAGGCGACGCGACGTCCAAAACGCCCCTTTTTTCCGGAAAATTCGCGCGCAACGTTTCCGAAAAATTTTCCCGCGAAGCGCAAGCGCAACCCCGCTCCGCGTCGCGTTCTTACGCGCAAGCGCCCGAACGCGGCGCCGTCGACGGTCGCTCCCCTTATTCTACCGCGCCCGGTTCCGCCGCCGCTCGCAACGCTTCGTCCCAACGTTCGTTCAACGCTCCTAATCGAGCGTTCGCAAACGGTTACGCCGCGGCGCCGCGTTCCTCCGCCTCGCGAACCGCGACGTCCGCCGAAGCCCTCGCGCAAGCGTCGACCAGCCGCGAATCGGCGCAAGAGGCGCTCGCGAAAATCCCTTGGAAGTCGCTTTCGCCCTCCGCGCGCGAAAAACTTGCCTCGCTCGCGAAAAATCCGACGATTTATCGCCGCCTTCCGATGGCCGGCGGTTACTGCAATCCGGAACTTTTCGACTTTTTCCTCGCCCATCCGCACGCGGTCGTCGCTCTTTGGCGGCAAATGGGATACGACGACGTCGCGATGACGCCGGCGGGGCCGAATCTTTACGCGATTCGCGAAAAAACCGGAACGGTCGGACGCGCGCAAATCCTTTATCAAGACAACGAATTGACCCTCGTTTATTGCAACGGCAAGTATCAGGGCCCCGTCGTTCCGCGTTCTCTCGACGGCGAAATGTTCCTCGTCCTTCAAACGCGTTACACGGAGGACCCGACCGGACGTCCGATCGTCGTTTGCCGCTTGGACGCGTTCGTCGACCTGAAAAATCCCGGCGCCGACGTCCTCGCCCGAGCTTTTAGCGGAGCGCTCGGCAAACTCGCCGACTCCAATTTCGAACAAACCCTCGCGTTTATTGACAACGTGTCGCAAACAGCGGAAACGGAGCCGGGAGCGTTGTCCGCGTCGATCGCCGGTCTTTCCGAACTTTCTCCGGAAGCGCGACGGCTTTTCGCCGCGAAAACGTCCGAAGTCGCTCGGCAAGCGCAACTTAGAGCGCGCGGAACTTACGTCGACTATCGCCTTTTGCCGAAACCGAACAGTCCGACGCCGACGGTCGCTCGCATTTTGTCTCGCGAACGCGCCGGGTCGGCAAACGCCGCGCTCGCCGCCCGTTCGCATTCCGCGACGCCGTCCGCGCTCGGCTCCGATTTCAACTCCGACGCAGCCTCGGGACGCGCCGGTTCGGCGTTCTCGCGCTCGGCGTTAAATCAAACGCCGTCGACGTTTAACAATTTTGACAAGCCGTCGCTCGCGCAAAATTCGTTCGCGCTTTCCGACGACGCGGCAAGCGATTACGACTTCGAAGCGGAACTCGATTGGGAAGACGAAGAACCGCTTAAAGTCGGCGGCGCTCGCGTCGCGCAAAAACCGGTTTCCGCGCCGACGCTTGTTCCGGAAACCTCGGTCGCCAAAGCGACGGCTCGCCCGGCGACCCGTTTTTCCGACGCGCTCGAACTTGTCGAGTTGAACGAAAACGTCGACGGCGGCGACACTTACGCGCCCGCGACGCTCGCGACCGAAGACGCGCTCTTGGCCGACGACGAGTCGACCTCGGAAACCGAACTTCCGCTCCTGCTCGACTTCGAGAACGAACTCCTTCAAGAAGCGGAAGAACAGGACGCGAACTCGCCCGACGCCGACGCGTCGCCGGTCGCTAAACCGGCCCCGTTGGTCGCTTTCCCGACGCCGAACGCCGCCGACGCGGTCGCGCTCCCGAGTTTTCCTTCCGCCGACGTCGTTCCCTCGAACGCCCGAAAAGCTCAATCGAACGACGTCGCGTCGACGCTTCCGGTTCTCGTTTTCGACGCCGCGGTCGCCGACTCTTCTCCCGCCGTTTCGAGCGTTCCGACGTCGGACGAAACGGAAACGCTCGACGACGTTCCGCTCCTTTTGCTCCCCGACTTGGAAACGTCCGACGCGAGTCAAACGCTCGAACCGGCGGAAAAAGACGCGAAACGTTCGGAAGCGAAAGTCGCGTTAAAGAACGACTTAACCGTTCCCAAGAAACGCGAACGAGTCGTCGCGCCGATCGTTCCGAACGCAAAAAAAACGTCGCCCGCTCGTCCGACGCCGTCGTCGCAAACGCCGCCGCCCCCCGCGAAACCCGCGTCGCCGACGGTCGCGCAAACTCCGGCGCCCGTTTGGCGCGCCGTCGAGCCGAAACCCGCGCAAACGCAAGTCGCGCCGCCCGTCGCCGAAACGGCTCGAGCCGCGACGGAAAAAAGCGCGACCTTCCGCAAACCGGAAATTTATTAAACTCAACAACCGCGACGGGTTACCGCTCGTCGCGGTTGTTTTTCTTACTTTTCGCGCCGCGTTTCTTCCGTTTCTTTTCGTTCGTCGTTTCCGTTTTTGCGTCGAAAAAATTTTCGGTCGCAACCGCCTCCCCTTCGCCGGTTCGTTTTCGCGTCGAAAAAAATTTTTCGGTCGCAACCGTTTTATTTTCTCTGTTTAGCGTTTTAATCGCCGAACGACGACGCCGCGCGACTTGCAATTCGCTTTTCCATCCGGTACAATAGACCCGACGGGCGAGCGTTCGACGCGCCGCGCCGTCGTTCGTTTTCGCAACGCTCGTTCTAACGTTTGAAAGGAAAAGACGTTATGCGCTTAGCCATTAGCATTTTTCAACGCGTTCCCCTTCGACGCTTCCGCCGCCTTTGCGCGCTCGCCGCCGTCGGCGCCCTCGGTTCCGTCGCGTCCGACCTTAACCGCCCCCTCGACCTTGCGTTTCTCCCCGACGCAACCGCTTTCGCCGCCGACTATTACGTCGACTCGCGAACCGGCGACGACGCCGACGACGGACTGTCGCCGGAAAACGCTTGGCGCTCGCTCGAACGCGTTTCGTCGGCGAAATTGCAACCCGGCGACGCGGTTTACTTTAAGGCGGGCGAACGTTGGCGCGGCGGGCTCAAACCGGCGTCCGGCTCCGCCGATAAACCGATTCTTTATTCGAGTTACGGCGACGGCGCGAAACCGAGCATTCTCCGCTCCGTCGCGCTAAACGACGAACGCGATTGGGTTAACGTCGGCGAAAATCTTTGGGCGACGCGACCGACGGAAATTCGCGTTCTCGGCTCGGGCGGCGACTTTTTGACCGGCGCTTGGGGGATGCACGCCGAAAACGGCGCGAAAGCGTCGTTTAGCGTTAACGAAGTCGACGGCGTTAAGACGTTCCGCGTCAAAATCGCCGAATCGGGAACGGCGGGGAATCACGTCCAATGGACGAATTCGCCGTTCAAGTTGCAACTCGGGAAATGTTATCGGGTTACGTTCGACGCGAGCGCGTCGATTCCGTTCGAAGCGCCGAGCGTTTCGCTGATGAAAGCCGGCTCGCCTTGGAGTTCTTACGGTTCGCTCCTCCAAAATAAGCTTGCGCCGACGCAAGAAAAGTCGCGTCAAGAACTCGTTTTCCGAGCGACGCAAACCGCCGACGACGCGCGGGTTACGTTCTACTTCGGAACGCTCCCGAAGGGTTGCGAAATCGAAATTTCGAACCTCGTCGTCGAAGAGGTTGAAGTCGACGCGCTCGACCTCGACCCGGACGTCGGAAACATTATTCTCGACGGAAACAAAGCGGCGTTTAAACGTTGGACGCTCGACGACCTAAAGCAAAACGACGACTTTTGTTACGAACGAAGCGAAGGGCGCGTTTGGTACCGCTCCGACAAGAATCCGGCGTTCCGTTTCGAGTCGATCGAAGCGGCGGTAATGCGGCACGTTGTCGACCTTTCCGGCGTCGAATGGGCGGTTTTCGACGGGCTCGACCTCCGTTACGGCGCGGCGCACGGCTTCGGCGGCTCCGGGAACGCGCACGTTACCATCCGCAACTGCGACATTTCTTGGATCGGCGGCGGCGATCAGTACCGCGAAGGCGGAGCCGGGCGGCGCGTTCGGTTTGGAAACGGGATCGAATTTTGGTCGTCGGCTCGCGACCACGTCGTCGAAAACTGCCGTATTTGGGAGGTTTACGACGCGGCGCTCACCAACCAAGGCTCCGGCGTCAACGTCGAGCGGAACATCGTTTACCGCAACAACTTGATTTGGAACTGCGAATATTCGTTCGAATATTGGAATCGCGGGCCGGAATCGGTTACCGAAGACGTCGCGTTCGTCGACAACGTTTGCCTTAACGCGGGTTACGGTTGGGGCCACGTTCAGCGGCCCGACCCGAACGGTCGCTGCGTTATGTTTTACTCCAACCAAGCGCAGACGAAAAATCTCGTTTTGAAGGGCAATGTTTTCGCCAACGCGACCGAAAGTCTCGTCCGCTCCGACGTCGACTGGACGCCGGAACAACCGCGCTTCGAAGGGAACGTTTATTGGCAAGACGACGCGGCGCTACCTTACGTCAATTGGCTCCGCAAAAATTACGCGAAAGACGAGTTCGACGCTTGGCGACAAACCGCCGACCAAGAAAAAGGCGGCGAAATCAAACGCGTCGACGTTCAACGTCTTATCCCGAAAGACGTTAAGTAAAACGTTAAGCAACCGCGCGCAAGCGGAGAAGCAATAAAAACGGACGGCTCTCCCGATTCGAGGAAGCCGTCCGCCGTTTGAGTCGCCCAATCGCAACCGCTTTTACAGTTTGAAGTTAAAGACTTCGCGCACCAACCGCGTCAAGCGTTGCAGGAGCGTCTGCGGGCGCGCTTTAATCTTCGCTTTCGCGGTCATTCCGACCTTCACTTCAAGATTTTCCGGCTCGTCCAAGTCGACGCGCACCCGGAACGACGCGCTTTGCGGACGCTCTTCGCCGCCTTCGACCGTCTCCGTCGCGACCGGGCCGCCGCCCTTGGCGGAGAGTTGGAACGGAACGCTTTCCATTTTTTGACGCTCCACGTCGTCGATTTCGCGCACGTCGCTCAAAAGCGTTTCGCTCGGGAACTCGTTCAACTTAATCTTCACCGAGGCGCCCGGCGCGACGAAATCGATTTTCGCTTGGTCGACGATAATGACCGCCTCCAACTTTTTCGGATCGCCGACGCTGCAGATATGCGTTCCCGGCTCAAGGGTTACGTTCAAGTTGCGCGGCGAAAGAGGCGTCCCCTCCCATTGGCGCAACTCCGACGACATATCCTCGAACTTGTTCTCGCGGTCGACTCGATAATACGGCGACACGACGACGCCGTCGATCGGCGCGCGAAGTTCGAGTTGCAACCGCTCCGCTTGGAGTTCGGCGATCGCCTTGCGCAAACCGTCGAGCCGCGCTCGCAACTCTTGAAGCCGCGCGACGGCCTCTTGCTCCGCGCCTAACTGTTCGCACATCAGCATTTCTTGCTCGGTTTCGCGCCGCTGTCCTTGAAGCGTCAATAATTCCGCGTCGAGCGTCGGATTCTTTAAGCGCGCCAACAGGTCGCCCTTCTTCACGAGGTCGCCCGATTCGATAAGCTCGCCGTTCGCTTTGGTCGCGATTTCGGCCAAAACGCCCCCCGATTTCGGGGCCAAGACGTTCGCCGTCGACGCGTCGTTCGAACGCAACTCGATCACCGCCGGCGCGTAAATCGAATACGGGAACGGAATTAAACAAAAACCCGCGATCAACGCCAAGACGGCGGAAAGCGACAGGTAAAAGCGCGTCTTTTTCACTCGGTAAATTCTCCCCGGCACCCAAAAAAACTTCGCGATCTTCCAAAGCGGCGCGATCAACAGCCCGTAAAGCGACATCGCGGCGATGATCTGCGCGATCACCTTCAAGCCGTAAGCGTCGAAAAAGTGATAAACGAAGAACAAAATCGACGCGGTAACGACCCAACGGTACGACACGGCGCCGATCGTGTAAAGCGCGAACCAGCCTTGATTTCGCTTCGGCAAAAACGGGTCTTCCTGCTGCTCCATTCCCAAAAACCACGACGACGCCTTTTGCGTCATAATTTTCGTCGCCTTTTGGCGCATATTCGGGATTTCGAGCAAGTCCGACAGCAGGTAGTAACCGTCGTAACGCAACAACGGGTTCATATTGAACACGATCGTGCTGAGCGACGAAATGAACATCACGTTCAA
>JAFSDX010000195.1 GCA_017436025.1 Thermoguttaceae bacterium
CCGCGAGCGTTGAAAATCGCGACGTCCCGTTCGTCGAACGAGAACGCGTCGCAGTAATGGTCGAGCGCGTCGAGGTCGTTTTCTTCGAGCGCCGGGCGGAAAAACCGAATCGCCAAGTCGAGCCGGTTGTCGAGTTCTTCGCGGTAGTCGGCCAAAAACGTTTCTTCGAAACGAGCTTGTTGGCGCTCCAAAACGGCGCGCCCGGCGACGAACGCTCCGGCGAGGACGAGCGGGAAGGAAAGGAGCAAGAGCGTTCGGCGTTTCATCGGCGGCGGTCGGCGTTAAAATAGGGGGAAAAGGGGAACTGGGAAAATCGGGAAGGGCGGGGAAAGGCGGCGCGCCCCAACGAGCGTCGCGTCGGCAAGAAACGACGTTCGCTCTCGAGAGCGCGAACCGGTTGAGACCGGGCGTTTTCGAGAGCGTTAAGCGTTGCGACGTCAACGTTTCCAACGGTATCCGACGCCGCGCGCCGTTTCGACGCAACCGCTCGCCGAACCGAGTTTCTTGCGGAGGTTCGCGATTTGAACGTCGATGGCGCGGTCGAAGGCGATGTAATCGTCGCCGCGGATTTTTTGGGCGATCTCGTATCGCGACCAAATTCGGCCCGGCGCTCGGATAAGGAGCAACAGGAGTTCGAATTCCGTCGGCGTTAGGTCGAGCGACGCGCCGTCGGAGCGGAGAACGAGGCGTTCGGCGACAAAAATCGACAAGCCGTCTCGTTCGACGTCCGGTTTCGACGGAGCGTCGGCGTCGGGGCTTCCGCTTCCGTTCGCGCTCCCGTTCGACGCGTCGGCGTTTGACGCAAGTTCTTGCGTTCGGCGGAGTTGCGCCCGAATTCGCGCCAAGAGCGTTTGATTGTTGAACGGCTTTACAACGTAATCGACGGCGCCCGCTTCGAGTCCGACGACGACGTCCGTTTCCTCGCCGCGCGCCGTCAGCATAATCGCAGGCGTCGTCGCGTTGAGGGGCGTCGACCGAAGTCGTCGGCAGACGTCCAACCCGTCGACGTCCGGGAGCGTTAAGTCGAGCAATATCAAGTCGAACGGCGTTTCGGAAGCGCGGGAGAGCGCCGCCGTTCCGGTTGCGACCGCCTCGACTTGCGAGAATCCCCGCGTCTCCAAAAGGAGCGAGAGAATTTCGCGAATCGACGCGTCGTCCTCGACGATCAAAATTTTTTCCGCGCCCATCGGGCGAATCCTTAGCGATTGAAAAGGGCGTTCGACGAAGTTAACGGGCGGCTTCGACGAACGCCGGGTCGGTTTTAAGTTGAAAAGTTAAACGGTTTGCGTTACTTTTGCGCCGCTTTCGCGAGGAAGTCGGCGACGGCGCGGTTCCCCTCTTCGCGAGCGACGGCTTCCGGCGTTTGCCCTTCGTCGTTCTTCGCGTTCAGATCGGCGCCGCGTTTGACGAGTTCTTGCGCGGTTTCGAGCGAGCCTTCGTCGGCGGCGACGTGCAGCGGCGTTTCTTTTTCGCGGTCTTTGGCGTTCACGTCCGCTTTTTTGTCGAGCAGAACCTTCAACACGTCGGCTTTTTTCGCGTCGGCGGCGACGTGCGCCGGGGTTTCGCCGTCGCGGTCTTTCGCGTTAACGTCGGCGCCCTTGTCGATCAGGAACTTGACGACTTTGACGCGGGTTTTGCGTGTCGCGTCGGTTTCGCGGTCGCCTTCGTCGGCGGCGGCGTGCAGGGCGGTTTCGCCGTCTTCGTCTTTCGCGTTAACGTCGGCGCCCTTCTTGACGAGGTACTTGACGACGTCGAGCCGAGCTTTTTCGGCGGCGGCGTGCAGGGCGGTTTCGCCGTCGTCGTCGCGGGCGTCGACTTTCGCGCCTTGCTCTTCGAGGAGACGTTTCACCTTGTCGAGGTCGCCCTTTTGAGCGGCGCGAATCAACGCCGGTTCGAAGTCGGCGGCGTAAACGGCGGTTTCGAGCGAGTTAACGTTCGGGAGATTGAAGGAGGTCGACGAGTTCGAAGCGGCGGCGAGCGAAACGCAACCCAACGCGGCGACGGAGGAAACGAGCGTCCATTTTTGCAACTTTTTCATTTTCGGCCTCTTTCTTTTTTTCTCTTGCGCTTGTTCGGCGCGGTTTTTAGGCCCGGCGGCGACTTTGGGTGAAAAGCGTCGCGACCGGAGATTTTTTAAACTTTTTCTTTTTGTTTCTTGTCGCAAATTTTGGAGATTTTTTTTATCGGTCTCCCTTGCGACTATGAGGATAAGTTTACCGCGCGAACGTTTCGATTTTTTTAGCGCAACGTAAAGTTTTTGTAAAGATTCGAAATTTTTTCCAAAAGACGCGAAAACAAAAGAAGCGAAAGGCGAAAAGGCGAAAAATCGGCAAAGGAAAACCGCCGCGAAACGCTCGAGGGCGCGCTTCGCGGCGGTTCTCAACGGCGCGAGTCAAACGCTCGCTAAACGCCGATTAACAATAGGGTTGCGTCCAAGCGGCCGGGCGGGCGTTCCAAGCGTCCGATTGCGGCGGAACCTTGACGATCTTCGCGCGGACGTAAAGGTCGTCGGCTTTGAGCGTGTACGAACCTTCCGTTCCTTCGACCGCTTCGAGAACGACGCCGATTTCGTCCGAGAAACGTTCGATCTTGCGTTTCGGCGACGTTTTGCTTTCGGCGACTTCGACGAGTTTCGGCTCCGGATTGTAATCCTTCTTCGTGCCGACGAACTCGATCTTGTATTTGCCCTCTTCCTTGACGTCGATCTTAACGGAGAGCGTTTTGCCGTCGAATTGAATATCGGCGAAGTCGAGACCGTTCGAGGCGTACATATCGCCGGCGTCCATCGCTTCGATCAGACTGCGCGTTTCGAGTTTCGCCGAGCGCACCATCGTCCAACCGGCGACCGTTTCGCTTTCGTAACCGTGGCGGTCGTCGGTGCCGTTGCCGAGCAGGAGGCGTTGACCGTGCGACGCGCGCCAAGCGTTGACGACGTCCCAGAACTTTTCCGGCGTCCAAGGCGCGCCGTCTTCCGGATTCTTGTAACGCCCGTCGAGACCGTTGTTCGTCACTTCGAAGACGCGAATTTCCGGCATTTTAATGACGTCGCTTGGCGAGAAGTCGTAGAAGCGCCAAACCGGGTGGTTCGCGGTGAAGAGGTAAGGTTCCGCGCCGTCTTTGGCGAAGCGACGTTTCCCTTCTTCGAACGTTTTCGTCAAGACTTCGAGCGGTTCGTTTTGGCCGCCGATATACGGGAAGGATTCGCGAACGTTCAGGAAGTTCATGTGAACTTGGCGACCGTCGCGGCAGCCGCCGGTTTGTTCGAAGCCCGGCATCAGGAGGAATTTGCCCGGTTCGCAGAATTTCTCGCAAAGTTCGGCGAACGGCGTCATACGGACGTAGGTCGCGTCGCCGACTTTAATCGTGCGGACGGCGTCTTTCCCGAATTTTTCGATCGATTCGTTGACGTAGCGTTGCGTCAGGTTCGGCCAACCTTCGTTCGGAACGACTTTCTTCCAAAGGGACGTTTCGCCCTTAAACGCGGCTTTGTCGGACGGTTGGTAGTTGAAACCGAAACCGTCGAAGCGCAACTCGTCCGATTGGAAGATGTTGTGGTCGGACGGGCAAATGAAGTGGTAGCCGCGGGACTTGTACCAGTCGACCGCCCATTCCGGGAGCGGTTTGCCGTCGGACCATTGGTTGTGCATATGGAGGTTGCACTTGTACCAATTTTTCGTCGTTTCTTGCGCTTGGGCGCGCGAAACGCTCGGAAGGTTCAGCGCGACGCTCGCCGAAACGAGCGCGGAGGCGCGGAGGAAATCGCGTCGAGAAAGGTAAGTCGTCATACTTGCCGCCCCTTTGGGAAAATTAGGAAGAATGCGTAAAAAATAACGACGCAAGCCGGTCGGCGCCGCGAACGGTTTGCGTTTTTAATGCGGAACTGTGTGTTATCTTAACGCGTTATCGACCGTTTTTCAAGCGCGGAAAGCCCTTTTTCGCCGATTTTTTCCAATTTTTCGTCGATTTTTTTCCGCTTTCGACCTTTGAGCGGCGAATTTTGCGACGTCGGCGGCGCGGTCAAGCGTTCGTCGCGACGGCGGGCGTTTCGGCGGCGAGTCGGCGCCAAGAGTCGCGAGTTTGGCGCAAGCGTTCGAGCGTCGCGGCGTCGGCGGCGCTTTCTTCGAGGCGCTCGATTTTCTGCGTCAACCGTTCGACTTTGTACCGCGCGACTTCCGGCGAACCCGGTCGTCCGTTCGGGTAAAGATCGGTCGCGTCGTCGAAATACTCGTTGAAACGAGCCGTCAACGCGTCGGCGTTTCCGTTTTTCGCGTCGACGAGCGTCTTTTCGAGCTTGGCGAAAATCGGCGCGGCGACCGCTTCGAACTCCGGCGTCGGCGGCGCGACGAACGGTTCCGAAGGGCCGGACGGCTCGGCGCCGCGCGGTTCGGGAGTCGGCGGTTGGCGTTGAACTTGGGGCGAAATTTGAGGTTGCGTCGAAACCGCGTCCCAAGGAACGCCGACTTCGTTTTGGCGCCGAATCGACCGCGAAACGGACGTCGTCGGCGTCGCGTTCGCGTTTTGCAACGTCGCGAACTCTTGCGCAACGTCGCGGAACTCGTTCGCTTTAGCGGCGTCCTTAACGCCGAACGCTCCGCTTTCGAAAATTCGGGCGAGCCGTTCGTTCGCTTCGACGATTCCCGGCGTAACGCGTACTTTTCGGTCGTCGAGCGCGATGCGAGCCTCGGTCGGAAAAGACGGCGAAGCGGGAATTAGTTCGAAAAACGAGCGCGATTCAAAGGCGTTGGCGCGTCGCAAAAAACGCTCCGCGAGCGCGAGATTTTCCGGCGTCGGCTCCGAATCGAGCGCCGCTTCCGTCAAGAGGAGATACGTCGCCCAACTTTTCGGCCCGGCGTTTTTGCGCGGGCCGCGATTGAGATCGCAAGCGCCCCCTTCGAGGAAAACGCGCCGCGACAAGGGCGCCGCCGACGCTTCCTCCGGCGTCCAACCGAGCGACGTTTCGACGACGTCGGCGAGGCGGCGGAACTCGCGCGTTTCGTACTTGGTCAGTTCGACGAGGTCTTTAAGGACAAATCGCGGCGCTTCGGGCGTCGGGTCGATCGCGACTTTCGAAAAATGGACGGGCGGAAGGTAAAACGCGTCGCCGCTCGCGACGTCGGCGTCGTAAAAGAGCCGCCCCCAACGGAGGGCCTCCGCGACGTTCCGCTCGACGCCGTAACCGCGAGCAAAGTAGGACGCGACAAGCGCTTGCGCGCGGGGCGAACCGGCTTGCGCTCCGGCGAACGCGTATTGGAACGCGTAAGTCGGGGCGCCGGACTCGGCGTATTGAATCGACGCTTTCGCTTCTTGCGCGACTTCGGCGACGTAACCGCGCGGCGTCGGAATAAGCGAAAGATTTTCAATGTAACGAGCGAGGCTCGCGGCCGCGTCGCCGTTTCCTTGCGCCGCCGCTTCGGCGAGAAATTCGATTCCCTTTTGAAGTTCGCGGTAGAAGCCTTGGCAAGGTCGCGCCGCGCCTTGGGAGCGCCAATACGGCGACCGAACGTAAGCGTAAAGCGACTCGTCGCGTCCGCCGGGGTTCGTTTCGTCGAGGAGGGCGCGGTGCAGTTTCGCTAAAAAGCGGAAATCCGGGTCGCTCGTTTGTTCGGCGCGAGCGAGCGCGGTTTCAACGTTTGGGAAGGGAACCTTGACGAGGTCGAACGGTTTTTCTTTGACGGTCGGTTCGTCGCGGAACGGCTCTTCGAGTCCGGCGAGGAGCCAAAAGAACGGCGATTCGCGGATTAGGTAATCGCCGAGCGCCGCCAAATATTCGGCTTCGCCGCGTTCGCGAGCCGCGCGGAATTTCGCGACCGTCCCGACGACGAAAGCGCGACGTTCTTCGAGCGAATGCCCGAAAAAGAGACGGTCGGCGGGATTGTCGTAAAGCGCGGCGACGTCGACCGACCCGAGAGGATCGGGCGCTTCAAGCGCGGCGACGGAACCCGGTTCCGGAAGGGGGCCGAGGTCGACGAGAACGCGGCGCAACGTTGAAATTTTGACGGACGCGAACGCGTCGTCCGGCGTTTCGTTGTTTTCGTCGGCGACGGTTGCGATTGGCGCGGCGGCGTCCTTTTCGACGTCCGGCAGGAGGCGAACGGTCGCGAACGCCGACGCGGCGAGAGACGCGAGGAGGCAGCCGATCGCGGCGCGGCGTCCCCAAGTTCCGAACCGTCCCAACGTCTCGACGCGGCGTCGCAACGAGCGGAACGTCGGCGAAAAGCCGACGGCGCCGAACGCTTGTTCGACGAAGGGACGGCGACCGGCGATTTCGCAAAGAGTGCGGGCGTATTCGGCGGCGGAATTCGGGTTCGTCAGCGCGGAGGAACCGAGCGCGAGCGCGTCGCAAGCCTCTTCCCGAGTCGCGTGAAACGACCGAGCCGCCAACCAAAAGAGGGGATTGAACCAATGCGTCGCGAGAACGACGAACGCGAGGAAACCGGTCGCCGCGTCGCCGCGTTTGAAGTGTCCCAACTCGTGAAGCAGAACGTGCGTCAGCCGCTCTTCGGAGAGGTCGTCGACGTATTCGCTCGGAACGAGAACGACGGGACGTCGCCAACCGAGGAGCGCCGGAGACGAAAGATCGGTCGTCGTCGCTAAACGCGGCGGAGAATCGATTTCGAGCGAGTCGGCGCAACGGCGGTAAAGCGTTAAAACGTCGGCGTCGTCGACCGGCGCCGAGAAACGAATCCAACGTCGGCAAACGAGCGCCGAACGAACGAGGTAAACGAGCGCGACGACGAGACCGAGCGCCCAAATCGCGAACGAGACGAGCGCGGCGATTTCAAAAAACGCGAACCAACCGGAGCGCGCGTCGACGGTTTGCGGCGGCGTCGCGGCGACCGATTCGGACGGCTCTTCGAGGGACGCGGCGGTCGTTTCGGCGTTTTCAAGCGACGTCGCGGCGGCGATTTCCGGCGATTCTTCGAGCGGTTGTTCGAAGAAGTTTTCGAACGTCGGCGCGAGCGTTTTTTCCGAAGTCGGCGTCGATTCGGCAAGGGGCGCGACGACGGACGACTCTTGCGAAGAAAAGGCGGGAGCGTCGAGAGACGGAACGTCGCGAACGAACGTTTCGGCCTCTTCCTCGACTTCGTCGGTTTCTCGGGGAGACCAAGCGTCGATTTCCGACGGGGCGGCGTCGACCGGCTTCGACGCCGCGAAGGGCGGCGCGACCGTCTTGAACGGGCCGATTTCGAGCGACGACGGCGGAAGGGGAACGACGTCGAGCCCGTCGACGCGTCGAAGGCCGAATTCGGGCGCCGATTTAACGACGTCGGAAGTTAAGGCGGCGCGCGTCTGTTCGAGCGCGTCGACGACGGTCGTTTCGACCGGTTGAGAGACCGGAACCCGAACGACGCAAAGTCGCGGCGCCAAAAGCGCGATCAAAAGGGGCGCCCATAACGCCGCTCGAACGCGAGGCGAAAGTTGTTTGCGTAGGAGATGTTGCAACGTCAACATAAAGACGATGTAAAAAGAGCCGCGCAATGTTTGCGACGCTAAACAACAAAGGATTTCAAGCATCGGCAACCTCGCAACAACGCGACGGCGCGTCGCGTTTGTAAGGGCAAAACTTCGAAACGTCGTTTGAGCGGAAACGTTGGGAGCGTCGAACGCCGCGCGTCGCCGGTAAGACGAAGGTAAACGACGACAAATTCGATAGTGTTAACGGTTGTAGTGCGATATGGGCGTAAAAAACCGGTCTCGCGTCGAACGTCAAAAAAACGACGAAACGAGATCGTACAAACGGAAATCTCGACGGTAAACGAACGCCCGAAACCGTTTTCGCGAAGAAACGAACCGTTCGGGACGGCGACGAAAAAAAGAAGACGCGGCGCAAGGTCGCGCCTTCGATTTTCGCGATTTTTTTACCGTTCGGGAATTACTTGCGTTTTTTGCAACCCTTCGACGCGCATTTGGCGACCGGCTTGGCTTCCAATTCTTGCGCGATGACTTCGCGAAGTTGGCGCAACTCGTCGTCGGAAACGCATTTGCGTTCGACGAAGCAACTCAGCAAACCGCAAAGGGTTCCGTCGAAGTATTTTTGAAGCGTCGATTGAGCTTCGGCGACGCGAATGTCCGCTTCGTCGAGAACCGGAGCGTAAACGGCGGCGCGTTCGGTCGGGAGGTTGCGAATTTCGACGGCGCCTTTGCTAACGAGGCGTTTCAAGAAGGTGCGCGTCGTACTCAAACGCCAGCCGGTCGTTTTTTCCAATTCGTCGGCGACTTCGGAAGCCTTCATCGGGCGTTCGGCGGCCCAAAGAACGGCGATGACTTCGCGTTCGGCGGGAGAAAGGGAAACGTATTCTTTCTTGACGGCTTGCGCTTTAGCGCTTTTTCGGCCTTGAGCTTTCGCCATAACGATTTTCCTTAAGGGTTAAAAATTTACTGCGGGGCTCGAAATCGCGAAAATCGTATCGAGCGGGAATAAACGGACGCGTTTCGAAACGCCGGGCGTTGCGGCGACGTCTTGTAACGGCGTTTTGCGAACGTCGACTTCGAAACGACTCCGTCTCTATTTAGTATGTTACTCTATGTCGACGCGAAACGCAAGGTTTTTTTTCTAATTTTCCGCAATTTTTTGGAAATTTTTTCTTTTTAAAGGAGTTTATATTGCGGAAAGGGAGAAATTTAAGGGGCGCGGCGCGGTTCGCGGAGGAGGAGAGCGAGGAAAAAGGGGGCGCCGACGAGGCTCGTAACGACGCCGACCGGCAAAACGCTCGGGAAGAGGACGATTCGCGCGAACGTATGACAGGCGGCGAGGAAGAGCGCGCCGAGGAAGAGCGTCGTCGGGATTAAACGTCGACGTTCGACGCCGACGCAAAGTCGGGCGACGTGCGGAACGGTCAAGCCGACGAAGCCGATCGGCCCGCAAAACGCGACGACGACGGCGACGAGCGCGCTCGACAAAAGGAAAAGCGCGGCGCGGAGTCGTCCGACGTCGACGCCGAGAGAAAGGGCGCGTTCGTCGCCGAGCGTTAGCGCGTCGAGTTCCCGAGATCGCCGGTAAAGGAAGAGGGACGCGACCGCGAGGACGACGCCGGTCGTCGCCAAATAGCCGGGTTCGCAAAGGAGGAGGCCGCCGGTCGTCCAACGAATCGCGGCGAAGGCTTTCGTCGGGTTCGCGAGGTACTGCTGACATAAAACGAGGCTCGAGAAGAAAAATCCGGTCGCGACGCCCGCCAAAAGGACGCGGTCCGGCGTTTGCGCTCGACGCGAAAGAGCGAGAACGAGCCCGACCGCGAGCGCGGCGCCGCCGAACGAACCCCAAACGACCTGCGGAACGCCGAAGAGGGAAAGGGGCAAACCGACCGCGACGAGCGCTCCGGAGAATTGAATCGAAAGGGTCGCGCCGAACGACGCGCCGCTTGCGATTCCGAGCGTGTACGGCGTCGCCAAATCGTTGCGGAAAAGCGTTTGCATCGTCAGCCCGGCGAGCGCGAGCGCGGCCCCGGCGAGCGCGGCGAGGACGGTTTTGGGAAGGCGTTCGCCCCAAAAGATTTTCGCGGCGGCGTCGAGTTCCGCGAGCGGACGGTCGGCGGTCGGGAAGCGCGCCCAAACTTCCGGCGAATACGTCGTTTGACCGAGGAGCGAGAGCGCGAAAACGACGAGCGTCGCGACGGCGAGCGCGGCGAGGAAGAGGAGCGGCGTTTTGACGCGAGCGAGCGGAAAAGCGGGTTTCATCGCGATTTATCGGAGAGCGGGCGAGCGGAGGAAACGGCGGCGGGAACGAGCATCGGGACGGCGGTTTGCGGGTGCGGAACGGTCGGGAACGGGACGCCGAAGACGGCGGCGAGCGTTTGCGGCGACGTAATTTCGGAGCCCGGGCCGTCGAACGCGACCGTTCCCGAGGCGAGCGCGACGGCGCGGTCGGCGTCGAGCGCGGCGCGGTTCAGGTCGTGCGTCGTTTCCAAAACGGCGGCGTTTTTGTCGGCGACCCAAGCGGAAATCGACGCGGAAATTTCGGCTTGACTGCGGTAGTCGAGGAACGTCGTCGGCTCGTCGAGGAGCAAAAGTTCCGGCTCCTGCGCGAACGCGGCGGCGATCAAGACTTTTTGGCGTTCGCCGCCGCTAAGGGAGTCGAGCGTTCGGGCGGCGAAGCGTTCCGCGCCGGTTCGAGCGAGGGCGTCGACGACGGCGGCGCGGTCGGCTTCCGAAAGCGGTTCGAGCGGACGCAGGTAAGGCAAACGGCTCAATTCGACGAGTTGGCGCGCCGTAAACGAGGAAAACGAGCCGGAAATTTGACGGACGAACGCGATTTTTTTCGCTAAGTCGCGGCGAGAAAAGCGGCGAACCGAGACGCCGTCGAGCCGGATTTCGCCGCGCCAAGTTTCGAGCAAACGCCCGACGCAACGGAGCGCCGTCGTCTTGCCGACGCCGTTTAAGCCGACGAGCGCGACCCGCTCTCCCCGAGCGACGTCGAACGAAACGTCGCGCAAAATCGGCGTTTGACCGACGGCGAACGAAAGACGCTCGACCGAAAGGAACGGCGCGGGCGGCGTTTTCGGCGAATTAGGCGGATCGGCGGCGTCGCGAACGTCGACGCTCGAACGGGGCGCGGCGGTCATTGCGCTTCTTGCGCCGTCGGGTCGAAGCGGAATTTTTCGAGAACGGCGCGGAACTCGGGCGAAATCGGCTCGCTCTTGTGAACGGCGAAGTCGAAACCGCAGAAGATCGTTTTGCCGACCGCGCAAAGCTCGCCGTCTTGCCAAGCCTCCTGCGTGATTTCGAACGACTTCGTGCCGACGACGCTCGTCCAAGTGCGAATTTCGACCGGGCGCGGGAGCCAAATTTCCTTAACGTAAGTCACTTCGGTCTTTAAGATGACAAGACCGTGTTCGCGGAAATTAAGGTTCGGCTCGAACTCGCGGTAAAGCGCCGTGCGGGCGCGGTCGAACCAAAGGGAAACGGCGAGGAAATTCGTGTGGCCCTGGAAGTCGGAGTCGTAAACTTGCGGCTCGATCGGCGTAACGTAATACATTGCGAGAGAAAACCTTGCGTAAAGAGTGCGGGGGATGCGAAACGCTCGAAGCGGCGAAACCCAAGATTCGGCGGGAATTCGGCGCGCGACTTCGAGCGATTTTTCCCCTTTATTTTACTCGTTTTCTTTAGGAACGCAAGAGCGAAAACGTTCGCGAGCGTAAAAAACGGACGTCGGCGGCGAACCGCGTCGGCGTCCGTTCGTCGAGAGGGAAAAGAGCGAAAACGGCGTTAAACCGTTTCTTCGGTCGGCGTTTCGTCGGCGGCGTTCGACGAGGCGTCGCCGTCGGTTTTGGGGGCGGATTTTGACGCGGCGTCGCCGTCGGTTTGCGCTTGGCGTTTCTTGTTGCGAGCGCGTAACTTATTCGCCCAAAGCGCGACGCCGGTCGCCGGGAAACTCGTCGCGATTAAGCAAACGACGAAGAAGAAAATTTTCGACGAAAGCCCGGTGATTTCGCCCAAGTGGAGCGCTCGAATCGACGACGCGATTTTCGCCCCGAACGGTTTGTCGGCGAAGCGTTCGACCTCGACCGTTTTGCCGTAACGCTCGACCGAAACGACGCTTGCGTCGAGGCGATCCCATTGCGTTTTGTTTTTGACGGCGAGCGCGAAGAAGCCGTCGACGCGTCCCTTTTGGATCGTCGTCGCGGTCGATTCGTCTTGCGGAATCGAAATCGTTACGTCGCCGGCGCCCGGGTCGAGTTCGTTGTGGCGAGCGATTAACTCTTCCAACGTCGCGGGGCGCGGCGAACCGTCCGGCGGGGTCAGCGCCTCCGGTTGTTCGCGCTTCGCCTTGAACGGGGCTTCGCCGAGAACCGCTCCGACCGCGTCGCGATACCAGCCGAACGACCAGCAAAGCCCGGTCAGCGCAAGGATTAACGCCGGAAGAAGCGTGTAAAATCCGAGCGCGTTGTGCAGGTCGAAGACCAACGGCCAACCGCCGCGACGGACGCGAACGTTCAGCGCCGTTTTCCAAGTCGACTTGCGACGCCAAGCCGCGGCGGAGCGCGGGAGCCATAAGAGCAAGCCGGTCAACGAGATAACGACGTAAATAAGCGTCGCGACGCCGACGATCGGACGACCGATTTCGGTCGGGAGCCAAAGGAAACGGTGCAGACGCATAACGGAGCCGAAAAATTCGTCGACCGGCGTCGCGCCTTCGCCGACGATCGCGCCGGTATACGGGTCGACGTAAACCGTTTCGCCGCGACGTCTGCCTCCGCCGCCTTGACCGCCCTTGCCGCCGCCTTGGCCGTTTCCGCGACCGGCGCCTTGCCCGGCGTTTTGCGGCGCTTTGTCGATTCCGGAACCGTCGCGAAGACCTTGGCCTTCGCCGCGACCTTGGCCGCGTCCGGAACCGTCGCGGGGGCCTTGTCTTTTTCCTTGACCTTGGCCTTTGCCGGGGCCCGCGCCTTGCCCGGCGTTATGCGGCGCTTTGTCGATTCCGGAACCGTCGCGAAGACCTTGGCCTTTGCCGCGACCTTGGCCGCGCCCGGAACCGTCGCGGGGGCCTTGTCTTTTTCCTTGACCTTGACCGGCGCCGGGGCCCGCGCCTTGCCCGCGACCGCCTTTCGACGGCGCGTCGTTCAGGACGACGGCGACCGTTCGCGTCGGCGACTCCGGAATCGTCAGCGAACCGACTTTTTTGCCGGGCCGAGCCGCTTCGACCTTCGCGACGATTTCGTCCGCGCTTAGTCGTTTTTCTTGAACCTTCGCGACGTTGAAAAACTCCGGAGCGGCGAGTTGGCGCGCTTCGTTGCGGAAGACGTAAAGGGAACCGCTAAGGCAAACGACGAAAAGGATTAGCCCGCTAACGAGGCCGAGCCAAAGGTGAAGTTCGTAAAAAAAACGACGTAGGGGCGCGAATTTCATCGAAACGTTCCGTTGCTAAAATAGGGGGAATGGGAAGCGAATAAGGGGAAAGTCGAAAAAAACGCGACGTCCGCTTAAACGCCGCGTCGCTCTTATTTTAACGCAAAAAACGCTTTCCGTCGACGGCTCGCGCGGGCTTTTGGCGATTTTTAACGATTTTTTTCGCAACGTCGGCGCGAGCGTCAAGCGGAAAGCGCGACTTTTAACGGTTTAGAGGCTTTCGGTTTCGCCGCCGGAGACGGTCGCGGCGCCGCGCCAAACGTCGAGGTTCACCGTGTCGGCGACGAAGCGGACGCTCCCGTCGGCCATCCCGGCGTTGACGCCGCCGTTGTGGCAGCTGCGAGCCGCGTAACGAGCGTATTGCCAATCGTCCGGAGCGGCGTCGTTCGGCGCGTGAAACGCTTGGAAGGTGGACGCCCAATGGCGGGCGGCGACCCAAGGGAACAAACGGTCGCAACGCCAACGCGGGGAACCGCCGGACGAG
>JAFSDX010000196.1 GCA_017436025.1 Thermoguttaceae bacterium
ACGCCCGTATTCGCCGTTCGAGCCCATCGTCAAGCCAAAAATCGCCGCCGCCGCGACGACGCCGAAGACGTAATCCCAATAAAACAGCTCGTAACGCCATTTCGAGTCGACCAACTTTTGAGCGTTCGCCCAAGACCCCCAACACAACATCGTAACGACGCAAAACGCGACCGCCAGCCCGTAACTCTCGACTAAAAACATCGCCGTCCCTCTAAAAAAACTTCAAAGCGTCGATTCGCGCCGCCGAAACGCTCGGCAAATTTTGCGCAAACCCCGCCAATTTCGCAAATTCTCGACAAAAGCGCCGACGCGCCGTCGGGAAACGTTGAAAAACGCTAAACCGCGCCGCTTCGCCGCTCCCGCGACGTATAGGATACCGGATTCTTCGTCGTTTTTCAAGCAAATTTCGCAAAAAACGGTCAAATTTTTCGCCGCCGCCGATTGACGAAACGCGCCAAACGGAAATAATGAAAAAGATTCGCGGCTTCGCCCGGCCGAGCCGTTTCGACCGCCGCGCCGTTCGCGCTCCGCCGACTTCCCCCCGCGAACGCCGCCGCTAAATTCAACGAAGATCGAAAACGAGGCAAAAATGGCGTCGTCCCTGCGTCCGCTCGCGCTCCTCGGAGCGTTCGTCGTCGGTTATCTTTTCCCGCAAGGGGCCGCGCTCGCTTGGGCGATTCCTTGGTTCGTCCGCTTTATGCTCTTCGCGGTCTTCCTGAAATTGGAGTTTCCGAAGTTGCGGTTGCGGCGGAGTCATTGGGCGATTTTGGCGCTGAACCTCGGCTTCGCGGTCGGCGGTTGCGAACTTTTCCGACTTTTCGGCGCGGAAACGTTCGCGTTGGCGGCGTTTTTTACCGCGATCGCTCCGACGGCGACCGCCGCGCCCGCGGTCGGCGGCTTTTTGAAACGCGACGTCGAATATATCGTCGCCGGGCTGCTGTTAACGACGTTCGGCGTCGCGGTCGCGCTCCCGACGCTTTTGCCTTGGGTTCTCGGCAAGCCGATTTCCGGCGCGTTCCTCGACGTCGCGGGCAACGTCGCATCGGTCGTCGTCGCGCCGATTGTCGTCGCTCGAATCGTTCGGGCGATTTACCCGGCGTCGCGAGGTTGGTCGGCGCGCCTAAAGAACGTAACGTTCGGCGCTTGGGTCGCGATGGTAACGATCATCGCGGCGAAGGCGACAACTTTTATCGCCGACCCGGCCAACGGCGTCCGTCCGACGATTCTGCTCGAAATCGGCGCTCTGTCGCTCGTCGTTTGCGCGCTGAACTTCGGACTGGGCTATCTCGTTGGAGAACGGGGCTTCCGACCGGAGTCGAGCCAAACGCTCGGCCAAAAGAACACCGGCGCGGCGATTTACTTCGCGGCCCTGTACGCCGACCCGGTCGTCGCGCTCGGCCCGACGCTTTACGTCTTGTGGCACAACCTCTGGAACGCGGCGCAACTCGAAATTCTCGCCCTCAAGGAGCGGAAAAAAGAACGGAAAGCGGAGCCCCAAACGGCGCGAAAAGCCGAAACCGGCGCCGACGTCGACGCCGCGTCGCCAACGCGCAAAAGAAAAATCAAATAAAACCTTTAACGGCGGCGCTTAAAACGCCCGCAAGGAGAAACGACAATGAAATATCGAATCGGGTTCGGGTGCGACCTGCACCGTTTCACCGAAGGCGTTTCGCTCCGTTTGGGGGGCGTTTCGATTCCGTTCTCGAAGTCGCTGCTCGGACACTCGGACGCGGACGTCCTGCTACACGCCGTCGCCGACGCGCTTCTCGGCGCCGCCGGGTTGGGCGACATTGGCGAACTTTTCCCCGATACCGCCGAGGAAAATCGGGGGCGCGACTCCGGCGAAATCCTCGCGCTCTGCAACGAAGCGGTCGCCGAAGCCGGTTGGCAGGTCTCGAACCTCGACTGCGTCGTCTCGGCGCAACGTCCGAAATTAGGCCCGCTTAAAGAAACGATGCGACGTCGTATCGCGGCGATTCTCGGCGTCGAACCCGGCCAGGTCAACGTCAAGGCGAAGACCGGCGAACACGTCGGCCCGGTCGGTCGGCTCGAAGCGATCGAGGCGCAGGCGGTCGTCTTGCTCGAACCGATCGCCGCAAACGTCGAGAACTAACGCTTTACCAACTTTCATTTTCCCCCTTTCCCGCCTTTCCGGAGTTCCCGCAATGCCGATTTTCCCGAGCGGCCCGCTGACCGTTTACCGTCGCGCGGCGATGGCGTCCGATTTCGAAGTTTCGCTCAACGCGACCCGCGACGATTCCGGCGCCGACGCGGCGCTCGACGCGCTCGACGAGGTCGACCGAATCGAAAACGTCCTGTCGATTTTCCGCCCGACGACGCTTGCGAGCCGCGTAAACCTTTTGGCGGCGGAGCTTAACGTTCGCGTCGACGAGGAATTTTGGGGTTGGCTCGAAACGGCGATTCGTTTTTCGGAAGAGACCGACGGCGCGTTCGACGTCGCGGCGGCCCCGATTTGGCGCGCTTGGGGGTTCGCGAAGCGAGACGGCGAGTTTCCCGCACCGGACGTTATCGAACGCGCGCTCGAACTCTCGGGAACTCGGCATTTACAGCTCGACGAAGCGGAGCGTTCGATCGCGTTCGACGAAGAGGGCGTCGAGCTGAATTTCGGCGCGATCGGGAAAGGAATCGCGCTCGACGCCGCCGCGCAAAAACTCCTCGACGGCGGGCAAACCGACTTCCTAATCCAAGGCGGGAAAAGCGGTTGCGTCGCTCGCGGCGGTCGGCTCAACGACGAGCTTTTCGTCTTCGGCGACTTTTCCGAGGAAGCCGCGAAGGAAGAAACGAACCAAGACGCGACGGGCGAAGCGGACGAAACGCGCTCCGACGCTTTCCCGAAGGACGCCGTTTTCGCGTTCGGCGCCGCGGTCGAAACCGTTTTAACGCAAGGGCTAAGCGCGTTTTCCGCTTCCAACGACGCCAAGTCGCGCGGCGGCGAGTCCGACGAAACCGAAGACGACGACCCGGAATTCGACGAAGAGAGCGGGCGGCGTCGCAGAACGTCGCGTCGGGACGACGAAGAGGCGGTCGAGGCGCTGATTCCGGAATTTTTGCGTCCGGACGCGGAAACGGAGCGGTTGGCGTTACTTTCTAAAGCCCGTCGTTACTCAGGTTGGACGATCGGCGTCGCGCACCCGCTTTTCCCGGAGCGGCGAATCGGCGAAATCTTCCTCCGCGACCGAGCGCTCGGCACGTCCGGCTCGACGTACCAGTTTTTCCGTTGCGGCGGCAAGCGTTACTCGCACGTCGTCGACCCGCGAACCGGCTACCCGACGACCGGCGTCCTCTCGACGACCGTCTTGGCCCCGACCGCGACGGCGGCGGACGCGCTTTCGACGGCGTTTTTCGTTCTCGGCCCGGAAAAAACGGCGGCGTTCTGCGCGAACCGTCCGGAAATCGGCGCGCTCCTCGTCCTCGAACGGGAAACGTCCCCCGGCTTCGAAATCGCGACGTTCAACCTCGGCCCGGACGTTTGGCGCCCGCTTTAACCGCCGCGAACGCTCGATCGTCGTCTTTTGCGCGGCGTCGAACCACGCGTTCAACGTCACCTCGCCGTCGTCGTTCGCCGTCGTCGACAACGCTTCGATCAACGCGCCGATAAAGAGCCCGTTTCCGTCCGATTCCAGCAAACATTGCTCTTCGCGGCACGACGACAACTGCGCGAAACCGAAGTCGCCCAAATCGAACGAATCCGCGATCGAACGCGACCGCCCGCCGAACGCGCTTTTGCTCGCCGCGCCCTCGGCCAACTCGACCGGATTGCGGTAAGCGTCGGCGATGAAGACTTTACGCTCCGCGCGGCATTTTTTCAACGCTTCCAAGAGTTTCGGTCGGTCGACGAACGTCGACAAGCGGCTCGCGTCCGCGTCGCAGGGGCGCAAATACGACTTTCGCTCGCGCCGCCCCGACGTTTCCGTCTCGAACATAACGCCGTGTCCGCCGAACGAAACGAGGAGCATATCCCGCTCGCCGAGTTTTCCGGTCAGCTTTCGCAGTTCGCGCTCGATATTATCCGCAGTCGGCGCCAACGGATCGCGCATATCGTCGCCCTTTTCGAACGTCGTCAAGACGATGTTTTCCGGCGAGAACCCGGCGTGTTTTTCGAGCGCGGCGGCCAAATCGCGAGCGTCCTTGACGCAACACCCGAGCGCGAACCGCTCGGACGGCGCTTCTCGACGCAACCGAACCGCCTCCGCGGAATCGGGATCGGTCGTCAAAATCGGATGTTCTTCTCAATACGCGTCGTTCGCGGCTTTAGTCGGCAAGTTCGAGAACTCGTCGACGCCGATAATCAACGCGAATCGACGCTCCGCCGGAACGGCCTTCATCCCCTTCGACGCTTTGTCGTCCCCGGCGCGCAATATCGTTCCCAACAGCCCGACGCAGGCCGCCGCAATACCCCCAACGTCAATTTTATCTTCATTTCGTTATCCGTTTACTCAAACACGACCCGCCGCCAATGGAAGCGACGTAAAAAGAGCCGCCGAAAAAAATTCGCGAAATAAAATCGCGGCACGACGGTTTCGGACGCGCTAAATCGGCGACCGCGCCGCCGCTTCCCGACCTAAGAACCGCCGACGCCGTCCAAACCGCCGCGCCCAAACGCTCTACCTTAAAGGAACGCTATATAAAACAAGACGGAATCCAAAAGCGGAATACCGGAACGACGCGTCGAAACCGCGTCGACAAGCCGCTCGGCAACACGCGGCGCCGTCGCTCCAACCGCCGCCGCGCGCCACGCGGCCCGCGTCCGTCTTGGTTACGTTCCTTGGATTCAGAACGTCGCCCGAACTTTTATAATAATTCGCGTCGTACCAATCGGCGCACCACTCCAACACGTTGCCGTGCATATCGCGCAACCCCCAAGCGTTCGGCGCGTAACGTCCGACCTTCTCCGGACGCCCTAAATACGCGCCCGCCGTCTCCGTTCCATAGGGATAACTCCCGTCGCAGTTCGCTTTAGCGCCGTTTAACGAAGAGCCCCAGAAAAACGGAGTCGTCGCGCCCGCTCGACACGCGTACTCCCATTCCGCTTCGGTAGGAAGTCGAAACTTGAACCCCTTAGGCGCAAAGTCGCCCGAATTCAACTTTTCAACAAAACTTTGGCAATCGTTCCAACTCACCTGCTCCACCGGAAAGTCCGACGTGTCGCGCTTTCTTACCCACGCAGAATACAAACCGTCCGCGGAAAACGCGCTAGGATTATTTCCCGTTACCGACGTCCACATCGCTTGCGTTACTTCCGTTTCGAGCGTCCAGAACCCCTCCGTTATCGTTACCCGACGTTGCACCTCGTCGTCGGAGCGGTTTTCTTCGCTCTCCGGGCTCCCCATTAGGAACGTCCCGGGCGGGCAGTAACGGAAACGATATTCGTTCCCATTAATGATCAGCGTTTTCAGCGTTCCCGCTTTCAGGTTCTCGTCTTCGTCCGAACTCGACGTCGACCATCTCGAAGTCGCCGAATTAAAAGGTTTCGCTTCGGCTTGCATCGTCTTCGACTTCGTATCGAAGCGCGCCTCCGCCGCCGCGACGCTCGACGCTCGCGACGCTTCGTCGTCCCCGACGCGCCCCCCCGTCCACAGCGCGATGCACGCCGCGATTACTAGACTCAAAGTCAATCTTATCTTCATTTCGTTACCCGTTTCGCTAAAAAGACGCGCCGTAAACGAACGCAAAAACAATTTCCGACGTTATTTTCGCACAAAACTTTGTCCCCGCCAAGACCAAGAGCGCGTCGAATCGGAAATTTACGCAAAATTTTCTAAAAATCGGCGAAATTTTTCAAAAAAGACGAAAAAAAACGTCGAAACGAGGGTTCGACTCCCCGCTTCGGCGTTTAAACGTCGTCGATCGGCGCTCGCGTCGTTTTCCCGCTCTCCCTCAAGCGCGCCGCCGGATTTCCCCTTCAACGCGGCCAAAGCGGGTTCGACGAAGCGAAACTTCGCGCAAGCGAGCCGCCGGATTTCGCGGCGTCGCCCGACGTCAACGCTTTCGAGCGATCACAAAACGGAAACCGCAAATCTCGTAACGCTCGGTCGGAGAAGCGGTTTTGCGGAGCGTCGAACGACACGTCGACGGCTCGTCTCGCCACGAACCGCCCCGAACGACGCGCTCGTCGCCCTCCGGCGAACCGGTCGGATCGACCGCTTTGGACGGTCTCCACGCGTCGTACCAGTCGGAGCAGTACTCGTAAACGTTGCCGAGCGTATCGTAAAGTCCCCAAGCGTTCGGCTCTTTCTCTCCGACGTTATGCGCGCGCCCGCCCGAATTTTCGGCGTTCCAAGACCGCGTCTCTCGCTTCCGGCGCCGCGCTTCTCGTTGTTCCTCCAAATCTTTTTCTATTTTTTCTTTTAATGTCTCCGCCGGGAGTAGCGGCGCCTTCATCGTCATAATCGACGGTTGGCGAAGGTTTTCCCAATCCCCTTCCTTCGCGCGAGCGGCGTATTCCCATTCGGTCTCGGTCGGCAACCGGAACTCAAATCCCGACGGCAACAAATTCGCGGCGTTCAATTTAGCGAGGAAACGTTGGCTGTCCTCCCAACTAATGTTCGCGATCGGTTCGCGCAATTGCGCCAACGTCGTCGGAACGCTTCCCGGTTCCAACATCATCGCTTCCCACATCTCTCGCGTCGTTTCGGTTTCGAGCGTCCAAAAACCTTGCGTTAACGTCGCCTTGCACGTTTTTTCGTCCTCGTCGCGACGCTCGTCGTCCCACTTGTCGTTCTCGTACAAACTGCTCCCCGTCCAAAACGTTCCCATCGGGCAATAGCGAAACGCGAACTCGACGCCGTCGACGTTAAGCGTTTCCCGCGTTCCCGCTTCTCTCGGAATCGTTCCCCAGACGCCTAAAACGCTCGGCGCCGCGACAACGCGAAACCCGTGTTTCGCCTCCTTTTGCCGTTCCGCTTCCGCCGTAGTACCAAAATCTCGCGGCAGGGGTCCGAAATAACGCGCGTATTGATATTCCATAATTTGCGGCGAACATCCGTTAATCTGCCGCGCACCCCAGCGGCCCCACTCCACGCCGACGTCGCCGAAACCGGACTCGGAATCCCAAGCGCCGCCCGCGACGCCGGGGTTCCGCAGCTTGGTTTCCCACGGTTCGTAATCTCCCGAAATCGCCTCCGCCTCGCACCATTCGGCGACGTTGCCGAGCGTATCGTAAAGTCCCCAAGCGTTCGGCTTTAAGCCTCCGACGTTATGCGCGCGCCCCTCCGAATTCTTTTTAAACCAAGCGTAAGCGTACAAAGCGTCGCCTGAAGGAACGGAACGTCCGGCCAAACACGCGTTCGTCCATTCGTCGAAAGTCGGCAGCCGAAAGACCATTCCGTCCGGCAATATCCCCTTTTCGTTCAACGCGTTAACAAAGTCGCGCCATTCGTCGACGCGAACGACGAAAGGCGTCGTTTCATTTACCGGCGCTCCTTGCGCAAGTTCCGCTAAAGACATTTCGGACGACGGTTTCTCGCGCTCCTTTTGCCCAAGGAGCGCCGACGCCATCGCTAGCGTCGCTTCGGTTTCGAGCGTCCAAACTCCGCCCGAGCAATAGCGAAACGCAAACTCGACGCCGTTGATTTTAAAAGACTTGCGCTTTCCCGCCTCCGTCGTCGAATCCCAAGCGACGTCCGCGTTCTCTCCCTGTTCCAAGGTCGAACGCGAAGCCGGTCGCGCATCTTCAAAAACGTTAGGATTCGACGGTAATTTTATCAGCGGCGCCGCCGTTAATCGCGGTCGCGCATCCTCGGAAACGTTCGGGTTCGACGACGCGCCCCAAGCGATCGTCGCCGCCGTCGCGATTCCGTAAGCCGCGCACGTTTTTCTTATCGTTCTCCAAAACGCTGTTTTTCCCATTTTTTCCCATCCTTACGCGTCTCCATCACGCGTATTTCACTTCATTATTCAAACACAAACCAAGACAATTCGCGTCTCTCCCCAAAACCCTATTTTATCACAAAAACCAAACGTTAAAAGTCCGACGCCCTTAAAAAAAAAACGCCGAAACGAGGGTTCTCGTCTCGACGCTTCACGCTCTTAGCGCAACTTGCCGAACAAAGCCTTCGGGCCTAACGCTTGTCGGCTAAAACGACGCGAAATCCGCTAAAGAAATAACGGTTCTCCGGGTTTTCGTTACACCGCTTAGCCGCTCGGCAATTTTCAGCCGGAGAACACCAACCGGGCCCGCGCATCACACGTTCGTCGCCCGTCGTCGGCCCCGTCGGGTCTTCCAACGACGCCGCGTCGTATGCCCCGTACCGGTCGTCGCACCATTCCCAAACGTTGCCGCACGCATCGTAAATTCCCAAGGCGTTCGGCTTATAACTGCGAACCGCCGAAGGTCGCGCCAAGTAAGGCCCCGGTTCAACGTCCCCGTAAGGCAGGCTCCCGTTGCAGTTCGCCTCGACGCCGTTCAAGGTCGCTCCCCAAGGATACGGTGTTTCCGTTCCCGCCCGACACGCGTTTTCCCATTCGGCTTCGGTCGGAAGTCGGAACGCAAACTCCGCAAACTCCGCCGGAACGACGTTAAGCTCGTTCAACTTCTCGCAAAACGCGTTCGCGTCGAACCAAGAGACCGATTCGACCGGAAAATCGGACGTATCGAGTCCGGCGACCTTGTCCGCGCATTCCCCCGTCGCCGAAAAGGCGCTCGGATTCTCGCCGGTTGCCGCTTCGTACATCTTCTGCGTTACCGGCGTTTCGAGAATCCAATAACCGCGCGTTATCGTTACCTCGCGCAACGTTTCGTCGACGTCGCGCCCTTTCTCGCTCTCGGGACTTCCCATTTTGAACGTTCCCGCCGGGCAATAACGGAACGCATATTCGACGCCGTTAATCGTCAAAACGATACGCGTTCCCGCTTTCGGCGCGCCGCTCCAAGCAACTTTTTCGCTATTCTTATCGCACATTTTTCCTCCGTTAAAATTTACATAACGCGCGACGCCGGTCAACGACGCGAACCGTCAAACCGCCGTCGAGCGACCGGTCGCGACGTCGAACTCGTCGACCGCCGGGATCGGCGTCGCCGACGACGCGAAGAAGCGCGCCGCCGCGCGAAAAAAGACCGTCGAACCGTCAATCCGCCGTCGAACGACCGGTCGCGACGTCGAACTCGTCGACCGCCGGGATCGGCGTCGCCAGCGACGCGAAGAAGCGCGCCGCCGCGCGAAAAAAGACCGTCGAAACCTCAATCCGCCGTCGAACGACCGGTCGCGACGTCGAACTCGTCGACCGCCGGAATCGGCGTCGCCGACGACGCGAAGAAGCGCGCCGCCGCGCGAAAAAAGACCGACGAACCGTCAATCCGCCGTCGAGCGACCGGTCGCGACGTCGAACTCGTCGACCGCCGGGATTAGCATCGCCAGCGACGCGAAAAAGTACGCCGCCGCGACGGAAATGAAGACCAACGCGGGCTTTCCGAGCAGAAAACTCGTCGCCGCGTAAAAGGTCGCCGGAGGCAAAATAAAGGACGCGACCGCCAGCGCCTTCGACGGGTTGCGAGCGCCCAGCGCGACGTAAAGTCCGACGCCGCCGCCCAACATAAACGCCAAGAACGGTTGAAGTTGCGCCTCGAACGAACCGCTAAACGCCAGCATCGTCCACATGCAGACCGCGACGCCGATAAAGAGGAAGAAAACGACGCCCAAGCTCGTCGCCGCCGCGCTCCGAGTGTTCTCGTATTGCAGGCCGATATGCACCCCGATCGTCGCGACGAAGAGGTACAAAACGCAAATCCCCAGGAAGAGGTAAACCGCCGTCGACGGCTCGACCGCGCCCTTCCAACCCAAGTAACCGCAAAGCAATAGCGGGAAAACGACCGCTTCCTTCATATTGTAAAACGCGCCGAGCAACTTTCCGTACACAAACTCTTTCGGCGACAAATCGCTCGCCAAAAGCAAGACGAACGCCCCCAAGTCGCGCTCCGACGTCATCGACGCGATCGCCTGCGCGTTCAGGAGGAACATCGAGAGCAAAATCAGCGGAATCGTCGGCGCCGCCAGTTGCGCAAAGGTCGGAAACGCGGTCGCTTCGAGCGTCGTATGCAGCGAAAACGCCGCGACGCAGAACAAGAGGAAGTAAACGATTCTCGCGACAAACGTTCGCGCCCCGTACGCTCGCGTCCGCACCTCGCGCCAAAGAATCGGGTTGTCCCAAACTTCGCGCGCTTTCCCGCTCGACGAAACGGACGGGTCGACGGCGTATTTCCCCTGCGGCGCGACGCCGGTCGCGATCGATTCTTCCGTCGCGACGCCGGATCGCGTCGAGAGGTTTTCGCGGAGCCCGCGGGCGTCAAACCCGGCTTTTTCCGCTTTCGCCGACATTCCGGAGTCGGTCGCGGGCGCCGTTCCGATTCCGCCGAGCGAACCGAGCGCCAAGACGTTGTCGACGGCGCCCTTTTCGCCGCGCTTCTCGTCGACGACCGCTTTCGCGACCGCCGCCAATTCGTTCCGCCCCTCGCGCGCCTCGACGTCGGAAAGCGTTTCCTCGACGGCGAAGAGGTTGTCGGCCAAATCGGAATAGGGATTCTCGTCGGCGTTTTGCCCGCGTCGACGTTCGGCGGCTTCGCGGTCGAGCCGCGCTTGCACCGCCTCTTGACGCCAAGTGTCTTGTTCGCCGGTCGCGTTTTTCAGCGTTTCCCGCGACGGGTTCCAAACGCGAACCATAGCGATCGCGACGCCGTTGATCGCCGCCGCCAGCGCCGCGCTAACGCCGAGAAACGGCGCGATCGGAGCCAACGCCGCCCAAACCGACGTTACCGTCGCCCCGTCCGGACGCGCCGCCGACACGACCGCTCGCCAAGGACTCGCCGCCGACGCCAGCGCTTCGGTCGAAACGCCGCCCCAACTCGCGCCGAGAACGCCGAACCCGACGATTTCCCAAAAGCCAAGCCAAACGGCCAGCGTCAGAATCGTCGACGAAAGCGCTTGGAACGTCTTGTCGCGCCAAAGCGCCAAGCAGGAACCGAGCGACCCCGCCGCCGCCATCGCGAAGAGCGTCGCGACCAACACCCGAGCGATTTGCGCGTAAGAAACGCCGCCGAGAAGCGCGACCGCTAAAAAAATCGGCGCGGAGACGAACCAAAACGTCAAAATTTGCAGGAGCGCCGACGCCAGTTTCCCCAAGACCAACTCGCTGTTTGAAAGTCGCGTCAACAACAGCAACAGCAACGTTTTGCGGTCTTTCTCTTGCCCGACCGCCGCCGCGGCCAACATCGCGCCGAAAAACAACATAACGACCGCTTGAAGCGGCGCGAGCAAGCCGAAGAGCGCGGCGCCGAACCGCGCGAAGTCGCCGACGTCCTCGACGCGCTGCGTTCCGGTCGTCGCCAACCAAGCGGCGCTAATCGTCAACAAAAGGAAACCGCCGTACACGCCGCGACCGACGTAAGTTTTGTCGCGCCGCGGAGCGATCGTCGCCTCGCGGGCGAAAACCGGACCAATCAACATCGTTCGAACCTCAAAACGCCGCGCTGCGTCGCGACGAAAATTAACGTTTCTTCTTTCAACAAGCCCCGACGTTTCCGCCAAACGCGAAAAGCCGGGCTCGACGGCGCGCCTCGGCGAACCGTCCCTCGTCTATTATATCGGCGTTTAACGTTTTTCGCAAGAGCCGCCGTTCGCCAAACCGCCCGTTCCGACGCGAAAAAAGTCGCCGCCTCGACGTTACAAACGTCGCGACGCGCTTATTTTCGCCGCCAAAATCTCGTTTTCTGTTTTCCGCTCCCAATATTCGTTGCAGGAAAAATAAAAAGTCGTCTTGTCTTTCGCCGCCAAAGATTGTAAAATAAAGCGAGGGACGGTCTCCGCTCGTCGCCCAACGTTAGTCGACAAGCGCCCGCGTCCGCGCAAAACACTCAATCAAGGAAACGATTAAAGGAAGAAAAGATGTCCCGATCTTGGAAAAATATTTCGGCCGTTTTGGCGACGAGCGCCGCGTTGACGTTCGGGTCGCCGTTCGTTTTCGCTCAAGACGCCGACACGCCGGCGCAAACCGCGCAAGAGTCGCAAGACGCGCCGGACGCCGACGACGAAATCCAACTCGAAGAGGAACTCGACGGCGATAAAAAGGCCGAGTCGCAAGACGACGTCGCGCTCGACCAAGCGCTCGAAGCCGAACTCGACGCCGACCCTAAAGAAATGTCGGCGGAAGACTTGCTGAACCTCGCGACCGAACTGAAACTCTCCGCCGCAAACCTCCTCGACCTCTCGAAGGTGATCCGCCTTTGCGAAGAGGCGCAAAAGAAGGGCCTCGACGAAGTCAACGCCGAATTTGCGAAGCAACTCCTTCTCTCGTCGCGACTCGACCGGGGACTCGGCGTCGCGCAACTCTTTTTGAACCCGGAACTTCCGATCGCTCAACTTCCGCGCGGTTGGGAAGAGCTTCGCGATAACGCGATCGGCGACCTCCAAGCGGCGCTGGCCGAAACGCCGGAAATTCCGCTCGCGCAACTCGCGCTCGGACGGTTGCTTATGCTCGCCGAAAAGAACGACGACGCGAAAAAAGCGTTCGACGCCGCGCTCGCGGCGCAAGACCTCGAAGTCGAAGCGAAAACGCTCGCCCTCCTTTTCCGCTCCGAACTCGAAACCTCGACGCGCGAAGCGCTTACGCTCCTCGAAAAAGGGCTCGAATTCGCGCCGGAAGCCGCGCAAATCCGCTCGCGACTCGCCGCGCAATACCTCGCCGCCAACCGCCCCGACGCCGCGCTCGAACAGATCGACAAAGCGCTCGAACTCGAACCGGAAAACGCCGATTTCAAAAAACTTAAAGCGAACGTCCTCGCCAAAGCCGGGAAAGTCGACGAAGCGTCCGCCCTCTTCGACGAAGCGACGAAAGACGCCGGCGACAATATCCTCGTTCAAATTGAAAAAGGCCAATTTTTGGCCGCGCTCGGACGACACGACGAAGCGATCGAAAACTTCACGAAGCTGATCGAAAAGTTCGACGCGCCCGGACTTTACTACTTCCGCGCCGTCCTTTACCTCCAAGCGAAAGATTACGACAAAGCCCTCGCCGACGTCAACAAGTCGCTGCGTCAAGGAATGGACGTCGCGACCGCGACCCGACTTAAGGGCGTTATCTACCTTCAAATGGAGAAATACGACGACGCGATTCGCATTTTCAAACAGTTGCGACGCCACGTCGACCATCGCGACGACGCCGCCGCTCAAATCGCTTACGCGACCGCGAAAAAAGGCCTTTACAAGTCCGCGTTGAAAATGCTGAACGACGAACTCGCGAAGAAACCGGAGTCGACCGACTTCCTCCGAACCCTCGCCGATATGGAGCTTATGTTCGGTCATTGGGAAAAAGCCGCCGAGGTTTACGAACGCATCCTCAAGCTGAACCCGGCCGACTCCGGCGTCCTCAACAACTACGCTTGGCTCCTCGCGACCTGCCCGGACGACAAATTCCGCGACGGAAAACGCGCCCTCGAAATGGCCGTTTCCGCTTGCGAAATCACGTTTTACGCCGAAGCGCACATCTTAAGCACCCTCGCGTCGGCGCACGCGGAACTCGGCGACTTCGAAAAAGCGCGCGAATGGGCCCGCAAAGCGGTCGAACTCGGCGAAAAAGAAAAGCACGAAAGTCTCGACAACCTCAAGTCGGAACTCGCTTCTTACGAAGAAGATAAGCCTTGGCGCGAAACGTCGGAAATCGTCGAGGAAGTCGACGAAGACGCCGCGTCGCAAACCGACGTCGAAACCGACGAAAACGCCGCGTCGGAAGAACAAGAAGAAAAAGCGGAAGAAGTCGCCGAATCCGACGCCAAGTAACGCCGCGTTTTCTCTTGACTTTTCAACGTTTAACGTTTAAAACCGCCGTTTTCGTTCGCCGCGAACGAGAACGGCGCGTCTTTTCAGAATCGCAACCTTTTTAACTTTCCCGTTTAGGAACCGCTTATGCGCATTTTTCGTTTCCTTGCCGTCGCCCTTTGCGTCGCGACGTTCGCCGTCGCAACCTCCGCCGTTTCGACGCTTAACGCCGACGAGCCGAAATTCCAACAAGTTTCCGACGTCGTTTACAAGAAAGTCGGCGACCGCGAAATCAAGTTGAACCTCTTCCTCCCGCTGAAAGACGGCGCCCCGGTCAAAAACGCGCCCCTTTACATTTACCTCGACAGCGGTTGCTGGTACTCCGGAAACCCCGGCGACGGCGGCTTTTGGCGTTGGCTCGGCGTCCTCGACCGCGGCGCCGCGATCGCCAGCGTCTCGCACCGTCCGATCAACGAAGCCCCCTTCCCGGCCCCGATGGAGGACGTCCGCGCGGCGGTTCGTTTCCTCCGCAAAAACGCCGAAAAATACGGCCTCGACCCGAACAACTTCACCGCGGGCGGCTACTCGAGCGGCGGGCACCTCTCGCTGACGCTCGGAACCTCCGACGCAAAAAGCGTTTACGAAGTCGGCGACAACCTCGACGTTTCCGGCCAAGTTCAGCAAGTCGTCGAATTTTACGGCCCGACCGACTTCCCGCTCGTCTTCGAACGCGTTTCAAGAGAAGCGGTCGACTGCATTTACGTCGCGTTCAACGTCAAAAAAGCGGACGCCGACGACAAAACGTCGCCGGTTTACGCCGACTTGCTCGAACGCGCCAAGAAATACTCGCCGCTTCACGCCGTCGACGCCGACTTTGCGCCGACGTTAATCCTTCACGGCACGGACGATACGATCGTTCCGCTGAGTCAAAGCGCGCTCCTTTTCGACGAACTGCGCAAGGCGGGCGTCCGAACGAAGTTGATCGTCGGGAACGGCGGCGTTCACGACGGTTCGACGGTCGCGCTCCCGCAAGAATTTCGCCGCGAAGTCGCCGAGTTTCTCGGTTGGTAACGTTTTTCTTTAAGCGTTTTAACGCTTTTGCGACGCCGCTTGTTTCGCGTTGAAATGGGCGGCTTTTTTTATTGGCCGCGTCTCGTCAAATTCGACGTCGCGTCAAAAATTTGCGGAAAATCGCCAAAATTCTCAAGAATTTACTTGACGTCGCCTTTGCGACGCGCTATCATTTTACTTGAAGTCGCAACGACGTCGCGCCGCATTTTAACGCCGTTGAAAACGCCGCGTCGTTTTTCTTTCCTTACTCGTTGCTTTCAAGGAGTTTACAATGCAACCCCGCCGGTTATTACGCAATATCGCCGTTTCCGCGTCTCTCGCCGTCGCCGCGACGACGTTCGGAAGCGCCGTCGTTTCCGTTTCACCGCTTCGCGCCGAAGAGCCGCAAGTCGCCGCGTCGCAAGAGTTCGATAAAAAGCTCCTCGAAATTCCGGACGGCGAAACAACCGAATTTTACCAAAAACGCTTGGAAGTTTTGCTCGCGGAATTCCGCGCTCGACCTGCGGCAAGTCCCGCCCAAAAAGGGTTTCCGTTCGTCAACCTTTCTCCGGAACGAAGCGAATTAGCTCCGGCGACGGCGACCGTTCGCTTGAAACTCGCCGACGACGCGTCGCCGACGCAACCTCAACGAGACGAACACTTTCGCGCAGCGCTCGATATTCTTAGCGCCGCGAACGATCTCGCCGCGTTGCGAGCGACTGTCGCCAAGGAAAAAGCCGCTTACAAAGCGTCGCCCAACGATAAAAGCGCCGAACGCGTCGCGTTTACCGAACAAACAATCGTCAACCGCCGCCTCGTTAGCGTTCTGCAATCCCTCTCCAAGCGTTACGCCGATCGGCAAATAACGCGCCGCGATCCTCCGACGCTAACGCCGGAAGAAGAAGCGGAACTGCGCTCGCTCGAAACCGAACTTATTGCGAAAGTTAAGGCGGTTGAAATCCCGTTCCAACCGACGGACGCCGCTCAGGACTGGGCGGACGTCGCCGTTTCTTATCTCTCTATTTTTGAAGGCCTTGCGTCTCAAATCGGCGGCTCGTTCAAAAAAGAGTTGCGCGACGTTTTGGCCGACTCCGACGACGCGAAACGACGCAAAACCGCCGAGCGATTAAGCGGCGAAATTCGCCGCGAAGAATTGCCGGGCAAAGAACTTAAGCTCGAAGGCGTCCTCGCCGACGGAACCGAACTCGATTGGGAATCGTATCGCGGCAAAGTCGTTTGGTTCCAAACGCGTTCCAATTTCGGAACGTTGGCGCCGTTCGCGTCGCAGAACGACGCTCCGCAAACCGCGAAATACAAAGAACTTTACGCCAAATACGCCGACGCCGGACTCGCGGTTCTCGAGTACGACGCCGTCCTCAAAGCGCCGGAAAAAGACGTCGAACAGCTTGTTCCCGAACCCGGTTATCCGATTTTGTCGCGTCGTTTAAGCGCCGCCGCGAAAAAGGATTACGTCGACTTCGCCGAGCTTTACTCCCTTGAGTACTTCTCGCAAGCGATTCTTATCGACGTCGACGGGAAAGTCGTTAGCGTCGCCCCGAACGCCGACGACCTCGAAAAGCTCTTAAAGGAGCGTTTCCCGAACGTTAAGTAAGGTCGACGCGATGTAAAACGTCGTCGACGCTCGCCCTTGCCCGCCGCGTTTTCGTTCCTTGGCCGAGCGGAAGCGCGTTTTTTTTCGGCGCGCCGTCTTTTGCCGAACTCCCTTTCTTGCGCATTTTACGCAGTTTTCCTCGTTGCGACGGCGGCGGGTAAAAATTTCGAAAAAAATTCGCCGAAACGCGCTTAAAAACGTTCGTTCCGATTGATTCGCGTCGAATTTTACGTTATACTTGCCGACGCAATTCGCGCCGCGACCGGTCGTTCGGACGCGCCGCGCTTCGTCGAGCGGAACCGATTTTCCGTTTCGCCGACGCTTTTCGTTCCCCCCTTGCGACGCGCTCCTTTTCGGCGGCAAGTCGCTTTAATTCAACCTTTAGAAAGGGTTCCAATGCGTTTTTCCCGTTTCCTTCTTAGCGCCGCGCTGATCGCCGCCCCCGTCGCTCTTTCCATTTCCTCCGCCGACGCGCAAGACGCCGCTCCGGCCCCCGCCGCCGTCGCAAACTCCGGCGCCGCCGCGACTTTCGACGAAACGCTTTTCAACGTTCCGGACGGCAAAGACGCGAAATTTTACCAAGAGCGCTTGAACGCCCTCCAAGAAGCGTTCCAAAAATATTACCAAGCGACCGGCGGCGACCAAGCGAAAATTAACGCGCTGATTCCGAAACTCCAAGTCGCGGCGAAAACGATCTTTAAGAACCTTGTCGACGCGAAAGACGTCCCGGCGGCGGAAGCGTTCCAATACTTCCAAAGTTACGCCGCGTCGTTCGCTCAAGAGGGCGACCTCGACGGGCTGAACGCTCTCCTCGCCAAGGAACAAGCGAAAACGCCGGTCGACTCCGAACGCGTTAAGTTCTTAAATTACATCATCGTCAGCGTCAGCCTCGACAAAGCGCTCGCCGCGAACGACGACGCCGCGATCGCGAAAATCGGCGGCGAAATCATCGCTAAAGCCAACGTCGACGACGATTGGATGCAAAGCGCGCCCGCGTTGCTCTCCGGCGTCGCTCGAATGAACCCGAAAGTCGGAACGCGACTGCTGAACGACCTTTGCGCTTCGTTCGCCGCTTCTAAAGACGAAAATCGCAAGCAAATCGCCGCTTCCCTCGCCGGTCAGCTCCGTTTCCTCAACCTCGTCGGGAACGAAATGAAAGTCGAAGGGCTCTACCTCGACGGAACCGAAATCGACTGGAAGTCGTATCGCGGCAAGGTCGTTTTGATCGACTTTTGGGCGACTTGGTGCGGCCCCTGCGTCGGCGAAATCCCGAATATGACCAAAATGTACGAAAAATACAACGCCGCCGGGTTCGAAATTCTCGGGTACAGCCTCGACCAAGACCTCGACGCGCTCCACAAGTTCGAAGAAGAGCGCAAACTCCCTTGGAAAACCGCGTCGCAAAAGCTCTCGCTCGACTCTAAAGCGAAGAAATACGTCGATTTAAGCGAATATTACGGAATCACCGGCATTCCGACGATGATTCTCGTCGGCAAAGACGGCAAGGTTCTCAGCACGAACGCTCGCGGCCCGGAACTCGAACGCCTCCTCAAAGCGCAATTCCCGAACGTCAAGTAAAGCGGGAAAAGCGTTTCGCTTAACCGTTTAAATCGCGTCGTTTACGCAACGTCGTTACGCGCCGTTTTCCAATGTTTTCGCGTTGGAAGGCGGCGTTTTTTCTTTCTTGACGCGACGTTCTTTCGCGCCGCCTTCGCGACGCAACGTCAAAAAATTTCCGAAAAAACGACAAAATGAAGCGGAATTTTCTTGACGTCGCTTAGCGCTCGCGATAAAATATCGACGACGGAACGTCGTTTAGCGCGACGTTTCTCCCTTAACGCGCCTTTCTTTCCTTTCCTTACAACGCAGGAGCCTTCATTATGCGCCACTCTCGCAATCGACGTCGCGACGCCGCGACGCGCGTCCTTCTTTCCGCCGCGCTCGGTTTCGGAGCGGCGATCGCTTCGCCGGTCGTTTTTCCCGAATCGCCGACGCTTCGCGTTTTCGCCGCCGACGAAACGCGAGAAGCGCGCCTTTCGGACGCCGAGTTGTTCGCGGTTCCGTCGGAAGGACAAGGCGTCGCGTTTTACCAAGAGCGCCTGGAAGCGATTCAAGCGAGAATCCGCGAAATTCGCCAAACCGAAGGCAAAGATGCGGCGCAACTTGCGAAAGAAAAGTCGCGAGAGGCGCGCGTCGCCGTTTTGCGCGTTCTTATCGACGAGCCGTCGCTTGAAGCGAAACGCCTCGTTCTTCTTGCCGATTATCTTCAAGCGAAGTTCGGCGAATCGGGCGATCTCGACGGTTTTCAAGCGTTTGTCTACGCCAACGGCGCCGCGCTCGAAACCTCCGTTCTTTCTTCGACTTACATTCAAATAGCGGAAACGCGAAACGTCGAGGCGGCGGAACTTTTCGCGATCGGCGACCGCGTCGCGTCTTACTCGCTCGACCAATGGTTTTCGCTCGGGCCGTACAATCGCAGCCTCGAAGCCCCCTCTTTGAACTACCTCGTCGAAATCCAAGACGGCCAAACGTCCGGCTACTACCGCCGCGCTTACCTGCGCCTGCGCCAACAACGCGTTACTATTTGGACTTACGACCGCTTGAAACCGATCTTCAACTTGGCTTACCGCGCGATTTTCCGCAATCTCGCCGACGCCGCCGACCTTCCGGAAAGCGACCGCGCCGAGTATTTCAAGCGTTACGCCGCGACGCTCTCCAGCGACGAAGCGAAAGCGCGCCTCGCCGACGAAGAAGCGAAACCGGAAAACGAACGTTCCGACGCTCGCGTCGCCGTCCTTAAAGCGGCGGTCGACGGCGCTTTAGGCGTCGAGCCGCTAGCGCCGCTCTTTCACGTCAAATCGAACGCGAACAACCCGAAATCCGCCGACGATTTTTCCGAAACGCTCTTCGACGTCCCGGACGGTCGAAGCGCCGATTGGTACGAAGAACGCTTGCGACGTCTTGAAGACTCGGCCAAAAACGCGCCGCCCGAGCTCGCGCCGCGCCTTATCGACGCTCGTCATAAACTCTTGCTCCGCCTCGCCGAAGCGCAAACGACGCCGACGACGACGCGTTTTCGCCATTTTACGCTCTTGATCGACTCGCTCGAAGAAGACCTCGACGCGTTTCAAGCCTTCGCCGCCGAATTTAAAGCGAACGCCGACCTAAAGGACGAACACGAAGCCGCTTGCGTTCGCGCTCTCGACGAACGTCTCATTCGACGCCGCGTCGCGCGGGCCGCGCTTTCGCCGTTCAATCCCGAAGCGCTAAGCCCCGAGAAACGCGACGCCGAGTTGACCGAAATCGAAACGGAACTCGTTCGCCTCGCGACGGAAGAAGGCGCCCGTCTCGCCGCCGGCGCAAAGGAGTCCTCCGACCTCGACCGCATTCCGAACGTTTTCTTCCAAAACGCGCCGAAAGTCGCCGGGCGACTTCGAGACAAAATCGACGCCGCTCGAACCGCCGCCGTCGCGAAAATCCTTCCCGACGATTCCCCGTTCGCAACGTTCGACGAAACGCTTCTCGAGGTTCCAAACGACGCGCCCGCCGAGTTTTACCTCAAACGTTTGACGGCGCTCGAAAAAGAACGAACGCGTTGCGACGTCGCGTACCGCGAACGCGAAAAGGAACGCGGACTCGACGAATCGTCGCGCCTTTACGTCCGCCCCGGTCAAGTTCGCCAAGGCGGTCGAATCGTTCGCGCGAAACCGGAAACCGTCGATTCGCGGTACTTTGCGACGGTCGCCGAATTGGAACGCCGCCTCGCCGACGCGCCGGAACTCGAACCGACGGTTTGCGCCGAACATTACCTCCGCTATCTCGCGGCGACGACCGACGCGAAGCCCGCCGCGGATTACTGGTCGCCGGAGCGACGGCGCGACTTTTACGCCAAACGAGTCGTCGAAGAAACGGAGAAAACGCCGCTTGATTTGCGACGTCTTGTCCTCTTGAACGATTTGATCGAACGCGAAGAAGAGAAAATCGCGAAGGACCTTAGAACCGAAGGTTATCCGACGCCGCTCAAAGCCGACGAAATCGCCCGACTTTGCGACGTTCCAAGCGGAGAAACCGCCGAGTTTTACCGCAAACGTCTCGCCGCGTTAAACGACGTCGCGCTTTACGCCGGTTCGAACTCCGCGTTCGCCGGAAATTCCGATTCCAATCCCAACGCTAAGTTCGCGGCGCAAATCGCCGACGCGAAGCTCGACGCGTCGCGCCGTCTCGCGTTCGCCGACGACGCGGAGCCGTTCGCGCGCTTCGTCCGACTCCAACGTTACGCCGACGCGCTTGCCGCCGACGGAAAAGTCGACGCGCTTCGGGACGCGCTCGAAACGGAGCGTTCCCGCGACAAGAAGTCGCCGGTCGACAAACTTCGCGAACCGTTTTTGGAGTTTGCGCTCCTAAAAGCGCGTTTGCAAGGCGTTAAGAACAACCCCGACGCGGTGAACGCGCCCGCCGAATTAACCGAAATCGCCGACGCGCTCGTCGAACGCGCCGCCGACGGCGCCGTTCCTTGGCTCTTCGACCGCGCTTGGTCGCAAGAAGCCGAAACGTTCGCGTCCGAAATCGCCAAGCTCGACGCCGACGTCGCAAAACGTTTTATCGCCGACGTTTGCGACGCGCTCGCCGACTCCGAAAGCGCCGTCGACCGCGCCGTCGCCGAGCGTTTGAACGCCCAATTCCGTTAATCGCCCTTTCGACGCAACGCTCAACAACTTGTATTTCAACACTTAAACTCAACCCCAAAGAAATCGTTATGTCTTGTCGCCTTTTTATCGACGCCGTCGGAATCGCCGCCGCGGCGACCGCGTTTTTCATTTCCGCCCCGACCTTCGCCGACGCGCCGTCGCCGGTCGTCGAAACGTCGCAAGAACCGACGGCGGAAGAGATTATGAAGTCCGACGACCCTTACGCCGCGATCGGTTTCAACGAAGAGCTTCTCGACGTTCCGGACGGCGCCCCCGCGCGGTTTTACGACGACCGTTTGGCGCTTCTTTTCGCGGAGCGCCTCCGT
>JAFSDX010000197.1 GCA_017436025.1 Thermoguttaceae bacterium
GTTTCTTCTTTTGGTTGCGTCGTTTGGGCCGGGTTCGACGTTTCTTCTTTTGGTTGCGTCGTCGGGGAGAACGGCAAAACGACGGCGATTTCCTCGTCGCGCCGCGTCGGCGAAGAGGCGAAACTCGGAAGAACGATCGGCGCCGTTGGAATCTCGACCGTTTGCGTCGCGCCGCAACGGGGGCATTTTTCGTCGTACCAACGCGTCCGCGCGCCGCATTTATCGCATAAGTAGAGCATTTATCGTTGTTAAGGAATGAAAAAAAAACGGTCGAAAACGGAACGCGAACGTTAGAAAAAGAGCCTTTTAAGGACGGGAAGCGACATATCGAACGCTTCAAACAACGCTTTGAACGCGACGCAAAGGAGTTCGAGGAGAATCCAATTGCGAGCCGACGCGGCGCGCCGTCGAGCGGCGGAAGGGGCGCCGGATTGACGCGCTTCGCTCGATAAAATCGAGTAAACGACGGCGACGAGAGCGCAAGGTCGCGTCCAAAGGAAAAAAAGGACGAGACTCGGTAAAAGGAAACGCGGCGGCGCGCTCTCCGGCCAACGCGTCGAAGGGGTAAAAATCGCCGCGAAGGAGCGAACCGCGTCGCGTCCGAGTTCGAGCGCGACGGCAAGCAGGCGCGTTCGCGACGGCGCCGACGAACGCCAAAACGCGGCGGCGCAACGCTTAAAAAACGAAAAAACGCGACCGAACAGGAAGAGCGCTATTCCGCCGAGCGCCGTAAAAATCGACCCCAACGCCCGATAGAAATCGTCGCTCGACTCGACGCGCCTTGAGTCGACCGGTTCCGGGTCGGCGAAGAGCGCGGGCAGGGGCGCGTCGAAGGACGCGTCTACCGACGGCGCGACGGGCGGCGTCTCGCAGGTTGCGAAGGGTTCGGCGCAATGGGAGCAAAAGCGGGCGCGTTCCGCGTTCGACGCGCCGCAACGTTCGCATTTTTTCATTGGGAAAATCGGCGAGGAAAGGGAAAGGAACGGCGAGCGTCGATCGCGTCGCCTTATCTTTAGTATAACGACGTTTGCGAAGAAAACAACGGCGCGCGCGGAAATTTTTGAGCGTCGGGAAGCCGACGTTGCGGCGAGCGCCGTTTTTTCGGATTATTCGAGCGAAAAATCGACGTCGAATTCCGGTTCGCTTTGGATTTTTTGGTGAATCGGCAAGTGGCGATAGTAAACTTCAAGGATTAAGCAGTTCAGCGCGGTCGCGTAAAGTCTTCCGCCGATTTGGCAGTGTCCGTCGGCGTCCTGCGGGTACCAACTTCCGCGTTCGTGTCCTTCGAGAACCTGCGATTCGATTAGTTTGTCGCGAATCGCTCCGTTCCAGCGAACCCAACGCGAGCCGCCGACGTGGTGGAGCAGTTGCGTCGCGTAATAGTTGTAATAGGGGTTCCCGAAATGCGGGCCGCTCTCGACGAGACGGTCGGCGCCTTTAAGGAGCGTTTCGTTGTCCGGCTTCCAGTCGAGATAAAGTCGGCAAAGGAGCCCGATGGCGTTCGTCGCGCCCGACTCGCTCGAACCCGGCATATAGTAATAACGACTGCCGCCGTCAATCGCGACTTCGTCGCGGAGGAAGTGGAGCGCGCCGTCGAGGACGTTCGGCGACACGTCGAGCGAACCGACGTAGCCGCTGCGGAGCGCCATCATCTGCCAACCGACGACGGACGTGTCGCCTTCTTGACCGGGGGTGTACCGCCAACCGCCGTCTTCCGGATGCTGGGCGTTTTCGATGAAGCGAATCGCGGCTTGCGCGGCGTAACCGAGTTCGCGATGTTTCTTTTTGACGCGGGGCGGAAGCATCGCGTAACATTCGCAAAGCGCGATCGTCGCGAGGCCGTGCGCGTACATTTGGCCGTCGTCGTTGAAACCGAGTCCAGCTTGTTCCGCTTTGCCGTTCGCGACGAGGAAGTTGATCGCGGCGGCGACGTTTTCTTTATATTTGCCTTCGACCGGCGTGTGTCCGGCGGCGAGGAACGGGAGGACGGCCATCGCGGTCGCGGCGTTCGGCGAATTTTTCGTTCCGGGATTCGCGCAGGAGCAACGGGGCCCGTGTCCGAACGACCAAGAACCGTCGGCGTTTTGGTGTTCCGCAAGCCAAGCGAGCGCGAGCGCGACCGACTTTTCGCTCCCTTCGGTTCCGCCGCCGGACGCGAGCGCCGCCGCTTTGTTCGCGCCGCGACCGGAGAGTTCGTCGCCGGTCAGCGAGCCGAGGAGCGAATCGACGTCGGCGGCGAGAGCGTCGGACGTCAAGGAGTCGTCGGAAAGGGAAAGGGGCGCGCTCGTCGGGTCGTTGTAGTCGGAAACTTCGGTGATTTCGGCGATATTTTCCGTTTCGACAAAATCTTCCGCCGACGTTTCGAACTCGACTTCTTCATTTTCGGCGTTTTCGATAACGTCGTCGAAGACTTCGTCGAAAACGAATTCGTCGCTCATTCCCGGTTGCGAAACGAGTTCCATTGGGTTCGGCAGGTCGACTTTGATAACGAGCAAGCCGAGGAAGAAGAGGAGGATTAGGTGGAGGACGGCGCTGGCGAGCCAACCGGGCGCGTCGTTGAACGCCTTTTCAAAAAAGGACGGTTGCCGGAGAAAGTCGAGGTTTTCGTCGGACTCCTCGTCGGCGAGCGGTTGCGCGACCGCGACCGGCGCGGACGCGATTTCTTCGCGGGCGTCGGTCGAGCGTTCGTCGCGACGACGGCGGAACCAACCGCGTTTCGACGCCGCAGGCGCCGGTTCGTTGGGCGGGGCTTGCGGGGGGAGGCTCGGCGTCGGGGCTTGCGGGGGAAGGCTCGCCGTCGGGGCTTGCGGGGGCAGGTTCGGCGTCGGGGCTTGCGGGGGCAGGTTCGACGTCGGGGCTTGCGGAAGCGGGCTCGGGGCGGACGATAAGGGAACGGGAACGGCGCCGGGCGCGAAGCTCGGAACCGGGACGGTCGCGACGAGAACGGTCGAACCGTCGGGCGCCGTCAGCGGAATCGGCGCGGCGTTGGGAACGGCGACAAGAACGGTCGGCGTCGCGATTCCGGCGACGACGGGCGGAGCGATCGGCGGCTCGGCGGGCGATTTGGGCTCGACGGACGGAACCGCCGCGCCGCGCTCCGGAATCGGGATCGGACGTTCGGAGTCGGTGCGCGTCGGAACCAAAAGCGACGTTAAGTTTCTATTGCGCTCCGGAATCGGGATCGGACGTTCGGAGTCGACTCGCGTCGGAACCAAAAGCGTTTTTTTAACGTTTTGGGAAGGGCGCGGCGGGAGCGGCAACGGTTTCTCCGCGTCGACGGGCGTCGGGACGGAAAACGGAACGCGTTGGGACTCGGCGTTTTCGGCGGGCGCGGGGCGGCGAGGTTCGGACATAGCGCGGCGAAGGAAAAATAGGAAAGGAAAAAGCAAGAGGAACGGAGGTATTTTAACATTTTTGGCGAGATATTTCGATAGTTTTTAAGGATTTTTTCGCAATTTTTTGTCGGTTTTTCTTGTTGGGGCCCAAGATCGTTAAAACGAAAAAAAAGCGAGGAATAAGAGCCCGGGAGACGCGATAAAATAGCGGGACTGGGAAAAATGCGGCGATTGAAAAGGTTGACGCTTGGGCTTGCCTAAATTAACTAAACGTTGTCGTTTGACAAAATTTCGGTCTTTTAAAAAAATGCGATTCGGCCTTTTAAAAAAAATGCGAAAAAAAAGACGTTTTTTGCGTCGGGGGGCGTTGTTGGTTGCAATTTCGGGAGTATAATGAACCGAAAGCGTCGACGCGTCCAACGCCGGCGTTTTTTCCGCTTTACCCGATTCGAGGCGGCGTCGGCGACGGCGAGCGTTTCGAGAAGGCGTTTGGAAAGGGGCTTTTTAACGGCGTTTCGACGGAAACGTTTCCAAAAGTCGCCGACAAAACGGGCGGAAAAAGGGCGCGGGACGGCGTATGTCGAGCGTTTTAAGTCAAAAAACGACGTCGCGACGCGACGGCCGAACAATAAAAGAGGATTGGAAATATGGCAGGGAAAAGTAAGAAAAAGGCGGAAACCGTTTACCTCGTCTGCGAAGAAACCGGCGATTACAACTACATCGTTCGTCGCAAGCCCGGCGGCGAAAAGCTCAAGCTGAAGAAGTACAACCCGCGTCTTCGCAAGCACACGCTGCACGTCGAAAAGAAAAAGTAGTCTTTTTCGACGCTTACGTCGCGACGTAGTTCGAGCGTTAACGTTTTCCCCGCCGCGCTCCTTGGCCGGCGAACGACGGTTGGTCGGTTTAGCGTTGGATTTTCGTTGACGGTCGACGAGGAAAGCCCGTTTGGCTCTTTTGCGTTGAAAAACGCGAAGGAAGCGAAGCGGGCCGGCGGCGTTTCTTGGCGAAATGGCGCCGGGCAAGGCGGAAATCGCGTCGGATAAAAACGACGTTCGAGGAGTCGCCCGCCGCCCAAACAAGACGCGAAACCGTTCGGCGGTTTGTAAAGGTCGCGTCGACTCGGCGTTTAAAAGAAGAACAAAACGACGTTTAAGAAGAAAAACGCGGTCAAGTCGCCGGAAAAAGTAATTTAACCGACTTGGCGAAAAAAAAAAAGAAAAACCGCGCGAGATTCGAATTGTTCGAGTTCGCGCGGTTTTTTTAGAGGCGATTAAGCGAGAAGCGGAAGACCGCCGTCTTCGTCTTCATCGTCGTCGGCGTTCGTTAAGTCGCCAAGATCGATTTCGGGAAGGTTGCCGTCTTCGTCGTCTTTACCTCCGTCGCCGGTTTCGTCTTTATCTCCGTCGCCGGATTCGTCTTTACCTCCGTCGCCGGTTTCGTCTTTACCTCCGTCGCCGGTTTCGTCTTTACCTCCGTCGCCGGATTCGTTTTTGTCTCCGTCGCCGGTTTCATCTTTGTCTCCGTCGCCGGTTTCGTCTTTGTCTCCGTCGCCGGATTCGTCTTTACCTCCGTCGCCGGTTTCGTCTTTATCTCCGTCGCCGGATTCGTCTTTGTCTCCGTCGCCGGTTTCGTCTTTGCCGGTTTCGCCGTCTTCCGCGTCAAAACCGCCGCCGTAAATTTCGTCGTAAATCGTCGACGACGAGTAACCGGAGCGCCAAAGTTTCAAGACCGACGTCAAATCGGTCGCGACTTTCGCGCCGGTCGAGGTGTTTTTGAGGTGGAAATTCGCGTCCGTCGATTCGGTCGACGCGGAAAGTTCGCCCGCCGCTTCCTTCGCTTCGTCGCGAATCGAACCGGGCGCGCCGATTTCGCCGCTCGCCGCCAATTTGTCGTAAGCGTCGTTCAGCGATTTCAGGCCTTCGCGGTACGTCTCGTCGACGGCGGCGTCCTTCGCCGCCAAATCGGCGCGCGCTTCGGTCGTCGTTTGCGAGAACGACGATCGAATTTCGGCGCGTTTTTTCAGGAAGTCGGTCAACGACGTTTTTCCGGCGGCGTAATCCGCTTGCGCCGATTTCAGCGCCGCGTCGCGCTTGTCGACCGCCGTCAAATAAGAGTCGAGGTACTCTTGCAGGTTCGCCGCGGAGCCTTCGAGGCGCGCTTGAGCGTTCGCGACCCAAGCGTCGAGCCAAGCGGCCCAGTCGACGTAAGCGGCTTCTTCTTTGAAGTTCGGGTTGGCGA
>JAFSDX010000198.1 GCA_017436025.1 Thermoguttaceae bacterium
CGCAGTTTGGGCGGTTTTCGCGCTTGGGCGGGACGGCGTTGGCGCAGTTTGGGAGGCGGTTTTCGCGTTCGGTCGGGGCGGCGTTGGCGACGCAGTTTTGGGGGCGGTTTTCGCGTTCGGTTGGGGCGGCGTTGGCGACGCAGTTTGGGAGGCGGTTTTCGCGCTTGGGCGGGACGTTGGTTTGGGCGTTTTTGAGGGAGCGGAAAATTAACGTCGGCGCGCCGTTTAACATTTTTTAAGGTCGCCGTTTTTTTTAAAATTTACGTTCCCGCCGTTCTTACTAGCGGCAAGTTCGGCAAAGGGCGGCGCGAACGTCCGTTTCTCGGCAAGTTCGGCAAAGGGCGGCGCAAACGTCCGTTTCTCGGCAAGTTCGGCAAAGGGCGGCGCGAACGTCCGTTTCTCAGCAAGTTCGGCAAAGGGCGGCGCGAACGTCCGTTTCTCGGCAAGTTCGGCAAAGGACGGCGCGAACGTTCCTTGCGCGGCAAGTTCGGGCGGAAGTTGAAAAAATCGAAAAAATTTCGGATTTTCGCTCGAAACCTTCGCGTTCGTCGCTCTTATATATTGGGCAGGTAGAGTTAAGCGTCGCTTAACGCCGAATCAAAATAAATTTATTGAACCCTAAGGTTCGGGAGATTGAAAGATGAAAAAGATCGTTTTTAACTCGGGCGTCGTTATTGCTTTGGGCGTCGTCGGTTGCGGTTTCGGCGCTTCGGCGCGCGGCGATTCGGGCAACGGCGAATTGAAGGCGAGCATTGTGGTCGAGCTGACGCAAGAGACGCGCGAACAAAGCCCGGACGAGCGCGCCGAAGCGGTTAAACAAAAGATCAAGACCGACGCCAAAAAGTGCGACGAGCGTATTCGAGCGAGCAGCAAGGTCGCCGGCCAACTTAGCGAGGAAGCCAAAGACTGCTTCAAAAAGCTCGAATTCGGCGAGAAAGCGGCGCGCGAGATGCTCCAGGCGCGACGCGCCGGCGTCTTTCCGGTTGAATTGTTCGGTCGCAAATACAGCAAAGTTCAATTGGACAGCCAAATCGCGCTCCTTGTCGACGAATTGAAGTTGCAAAAAACGTTGAGAAAGAATATCAACGACACGACGAAACAACTGGAGAAAGAAAAACGCGACCTGGTGATTTATAAAGCGAATTGCGACAAACAGTTGAGCGTTCTCGACGCGCAAGTCGCGATTTACAAGTCCCGTCAAATCTCGAAGGAAAATTTGGATATTTTGAAAGAATGCGGCAACCTTTTGCTCAAAACGGAAACTTTCTTCGCCGAATTGGACCCGGTCGTCGACGTCGGAACTTTGATGGAACGCTCCAAAGTAGAAGCCGACGAAATCTCGACGGACGATATCGAAGCGTTCCTTGACACGTTGTACGAAGACGGCGACGTCGTCGAAATCGAAATGGAAGAAATGGACGCCGCCGAAGAAGGCCTGTTGAGCGAGGCCGAAGTCGCCGCGTTGGAAACTCGTTTCAACGTCAAAACGAAGGTCGACGTGCAAGTCCAAGAAAAGGGCAAGGGCGCGAGCCGCTCGAAGAAAGCGAAATCCCGCAAGGGACGACGCTCCGAATGCGAACGTTGACCCTTCGAAACCGTTTAACCGAAACGGTTGAGTCGACGGGATCGACGAGAGATCGCTAAAACGCGCCGCGTCGCCAAAACGCGGCGCGTTTTTTTGAAGGGGGAACCGTTGGGAAACCGGCGCCGTTGGGGCGTCGGGGGCGCGCTCGGTTGGGACGGCGGCGTCGGCGCTAATTTTCCCGTTCGACGTCGGGGCTCCAACTTTCGAAGTCGACAAATTCGTATCTCTTCAAAATTTCTTGCGTCGCGGCGTCGCGGGCGGCGAGTAAATTTTTGTAAACGCGTCCCCAAGCGTAACTTGTGTAACGCAAGGGAGCGGCGACGGCGAGCGCGTCGAGGATTTCGGCGCCGCCCGGAATTTCCTTGCGGATAGCGCGATTGACGGCGACGCGGGGATTTTTGGAGGGATAAACGTCTAATAATCTCGTCATAAGGGCGAAACGTTCCGACTTTGCGGCGTCTTTTGTTGGGCGAGGGAAGGAAACGGCGCGCGACCGTCGGGCGTCGCGAACCGAAGAGGACGGGGCGACGAGGCGAACGAATAAAATCGCGGACGTCGCCGGTTTCGAGGGTTCCGTCGACGGCGGCGTCGCGGTCGAAGCCGATCGCAAGGGGATTATGCGCGGCGCGTTTCGCTTGCCGTTCCGTCGCCGTTCGTTCCGACGCCGAACTCTTCCGGATAAAACTCCGCCAAGTCGACGTCGACGCGGACGAGCTTCTCCGACGGCCCGACGGTCAAGCGTTCGGCGGGGGACGGCGGCGGAATCGGGGCGCCGTCTTCCAGCGTTCCGTAAAGATGGAGCGCCAAACATTCGCGGGCGCATTCGGCGGCCTCGTCGACCGAGTCGCCGCCGCTGGTCGCGCCGGGCAAGTCGGGAAAATAAACGCCGATCGACTTTTCGCCGTACTCGAAAACGGCGAAGTACGAGTGAAAACGCGGCGTCGAAGAACTAATCCGACTCATTGCGGAGGGCTCCTTTCTATTTTGCCGAACGGAACGTCGGCGGCGTATTATTCGCTTCGTCAAGTTCGCGGGTTTGCGACGGAGCGTCGTTCGTTCGGCCCGCGTTTCGTCTTTCGGGAGTCGCGGGCGGCGTCCTCTTGGTCGGCGCGTTGGGGAAATAGGGGCCTGCGAAAACCGCGTCGGCTAACCGGAGCGTTCTTATTCGAGCTTTTTCCGTTTCCGGCCGAGCGCGAACCGTCGAAGACCGCGACGGTCGAAGGTTCCGATTTTTCGGCGTTCGACCGCCTTGGGGAAAGCCCGCGCGTCTTGCGAGATCGACGGTTAACGTTAACGCTAACGACAACGACGTTTAAGCTCCCGTAAGGCGTTCTGAATCGAGGGAGGAAGGCGATTTTAAGTTGCAATTTTCCCCCGCCGACTCGGTTATTTTAACAGGTTCGCGTCGGACGTCAACGCCTTGAAGAATTTTGGCCGCGAGTCGAGCGACGTTTCCCGCGTCGCTCGGCGTTAACTTGCGTCGTTGAAAGAGCGACGGAAGTTAAGAGCGTCGGGCGTTGCGCGAAAAAAAAAAAGAAAAACGAGCGAAAATAAAAGGCGCGGAGGGCGAAAACGCGGCGTCGAAAGCCGATTTTTATTAAAATATTGACGAAAAACGTTTGAAACGCCGGCGAAAACGCGTTACAATAGACAGGGACGTCGCGCGTCGCGGCGTCGGTTTTCGCGTTCTTTTTAACCAATTTTACCTAAAAACGTTTAAAAGCCCAAACAACGGGAGCTTTGAACGCAAACGACCGAAAGGAAACGTTTCCGATGAGAACGAACGGAAAAGAACGACGACGGCGAAAGGAAAGCCGCGTCGACGGATTGCGAACGGACGATAAACGGTTGCGGCGAGCCGTCGTGCGGATTGCGTTGGGAGGGCTCGTCGCGTTGGGAGCGACCGGCGCCGCGTTTTGGACGCCGGATTTAGGGGGGGCGGCGTTCGCGGCGGAAGCGAAGAAATCGGAACCGACGACGGCGAAAGGGTTTGCGGAAGTTTCCCAAGCGGAGGTCGACGCCGCGTTCGAGAAGTTGCGTCCGGCGCCGCGGCTGTTGTTAACCGACGAAGCGCTCGCCGACGTTAAGAAAAAAATCGACGCCGACCCGCGTTGGAAGGCGTATTGCGAAGCGGTGAAACGTCGCGCCGACAAGGAGTTAGGCGAGCCGCCGGTCAAGCGGGAACTCGAAGGGAAGCGACTTTTGGACGTTTCGCGGGAAGCGCTCCGGCGAACGTTCGACTGGGCGTTTATGTACCGATATTCCGGCGACCCGAAATACGCGGCGCGGGCCGAACGGGAAGCGGTCGCGATCGCCGAGTTCGCCGACTGGAACCCGTCGCACTTCCTCGACGTCGCGGAAATGACGACGGCGCTTGCGTTTGCATACGACTCGTGCGGCGCGGCGTTTTCGGACGAAAATCGGAAAAAAGTCCGCGAGGCGATTCGCGACAAGGGCGTCAAAGAGGCGATGAAGATTCGCGGTTGGTGGAAGAGAAACAACGCGAACTGGAACCAAGTCTGTTGGTGCGGAACGCTTTACGGCGCGCTGGCGATCGCCGACGACGAACCGGAATTGGCGCGCGACGCCGTGCGACAGGCTGTCAACGGCGTAACGTGGAGTATGGCGTCTTACGAGCCGGACGGGAATTATACCGAGGGGCCCGGTTATTGGGGGTATGGGACGGGATTTAACGTTTTGCTCTTGGCGGCGCTTAACTCCGCGTTGGGGAACGACTTCGGACGTTCGGAGGCGCGCGGTTTCACCGAAACGATTCGGTATTACGAACACGTCTTCGGGACGACCGGCGACGCGTTCAATTATCCGGACTCCGGCGGCGGGAAGATGTTCGAGCCGACGGCGTTTTGGAACGCGCTCAACCTCGGCGATACGAGCGTCGCTTGGAACGAAAATTTCGCGCTCGACGCGGCGTATGTCGCGACGAAACATAAGGTTAAATACGGGGCGCGGTCGCTCGACTCGCTCGCCGGACACCGCTTGGCCGTCTGCGCTCTCCTTTGGGGGCCGGTTCGCGAAACGCCGCTCGACTTGGCGAAAATCGACGCCGGAAAACCGGTCGACCCAAGCGAATACGCGTTTGGAAACGTTGCGCCGCAAGAACTTGGATACGTCGGCGTCGGGGACGGGCGCAACGCCGTCGCGCTCTTCCGAACGGCTTGGAATCGCGACGCGGCGTACCTCGGGATTAAGGCCGGGGCGCCGAACGCGCCGCACGGGCATATGGACGAGGGCGGGTTCGTGTACGACGACGGCGGCGTCCGCTGGATCGTCGAGCTTGGGCCGGAAAACTATCACCGCATCGAGTCGCGCGGGATGAATCTTTGGGGAATGGGGCAAACTTCGGAACGCTGGAAGTTGTTTCGGTACAACACGTTCGGACATAGCGTCTTGACCCTGAACGGAGCGCCGCAACTTGTCGACGGACGAACGAAAATCGTCGATTCGAAAATCGGCGGCCCCGGCGAAGCGTCGAGCGCGACGATCGATTTGACGCCGGTTTATCGCGGCGAAGCGAAGTCGGTCAAGCGCGTCGCGACGCTGAATCCGGACGGAAGTCTGATCGTCGAGGACGTCGTCGAAGCGCTTGCGGATAAAGAGGTTGCGCTGGAACGTCGTTTCCTGACGAAGGCGGCGGTCGAGGTTGTTTCGGAACGCGTCGCGAAGTTGTCGGCGCCGAGTCCGGTTCATTGCGGGGACGCGACGCTTTGTAAAACGTTGGAGACGCAAAGCGAAACGCCGTCGCGACTTAGCGTCGTTCCGGCGGAAACGGAAAACGACTTCGACTCGAAAAATCCGGGCGTTTCGATTTTGGTCGAGACGGCGACCGTCGAAGCCGGGAAGACCGCGACGTTCCGAACCGTTTTTTCGCCGGTCGAACGGACGGAAAAGAGCGGCGACGAAAAGAAGTAAAACGACGGTAAGTCGTTTCAATAAAAGAGTTCGCGCGATTTTTCGACGGCGGCGGATTTTGCGGCGTCGTCGGAAAAGCGGGAAAATCGCCGCGTCGACTTGCTTTTTCGACGGCGGCGCGTATAATAAATTAACGTCGCGATTCTCGATTCGAGCGTCGCGGCGCCGATTGAAACGACAATAAACGCAAGGTTTTTAAAGCGAGAAATAACAATGGATTACGTGTATAAAACGGCGGGCGTTTGCTCGACGCAAATTCATTTCCGAATCGAAAACGGCGTTCTGCGCGACGTGCGTTACGTCGGCGGGTGCAACGGCAATTTGCAAGGAATCGGGCGGCTCGTCGAGGGCTTGCCGGCCGAAGAGGTCGAGACGAAATTAAAGGGCGTCTCGTGCGGCGGGCGACCGACGTCGTGCCCGGATCAGTTGGCGAGGGCGATTCGCGCCGCGCTCGATTCGGAGAAGAAAGGCTAAAAGAGACGGAGGAAAAACAATGTTAACGCTTGCCGATAAAGAACTTGCGTTAGCGATAAAGTAAAAATAAAAGCGTCGCCGCAAATCCGATTGGGAAACGCGGCGGCGCTTTTCATTTTTGTCGCTAAACGACTTCGCGAAAAGCGTTAGCGGCGGTTTATTTGAAAACGTCGGCGGAAAGTTCGACGACGATCGGCGCGTGGTCGGACGCGACCGGCTCTTCGACGACGCGCGCCGAAACGACCGCTTTCGTCCAAGCGTCGGCGGAGATTGCGCCGGTCGGGTCGGCGGCGCAAATATAGTCGATGCGAATGTTCGGCTTGTTCGCCGGGAAGGTCGGCGCGTCGGCGGAGAGAATCGTCCAATCCTTGACGAACGCTTGCATCGACGCTTCGTTCGGTTTCGCGTTGAAGTCGCCCGCGACAAAAACCGGTTTCTTGGCCGACTTCATCTTTTCGGTAACGATTTTGACCGTCGCGTCGCGATCCGCCGCCGTCAGCGACCAGTGCGAACAGCAGAAAACGTAACGCTCGAACTCGACCATCAGGAGGCAACGGCGTTCTTCGCGACCCGGGAGCGGAAAATATTCCGATTTTAACGGTTTTTCCTTCGAAAGGACGCCGATACCGTATTTCCCGCCTTGGTAGTCGATCGCCGGGCCGAACGTCGCGTTCATCTTCGCTTCCTTCGCGATTTCTTCGAGAACGTCGAGGCCTTTCGAGCGCTTCGTCTTCGAGTCGAGTTCTTGGAGCGCGACGACGTCCGGGTTCAACGCGGTCAAGGTCTTGGCGATGCGGGCGAAGTCGGTTTTGCCGTCGAGACCGATCGCGTTGTGAACGTTGTACGAAACGAGCGTCAGCGTCGACGCCGGTTCCGCCGCGAAGAGCGTCGAGGCGGTCGCCGCGCAGCAAACGAGGAGCGCCGCGAACGCGCTAACCGTCGATTTGAAAAGGAATTGCGAAAGTTTCATTGAGCGAGTCTCCTTGCGCGATCGGTTGGACGCCGCGAAAACAACGTCGGAGTCAAACGCGACCGCGGAGCGTTGAAAGGAACGGAATTTTGACGAATCGTTAAAATCGTTAAGATTGTTTTTCGGACGGCGCGCCGTCTTCCTCCGCTTCCGCCGCCCATTCGGCGAGCGTCGCCGCGATTTTGCGGTCGAGTTCGTCGATGCGGCGGAGAAGTTCGTCGTGTTGCGCGTCTAAACGAACCATCAAATCGTCGGTTTGCGCTTGCGTCATTCGCGGCGTCCTTAAAGCGAAGGGGCGGCGTCGGCGTAAAGTTTAACGTTTGGAAGGAAAAAAACAAATAAACCGAAACGCCGACGAGTTAAGGAAACAGGGAAAAATCGGGGGAAAACGAAACGAGAAAACGCGTTTCGTGCGTCGCTTGACCGCGACTTTCCGAGTATCGGTTCGGTAAAGCCGGGACGACGATTTTTTTTCTTTTAATCGCGAGAATCGTTAAATCAAGAAGAGTCGACGTATTTTGCTTATTTTAACGTTGCGTTGAAAGCCGAGGGAACGGAAAGAAACAAGGAAGGTAAGGGAAGCGAAGAAAGTAAAAATAAGAGAAGTAAGAGAAACAAAAAAGTAAAAAAAGCAAGAGAGGCGAGAGAAGCAAAAAAAAGAGAAACAAGAAAGTAAAAAGGGGAGAAAAGACGAGGGGGATAGAAAAGTCGGTAGAGCTGGGGAAGAAAGGTGAAAAAGAGAAATAAAAAAGTCGCCGTTAAAAACGACGACGTAAACTCCCCGACCGCCGCCCGCGTTTTCGTTAACATTAAGAAAAACGGGCGACGTTCCGAGGAAAAATCGGCGGAATCGTTAAAATCGATCAGATTTCAACTTGACCGCGTTTTTGAATCGCTTCGATTTGCTTATGGCAGATCGTAACCGCGTCGCGAGCGAGGGCGCCGTCGAGAATCGCGGACGGTTTGCCCGAGACGAACGCGTCGCGAGCTTCGGTCAACTCGTTGACGAACGGCGTAATGTCGTCGCCCGCCGGGAATTCCGGTTTTTCGACTTTCGCGTCTTCTTGCGTGTCGCCGAGGATGACCGTAACGGGCGTGCCGGTGAACGATTCGCAGATAATCGTCGCTTTTTCGAAGTGAACTTCGTAACCGTGCGTGAACGGGCGGCCTTGTTGCATAATGTTGCCGCTCGTCGCGGTAACGACCAAGTCCGGATCGTCGTAAATGAATTGGGTGTTGAAGTATTGCGGAGCGTCGCCGCGGAGACGACCGACGCTTTGAACCGCTTTCGGCATCCCGAAGAGGGCGCGGATGTAGTGCGCGTCGTGAACGTGCAGGTCGAGCATCGGGCCGCCGGCGCCTTCCATCGAGTAGAAGCGGTCGAGGTTGAGCCAGAACGGGTTCGAGGTAACGCGAGTGAAGTTCCCGCCGAGGAGTTTGCCGTATTTGCCGGATTTAGCGGCTTCGAAGACGTAGTTGTGCGAGTCGAAGAACGGAAGGACGTGCCCGATGAGGAGCATTTTGCCGTTTTTCTCGGCGGCGGCGACCATCGCGACGCCTTCTTCGGCTTTCAACGCGATCGGTTTTTCGCAGAAAACGTTTTTACCGGCGTTCAGCGCGGCGATCGTCGCGGCGGCGTGTCCGGCCGGCGGGAGGCAGACGTCGACGACGTCGACGTTTTCGTCGGCGAGCATCGCGTCGAGATTGTCGTAAGTCGCGATTCCGGTCAAGTCCATTTGTTGACCGGCCGGGCCGAAGTTGCCCTTAATTTTCGTCCAGTCGCCGGTCAGGCGTTCTTTCGCGAACGATTCGCAGAGCGCGACGACTTTCACGCCCGGAATGCGTTGATACGCGAGGTAGTGGATCATACCCATAAAACCGATGCCGACAATACCGACTTTAAGCATTATGCGAGCCCTTTATTCGTTATAATCGTTAAAATGTCGTTAAAATTCGCAAGGGATTAGAAACCGTCGTCGCGCTTTGAGGCGACTTGGCGAACGGTCGCGGCGACGGAGCGAAGTTTGAGCCCGCCGAGCGTTCCGCAAAAGGCGAAAAATCGACCGTCGCATTTTAATCATCGACTTTTAGTATACACCTTGCAAGGGGGGGAAGTAAAGCGTTATTTTCTCATTTTCGCGATTTTTTTCCATTTTTTTTCGTTTCGACCCGCGCGAACGGAAAAGTTTGCCGTTTTTGGCGGAAAAATCGTTGGAAACGCTCGAAACAACGTTTTCTTGCGGAATTTGGGCTGGACGCGGTCGACGTTTTTGGGTATCTTAGCGACGTTGCGGCGAAACGGGACGGCGGTTTCGTTTCGTCGGTCGCGTCGCAACCGCGTTTGTTGAGAAAAACGGTCGACATTTTGTCGGGGCGGAACGGCGGGCGCGCGGCGTTAAAATCGAAAAAGACGTTATTAACGAAAGAATTAAAAGAATGCGAAACGATTTATTGAAGGCGTCGCGGACTCGGCGTTTGCGACTTGCGTTGGCTTTGACCGCTCCGGCTCTTCTTGCGACGACTTCTTGGGTAATTTCCGACGCGGCGGCGGAGGAGGCGAGTCCGATTCGTCAAGCGGTCGCCGTCGAGGCGAACGGCGTCGCCGAGAGCGCGAAAATCGTTCAAACGGCGGCGCAAACGCCGGTCGCTTCCGAAGCGGGCGCTCGACTCGGCGCGGCGGGACGGAAAACTGGAGAACGCTCGAAAGGCGGGCGCTTGGCGGAAGAGCTGGAAAATTTGCCGAATTTAGGGGTTAGAGCGGTTGAAGAGGGGGAAGTCGACCACGCTCCTCACGGCGCGTCTCTTTTCGAGGTTATGCCGGGTTCGACGAAGCTGGTCGACTTGAAGAAATCGCCGATTCTTGCGAAACCGGTCGCGGAAGAGACGCTCGAAGGCGGTTATAAGGTCTTTACTTATCAAACGCCGACCTTGCCGGACACGACGATTCAGATCGTCGGATTCGGCGACGTTGTCGAGGCGATTATGATCAACCTAGGCGAACCGCGAACCGAGGCCGACGCCCGCAAGGTTTTCGCCGAAGAGATTAAGGATTCGCGACCGATCCTCGTCCCGGACGAAATTGGGAATTTTAGAGAAGTTTTTCCGGAAAAAGGCGTCGCGTTCGTCTTGGAAAAAGGGGACAATCCGGCGATTCCGAGCGACCGCGTCGTTCAGATCGTCGCCGAAACGGTCAAGGCGGAATACTTCGTTTTGCGGGCCGAGCAAGAGTTGAAAACGTCGCTGAAAAACGCTCGCGACGACGCCGAACACGCGCTGCTTCACGAGAAAAACTCGCCGGGCGCGCACTGGATTTTGACGAAAACGCACCTCGCGGTCGGCGATTTTGCGACCGCGCGGCGCCATATCTTCCAAGCGATTAAGATGAACGACTCGATGGCGCAGTTCCACCTGACGCTGATCGACGCGCTGATTCAATCGGGCGAAATCGACGCGGCGTCTCGGTATATGGAGGCGGTCGAAGACGCGTTCGTCGAACACCCGCTTTACCAAATTGAAGGCGTTCTGCTCGGTTCGGCCCTCAAACGCGAGGCGGCGGAACCCGATTACGATTCGGCGATTTCGCTCGGGCAACGCGCTTTGACGATGTTGAAAACGCTCGGCGAAGCGAACGCGACCGCCGACGTGATCGAGGCCGGGAAGGCGCTCGAAATGCGGGCGAACCTCGCCGTCGCGCTGGCCGTCGCGCGCAAAAGTTGGAAAGACCCGAGCGATCAAGAAAAAGCGTTCGAATGGATTGAAGCCGCCGACGAAATCGCGCAAGAACTCGACAAAGCGCGCGGCGACAAGTCGGAGTTGGCGAGCGCTCGCCTCGAAGTTTGGCGAACCGGGCTCGAAGTCGGGCTCGAAATGCCGGACGCGACGCAACTCGACCAATACGCTCGCGATTTGCGCTCGACGGTCGACAAGTATTTGGCGAAGACGCTCGACGAAGTTTCCGCCGCGTCGTCGCGTTGGACGGCCGGGCAAGCGTTGGCGAACGCCGCTAAAATTTTCGAAGCCCGCAAAGATTACCAACAAGCGATCATTTCCGGTCGCAAAGCGCTCGAATATCTTGAAGTCGCGCTGCAATTCCGTCCGGAAACCGACCGAGCGATCGTCGGCGTCCTGAACGCGCGGCTCGGAGCGGACTTCCTCAACGGCCTGAAAAACGCTAAGGAAGCGTCGGCGCAC
>JAFSDX010000016.1 GCA_017436025.1 Thermoguttaceae bacterium
AGAACTCGACAAAACGCTCGCCGAACTCGCCGTCAAGCAAGAGGCGAAAACCGCGTTCGACGCCGGGGTCGCCGAACTCGACGCCCGACTCGCCGCGATTCAAGAGTCGAGCGACGCGCTCGCCGCCGAACGTCAAGAGAAAATGAAGCGGACGACGAACCTTAAAATCGAACTCGCCAAGACGGAGGAACGCGTCGGCTTTTTGAACGATCTTCTCAAACGACTCGACGACGCTCGGCTCGAACGCGGTCGACGAACCGCCGAAAACGAACGCCGCGTCGAATCGCTTCGCGAACGGATTCGAGTCGCCGAATTAACGATTTTGAACGGAACCGCGACCCTCGCCGGGCTTTATTCGGCGAAAGAAACGCTCGTCGCCGCGCAAAAAACGGCGAGCGCCGAACGTCGACGGCTCGAAAAAATTCGCGACGAAGCGACCGCCGTCCTGCAAACGAACCGCGACGCGCTCGAAAAACGCCGCGAAGAGATCCGCTCGAAGGAAATCGCCGCCGAACGACTCGCGCAAGAGATCAAAACGCTCGAAGAACGGATTCGCGAAGATTACGGACTCGACCTCGCCGACGCGAAATTCCGCGTCGAAGAGGAAAACGAACGACGAAGTTCGAAAATCGCCGGTAAAAATTCCGCGAACGCCGCCGACGCCTCCGACGACGCGCAAAATAACGGCGTCGACGACGAACGAGAAATCGTCGTTCCCCGCGACGCGTCCGGCGCCCGACGCCGTCAAAAGGAAATCGAAGAGTTGCGCAAGAAACTCCGCGACCTCGGCCCGGTCAACCTTGAAGCGATCGAAACGCTCGAAACGCTGAAAACCCGGTACGCGACGCTCTTCAACCAATACAACGACCTCGTTTCGGCGCGCAAGTCGATTCAAAAGATCATCGAGCGCGTCAACGGCGACTGCCGCCGCCTCTTCGAGGAGACGTTCGAAGCGGTCAAAATTTATTTTTGCAACATTTTCCAAAAACTTTTCGGGGGGGGACGCGCCGACTTAACGCTCGAAGACCCGTCGAATCCGCTCGAAAGCGGCGTCGACGTCGTCGCGCGACCGCCGGGTAAAGAGTTGAAGAGCTTGACGTTAATGAGCGGCGGCGAAAAGTCGCTGACCTGCGTCGCGCTCCTGTTGGCGATTTTCCAATACCGAACGAGCCCGATTTGCGTCCTCGACGAAGTCGACGCCGCGCTCGACGAAGGAAACGTCAACCGTTTCGCGAACGCCTTGCGCGATTTTATCCCGACGACGCAGTTTTTGCTCGTTACCCACTCGAAAAAAACGATGTCGTCGGCAAAGTCGATTTACGGCGTTACAATGGAGGATTCCGGCGTCTCGAAAATCCTCTCGGTGCGCTTCGACGACGTCGGCGAAGACGGCGAAATTTTGATCAAAGAAAAAACGCCGGTCGCGCAGGCGCCGAAAATCGCGCCCGGTACCGCCGCCGGGTAACGCGTTCCGACGCTCCCGGTCGACTCGCCGTCGACGCGATTTTCGCAAAGTCGCCGCCGCGCGACGTAAAAACGTTAAAAAAACAAAAATTTTTTAAAAGGGCGAAATAAAGCTCAAAACAAGGAAAAAAACGGCGTCTTAACGCGTTTTTGACCGCCTTGCGAAGCCGGCGCCCGGCGAATTTTAATTTATTTGACAAAAAAGAAGTTTTTTACTATTTCTTTTTTGGAGACGAAGGAGTATAATTCGCGTTGTCGACCGAACGACGCCCAACCGCGCGGTTTCCGCTCGAAGACGTTCGTTTTGTCGCCCCTATCCTAACCGGTCCTCTTCGTCGCGGTCGCCGCGGCGGTTTTCGAACCGCAAGCGCCCGGCGCGACGACCGCGCGAGGCGTCGGTTCCATTTTCCTGTCTTTGACTTTAAGGAGTCGAATCGTGAAATTTGATTTGAATAGCGCTTGGGAAAACGAAAGCTCGTTTGATTTTTCGAATAACGGAGCCCTTGGCGCCGTTTTGTCGCCGAATCCCGTCGGATTGGCCGCGTCGCGCGACGACGATGACGATTACGACGATGACGACGATTGGGACGAAGACGAAGACGAAGAAGACGACGACTGGGACGAAGACGACGACGAAGAGTGGGACGACGAAGACGACGAATGGCTCGACGAAGACGACGACGATGACGGTTGGGTCGACGACGACGATGACGACGACGATTACGATTGGCATGAAGTCGACGAAGACGACGAAGACGACTACGATCAGGACGATTACGACGACGAAGACGACGATTATTAATCGATCGTCGCGACAAACCGTCGCTTAAACGCCGAAAACCGAACCGCCGACAAAACGTTAAGCGTCGGCGTCCGGTTGTTTTACGCTCTTTGCGCTTTTGGTTCGCGCTCGGAACGTTTCGACGCTTCCGACGCGCGGTTTTGGCGTTTCTTGCGTTTCAGGTTTCGGTTTCGGCGTTTCTTGCGTTTCGGGTTTCGGTTTCGACGTTTCGTTCTTTCCGTTCCCTTCTTCCCCCGCTTTTCCCAACTTTCCCTTTTTATCTCGAACGCTCCGACTTTCGCCGCGTTCCGCTCGACGGGCGTTTTCGACCGTTTCCTTTTAACGTTCGACGTCGACGACGCGCGCCGTCGCCGCGTTTTGCCGCTTGAACGGCGGCGTTTAGGAACCGCTCGATGATTTCGCTCGCAGGAAAAACGGTTTGCGTCGTCGACGCTTACGGTCTTATTTATCAAGTCTTTCACGCGCCCGGAATGGAGATGACGAACGCGCAAGGCGAGCCGACCGGCGCCGCGTTCGGTTTTGTTCGCGACGTCCTCGGCTTAATGCGCAAACTTTCCCCGGATTACCTCCTTTGCGCTTACGATATGCGCGCCAAGACGTTCCGCAGCGAGCTTTACCCGGAATACAAGGCGAATCGCAGCGCGACGCCGGACGATTTGCTCCTGCAGTTCGACTTCACCCGCGAGTTTTTGAAGGCGGTCGGCGTTCCGGCGCTCGGCGTCGTCGGGTTCGAAGCGGACGACGTTTTGGCGACGGTCGCGCGAACGGTTTCCGAACTCGGCGGCGAGACGATTTTGGCGACGAGCGACAAGGACGCCCGCCAACTTCTCGACGACCGAACGTCGATTTATCTCCTTCGCAAGGAGAAATTTTACCGCGCGCCGGAACTTCTTGCCGATTGGGGAATTAGGCCCGATCAAGTCGTCGACTTCCAAGCGTTGGTCGGCGACTCGTCGGACAACGTCCCGGGCGTTCCGCTGATCGGCCCGAAGGTCGCCGGCGACTTGTTGCAAAAGTTCGGGACGCTCGAAGGCGTTTTCGACGCGGCGGTCGGAATGAAGGGGAAGCGATACGAGAACATCCGCAACGGACGCGACGCGGCGCTGTTAAGTCGCGAACTCGTTAAACTTAGGACCGACGTTCCGCTCGAAATCGATTGGGACGCGGCGCGACTCGGCGGCGTCGATCCGGAGCGTTTGCGCCGTCTCTTCCAATATTGGGGTTTCCGTTCGTTAATCGGGAAAGTCGACGAGTTGGCCGAAACGTTCGGCGTCGCGACCGCCCCGCAATCCGATTGGTTCGACGGGATCGAAGCGCGCCGTCAAGGCTTTTTGAGCGGTTCCGCAAGCGCCGCGCCTTCCGACGCAAGCGCCGAAAAAACGCTCTTTAACGCCGCCGAGAAAACCGGCGTTTCCAACGTTTTAGCAACCGCGACGCCGCAAGAAACCGCCGACGGCGTTCGCGACGGTTCGTTCGATTTCGACGCGGCGACGCCCCTTCTCGACCGTCTCGCCGTTTCGCAATACGGCTGCGTTCCGAAGCCGCGTCCGGTCGACGAAACGCCGGAAAACGCCGAACCGTCCGCCGCGTCCGATTTTGAACTCGTTGGGACGGAACGTTTTGCGTCGAGCGCCGCGTTCCCGTTCCCGGCGTTAAATTCGGCGCAAATCCTCGAAAGCGCCCCGACCGCCGCGACGCTCGTCGACGACGCCGAAAAATTGGCCGCGCTCCAAGCCCGGCTCGCCGACGCGTCCGTCTTGAGCTTGGCGACGCTCGTCCTCGAAGAGGCGGAGTTTGGCCGCGTCCGCCCCCGTTTCGCGACCCTTTGCGGGTTGGCGCTCGCGGTTAGCCCGGCGGAAGCGTTCTATCTCCCGTTCCGAGGCCCGTTAGGAACGCCGACGCTCGACGCCGCCGCGACGCTCGAAACGCTCCGCGACGCGCTCGAATCGCCGACGCTTCCGAAAATCGGCGCCGAAATCAAGTTCGACGCGCTCGTTCTCCGCGACCTCGGCGTCCGGCTCCGCGGCGTCGTTTTCGACGTTCTTCTCGCCGATTACCTCGTCCGGAGCGGCGAAACGCGCCGAACGCTCGCCGAAATCGCCGAAACGTACCTCGACCGCTCGACGTTCGACCTCAACGCGGCGACCGGAACCGGCAAAAAGCGGATTCCGCTCGACTTGCTCCCGCCGTCGACTTTAGCCGAACGCGCCGCCGACGCCGTCTTGATTCCGCTCGCCGCCGCCCCGATTTTGCGCGAAAAAATCGCCGCCGAGCCCGCGCTCGAACGCCTCGCGCTCGACCTCGAAACGCCGCTCGTCGAAACGCTCGCCGAAATGGAGCTTTCCGGAATCGCGATCGAACCGGAGCGCTTCCGCGCCGCGAACGCCGACTTTTTGCGCCGTCAAGAGACGCTCGAAACGGAAATCCGCGCCGCGATCGCCGCCGTCGACGAAACGCCCGGGTTCGCCGAAACGATTAACCTCAACTCTCCCAAGCAGTTGCAGCGCGTTCTTTTCGACGACCTCAAACTCCCGATTATCAAGAAGACGAAGACCGGCCCGAGCGTCGACGCGGAAGTATTGGAGGAGTTGGCCCTTTTTCACCCGATTCCGGAAAAAATCGTCGAGCTGCGCCGCTTGACGAAGCTGCGCGGAACTTACCTCGAACCCCTTCCGACGCAGGCGCTTCCGTCGACCGGGCGCGTTTGCGCGACCTTCAACCAAGCGGCGACGGCGACCGGTCGCCTCAGTTCGAGCGAACCGAACCTGCAAAACATTCCGGCCCGTTCCGAAAACGGCAAAATCATCCGCGCCGGGTTCGTTCCGGACGCGTCGCTCGGGTTCGACGCTTTTTTAAGTTGCGACTACAGCCAAATCGAACTCCGCGTTTTGGCGCACTTTTCCGGCGACGCGGAGCTTCGGCGGGCGTTCGCGGACGGCGAAGACGTTCACGCGCTCGTCGCCAGCCGTCTCTTCGGCGTCGCGCAAGCCGACGTAACGCCGGATATGCGCCGCAAAGCGAAAGCGGTCAACTTCGGGCTCGTTTACGGGCAAACGTCGTTCGGGCTCTCGAAAGCGATCAACGTAAGCGCTTCGGAAGCCTCCGCTTACATCGACGCGTTTTTCGCGACTTACCCGGGCGTTTTGACCTTTTTCGACCGCGTTCTCGACGACTGCGCCCGGCGCGGGTTCGTTCAAACGCTCCTCGGACGGCGCCGCGCGCTCTCCGGCGTTCGGGGCGCTCGCGGTCGCAAAACGCTCAACTTCCCGGAACGCGCCGCGATCAACGCCGTCGTTCAAGGAACCGCCGCCGACCTGATGAAGTTGGCGATGTTGGCCGTTTGGCGCCGCCTCAAACGCGAAGGTTGGATCGCGTCCCGTTGGAGCGAAACGTTCGTCGACGGCCCCGGCTTTACCAAAATCGCGCAAACCGTCCAAACAACCGGAATCGCCCAAAACGCCGCGACGCCGCAAACCGCGAAACCGGCGAAATCCGCCGCGCCGTCCCTTTTCGACGGTCTCGACGACTTCGTCGCCGAGCAAACCGCGCTAAACGCCGCTGATTCGGCGCTTACCCTCGACGCCGAAACAGCCTCGACCGGAAGCGGAAACGCCGGAACGTCGGAACGCGCCCGCCTCTTGCTCCAAATACACGACGAACTCCTCTTCGAAACGCGCCGCGCCGACGCCGACGCCCTCGCGAAGATCGTCGTCGAAGAAATGCGACTCGGCGACCCGCTAACCGTTCCGCTCCAAATCGACGCGGAAATCGGCGCAAATTGGGGCGAGCTTTAACGGTTTTAACGCCAAGCCGCCCCGTCCAGTTGGCGCCGGGTTCGCCTATATGCTCCCGATTCCGGCGTCCGTTCGTTCCCGGGTTCGCTTATATGCCGTCGATTCCGGCGTCCGTTCGTCGCCGGATTCGCTTATATGCCGCCGATTCCGGCATCCGTTCGTTCCCGGGTTCGCTTACTTGCTCCCGATTCCGGCGTCCGTTCGTTCCCAGGTTCGCGTATACGCCCCCGATTCCGGAGCGCGACGCGGCGAAGTCGGCCGTTTTCCCGCTTTCCTATTTTACCCAATCCCCCGTTTCCCCGTTTCACCCCGTTATTTTAAGAGGCCGCCGATGAAAAAAGCGTTTTTCTTCGCCCTGTTCGTTCTTTTCGCGACGACGACCGCGCGAGCGGAAGTCCGTCTTTGGCCGGTTCCGGAAGGGGAGCCGGTCAGCGAAATTTGGTCGCTCGAAGTTAACGGCGAGCCCGCCGGCGTTTTGACCGCGCGCACCGCCGACCCGCCGTTCGAAAAATACGACTTCGGCGGCGAATACGGTTTCGTCTCGCTCGACGCGGACGAGCCGGTCGTTCTCAAATTCCGCGAAAAAACCGGCGTTTCGCTCGACGATTTGACCGTCCGCCCGCTCTCGCTCGGCTTAACCCCGACGAAAAACGCCGACGGTTCGTTCGAGCTGAAAATCGACAAGCCTTGCCAAATTTCGGTCGAGCCGAACGGGCGCCGCCATCCGATTCTCGTTTTCGTCAACCCGCTCGAAAAAGACGTCCCGGACGCGAACGCGCCGAACGTCCGTTACTTCGGCCCGGGCGTTCACAATCCGGAAGGAGGCAAAATTTCGCTCAAATCGAACGAAACGCTCTACTTAGCGCCGGGCGCGGTCGTTCGTTGCGGCGTCGAAGTCAACGGCGAAAACGTCCGCATTTGCGGGCGCGGCGTTATCGACTCGAACCCTTGGAAATGGCGCGAAGGCCCGACGGGACACGTCGTTTCGATGTTCGGCTCGAAAAACGTTTCCCTCGAAGGCGTTATTATCCGCGGCGCGTCGCACTGGACGGTCGTCCCGGTCAACTGCGACGGCGTTTTTATCGACAACATCAAAATCTGCGGCGGTCGCGTCCAAAACGACGACGGAATCAACCCCTGCAACAGCCGCAACGTCCGCGTTACCAACACGTTCATCCGCTCCGACGACGACTGTATGGCGCTCAAAGGGCTCAATCTCGAATACGGGAACTGCGAAGATATTACCGTCGAAAATTGCGTCTTTTGGTGCGACCGCGCCCGAACGGTCTTGATGGGACACGAGAGCCGCGCCCCGAATATGCGCCGGATTACGTTCAAAAATATCGATATTATCCGCTCCCAAGCGCGCAATTTCCTCCTCGAACCGGGGGAACGAATGATTTTGGAAGACGTTACGTTCGACGGAATCCGCTTCGAAACCGGCCCGCAAAACGCGCTCAATCCGGAAGAGTTGGCGCGAACGGTCGACTCGTCGCAACTCCGTTTCGACGTCGACACGGCGAACCGCGAGAACTGGCTTTTCGTCGGGCGGCCGGTCGTCAACCAATATATGCAAATCAAGGAGCCGGGACACATTAAGAACGTCGTCATTCGGAATATTTCGGTCGTCGGCCCGACGTCTTACGCCGGTTTCCTCTTCTCCGGTTCGGACGAGGAGCGCCGAACGGACGGCTTGACGATCGAAAACGTCGAAGCGTTCGGCAAGAAAATCGGCCCCGGCGCGCCGACGATTCATCTCGGCGACTTCCTCGATAACGTCGAAGTCAAGTAACGCCGCCCTTTAAGCCGCGTCGACCGGGCGTTCCCTTTTTCCCTTCCTTGCTTCTTTCCGCCAAGGAAGCGCGCCCGACCGCCGTCAAGAAACGCGAAACCCGCCGCAAGCGTCCGACGCCGCGACGGGTTCTTTTTCGGCTTTCAACCGCTTTAACAGTCTTCGCCGTTTATCGTTTCTCTTGTCGTTTAACGCGTTACTATTCCCAAACGGCGACGATCGCCCCCGCGCCCGCCCCTTCGAGGAGCGCGAACGCCGTCGCGATCAGTCCCGCCCAAAAGAGGAGCGTCGTTTTTCCCCCCTTTTTCCGGCAAAGAAGCGCGACCGTCCAAAGGGCCCGCGTCGCCAAGAGCAAAAGCGCGATCGCCGTCAAGGCAAGGCTTAACGCGCCCCAAAATTGAGACCCCGAGAGTTTAAGTTCGCCGCCAACCTCCCAACGCGGACTTGGCTCGGTCAAAAAACAAGCGATCGCCTTCGCCCAAGAGATCGCGGCGCAGACCCCGGCTTCCAGCGTCGAAAAATCGAGCAAAGCCGAAACCGGTTCCAACGTTTCGAAGTCGCGTTTTCCCCGCCGTTTAAGCGCCGCCGCGACGCGTCGGCAAGTCGCCGAAAACCCCGTCGACGCGTCGACTCGCTTCGCCGACGTCGCGAAATGTCCGGGCGCCGCCTTTAAACCGCGTCCCGACGCCGCGAACGTTCCGAAAACGCCCGAGCGAACCGCGTCGAACCGCCAAGCGAACGCCCCGACCGCCGCGACGAAAGCGACCGTCGCCGACGCCGCGTAAAGCAAAACGCGCTCGCTCGACAGAGCCGCCCCGACGAACGTCGCGACCGAAAAAAGAACGCAAAGCCCCCCCGAAACCGCCGCGACGGTCGTTAGCGTTCGCCAACCCTTTTTCGCCGAACCGTCGACGCCGACGCGTTCGCCGTTTTCCGTCAAACCGTTCATCGTTCGTTCCTCCAACATTCGTTATTTCAACGACTTAAACCCGTTCAAAGCCAACGTTGCGCGCCGAACGAAACGACGTAAACGCTCCAAACGCTCGTCAAACCGCAAAAGACCGCGACCGCGAACCGGCCCCAGTCCCCCGCCGTCGACGCGAAAAAGGCGCAAAACGACGCCGCGCCGCGCAACGCCAACGCCGCCCAAGCGACCGCGCTTACCAGCGTCGCCGCTCGAACGCAACTCAACAGCGTCGACGCGACAAAGGACGCAAACCCGCCTTCGCTCCCCCCCGGCGTCGCAAGGTAAAGGAGCGCCGCCCCGACGCCCGCGAAGAGCAAAATCGCGACCGACGCCGCCGACGAGAAGATCGCGGCCCAGTCGAGCCGACGCGCCCAAACGACCGCCCGAGCGCCGAACGTTTCGCGACGCTCTTCCCCTTGTTTCGTCGATTCGTTCATCTCGTTTCCTCCCAACGCTTCTGTTTTAACAACTTAAACGCCAAAACCGTCTTTTTTTCCTCGACGTTCTTCGGCGACTCGACGTCATTATATCTCGCCGCGACGCCGATTTCAAGAGCGACGTCAAGTAATTTCGCAAAATTTTCGACAAAAAATCAAGAAATGTCAAAACGCGCCGCCCGGTCTTCTCAACCGAACGACGCGTTTTCGCTAAACCGCCCAAACTAACGCGTTTTCGCCGTCGTCGGGGGCGTCGAGTCTCTCAATTTTTCAACGGTCGACGCAAATTTGCAGAATCCGAACCGCGTTCCCGGCGCTCCGCGCGTCTTTTTCCGCCGCGATTCGGCAAACGACCGAATGCCGCCCGCGCTTCAAACCGTCCGCCAACGCGACCGCTCGCGGGTAATGGAGTCCGGCGCTATAGTCGTGAAAAACTTCGACTTGCGTCCAATCGCCGCCGTCGATCTTCACGTCGAGCCGCCCGGCGTCCGGCCCGGCCAAGACGTACAGCGCCAGCGCGCGCCCCTCGAACTCGAACGCAAACTCCGCGCCCGTTTTTTCTCCGCAAAGGAGCGGCAAGTTCGCGAACGTCGACCGGAATCCGCCGCGAATCTTCGACCAATCGGGAACGTAAAGTTTGAAACCGCCGTCGCTTACCGCCGCGCCGTCGTCGATCTTGCCGACGTTTGTCGCGACGCCGTCGAACCCGCGGAACCCGGCGTTGAAATAGGAAAATTCGTCGAGCGGCTCCGGCGTTTTATGCGGCGTCAACCCGACGGCGGCGCTTTCGGCGCTCTCGGCGCAAGTTTCGCTCCAAGCGTCGTCGAGAAGCGCGGCGATCATATCGGCGCAAATCTTGTTCCCGCGCGGCGCTGGGTGAACGCCGCCGAACTCTTGCCAAGTCAACCGTTTAGCGTCGATTCGTTCTTGAATCTCCTTCGCGAGGTTAATCGTCGAAATCACCCAACGCTCCGCGACCGCCGAATGCGCTTGAATACTCGGCGCGACCGTCCCTTTGCGATAATCCGCCATCAGCCGCTCGTTGACGAAAAACGTCATTACGACGTCGACGTTCGGGTTCTCCGCGCGCATCCGCCCGATAATCCCCTCCATCCCGCGAATCGCCCGCTCGACCGAAAAGCGACCGTCTTGGTCGTCGTTGACCGAAAATTCGACGAAAAACAAGTCGACCGGCCCGTTTTTGAGAACGTCCGTTTCCAAGCGGAACGCGCCGACGTCGGAGCAAGTCGACGAAATCCCGGCGGCGACAAAATCGAACTCCGTCGTCGGAAATTTCTTCGTCAGATAGTCGCAAACCATCGGGCGGTATCCGTCCATCTCGGTGATCGAGCCGCCGAGAAACGCGACGCGTCCGCGCCCGGTCGTTTCGAAAACGCGCTTCGAGTTCCGGTATTCGCCGCGCCGAACGACGTTTTTCGGCAGGTTCCCCGACGTCGACGCAACTCCGTTCGCCGCCGACTCCGCCGCGAAAACGCCGACGTTCGCCCAATCGACCGCCGCGACGCCGAGCGCCGTTCCGACGACGCCGTTCAAAAATTCCCGTCTTTTCATCTCCGTCTCCTTCGTTTGCTTAAAGATTGAAACAACGTCTTTTACCGCTTTTGTCAACGCCGACGGCGCGGACGCGAACGGCGCTCGTTTTCCCAATGTTCGGGTTCTTCGTCCAAGTCGTCTTCGTCGTATTCGTTTCGCGACGGTCGCCGTTCGACGCGTTGGCGTTCGCTTCGCTCGCGTTCGCGGCGGTCGGGACGTTCGCGGTCGCTCTCTTGCCGTCGACGCGGCGGTTCGCGGCGCTCGGGTCGACGTTCGGCGTCCCCCGTTTTCTCGCGTTCGCGTTCATTGCGTTCCTCTTCGTCGCCTCTTTCGTTCTCTTCCTCGTCCTCTTCGTCCAAACGCGACGGAAAAAAGAACGCGACGATATAAAACAAACACAACGTCGCGACCGCGACGACGACCGACGCGACCATCCCGCACGGGCCGATCGGGTCGAAACGGTCGAGATTAAAAAACGAACGAAGCGCGAACGGGCCCAAGCACGAACCGACGAATCCCAAGCACAACGTCAACCAAGGCCCGCGAACGACGCGCGCCGGAACCAAAAATCGCGCCGCCAAGCCGATCCAAATCGCGACGCCGGACCAAAAAAAGAGAAGCGCCGTCCACTCGCGAACTTTCGGCGGAAACTCCCAAAGCAACAATTCTTCCATCGCGTCGTTTTCTCCTTCGCCTCGGCGACGCTATTTCGCCTAAACTTCCTATTTTACGCGTTCTTTTCCCACTTGCGCGTTCGTTTCCTCCGCGTTTTACTTATTGTACCCGGTTCGACGCTCCTTGTAAAGCGTTTCTTCTCTTTCTCGACGTTTCCGCGTCAAAATTACCGTTCCCGACCGCCGCGGACGACAAAAAAAAACGGTTCCGCTCGCCGTCTTTCGACAAACAAAGCGGAACCGTTTTCAACGTTTAACGCGAACCCGTCTCGCGAGGCCGAGCGCGCGACAAAATCAATACATCGCGTTCGCGGCTTGGCGTTCGGCGTTGATTTTGTTCATTTGGTCGACTTCCTCTTGATATTGGAACTCGTTGCCGGACGGATGATATTGAATATCGTCGTCAAGATAATGCGGGCTCGGGAGCGTTTGCCCGTTGCGGGTAACTTGGCACCCGACGAACGGAACGACGAACAACGCCGCGAGCGCGAGAGCGCCGATGGTTTTCATCGATTTCATTTCAAATCCTTTGCTTTCATGAAAACAGGAGACGCGTCGCCCGGCGGCCCGAAGCGCGTTCCGGAACGCCTTCGTCACGCTTGACCGAAGCCAACGGACTTCGTTCGACGGAACGTCGTCGCGGCGACGGACGAAACTTCGCCCGGTTTGTTTGGGTCGCGGCGTCTCGCAATTAATTCTTAAACGGCTTCGCGTCCTTGACGTAAGCCCGACAAACGGAACCGGCGCGCGCCGCGTCGTTTGTCTGGAAGATGTATCGGTTATTCCGTCGGCGCCGCTTAAAAGTTTTCTAAAAATTCGCCGTTTTTTTTAACCGTCGCCGCCGACGCCCCGAAAGAAGTCGCGCAAACTTGGCGCTTTGCTCGTTTTGCGCAAAATAAAACGACGCGCCGCCCCTTCGACGAGGAACGACGCGTCGCTCTTCTTCTTTTGTTTGCGTTAAATTAGGCAAACCGCGCAAATTACGGCGCGACGTTAATCTCGACGACGTCGCCGTCGCGGACGACGTAATCGCCCTTAACGACCGTTCCGTCGTGAACCGCTTCGCCCCAAACGCGGGCCGACTTGAATTTCTCGGCGTAATCCTTGTGAATTTGGTCGCAAAGGTCGAAGACGTTGCTTCCTTCTTTGAGCGTGAACGGCTTGTCGCGGTCGGCTTCTTTTTTCGTCGGCTGTTTGGTGTACACGCGGACGACGTTCATCGCTTCGTAAATCGCGTTGCGGAGTTCTTCGGTTCCGGTTCCGTCGACGGCGGAAATTTGGAACTCGCGGAACGGCGTCGAGCAGAACTCGCGGAAGAGTTCGAGTCGGTCGTCGAAGTCCGGCAAGTCGCGTTTGTTGAAGACGAGGAACGTCTTCGTGTACGAGAGCCCGACGTCCTCTTCGTCGAGCGACGACTCCGCCGCCAACCGCGTTTTCGTCCCTTGCAGACGGTCGAGAACGTCTTGGCACTGCTGGATTCCGTCGTCGTCGCCGAGGTCGACCATCAGCAAAACGAGTTCCGCGCCGCGAATGTACCCGTACAAATACGACTCGAAAAAGTCCGGCGTGATCGGCGGCGTGTCGATCAGCTGAACGAAAACGTCCTCCCAAGCCATCATCCCGGGCGACGCGGTCTGCGTCGTGAACGGATACGGCGCGACCTCCGGCTTCGCTTTGGTAAAATAGGTAAGAAGTTGCGATTTTCCGGAGTTCGGGCCGCCGATAATGACCGCAGTTCCGGCGCCCTGACGCGGAATCTTGACCGACTTTCCGCCCCCTTTTTTCCCGGCGCCGCGCGACGCTTCGACCTCTTTTTTCGCGTCGGCGATCTTTGTTTTCAGCATCATCTGCATTTTTTCGCTGGCTTTGTGCTTCGGAATCTCCTGAAGCATCACTTGGAGCCAACGCAACTCTTCGTCCGGCGACTGCGCGCGACGATACTCTTCTTCGGCTTTCAAATATTGGGGCGTTAAATTAGCGGCCATCTTCTCTATTTTATCTAAAGGAAAGGGTCGAAAAGGCGAAATCGACGACGCTCGACGCGAACCGGCGCCGGAACGGAAGCGGAAACCGTCCCCGCGTTCGGCGGAAAATCGACTTCGCGCAACGTTTCCGGAATCGCCGAACAAACGCGAACCCGCGAAACGACGGCTTCGGCGACTTGCCGGTCGAAAAACGTCGAACCGGCGAAACCGTTTCCGCGAAAAACCGACTCCGCGAACCGACGACGGCTTCGGCGACTTGCCGGTCGAAGAACGTCGAACCGGCGAAACGTTTTTCCGCCGTCGCGAGCGTCTCTTACGATGATACCCGCAAACGCCGCAAAAAGCAAGCGCCCGCGAAAAAAAGCGACAAAAAAAAGCAAAAACGCCGACGAAACGCGCCGCTTGCGTCGCGACGCGCCCCGTCGACTAAAACCGCCGCCCCCGCTTGCGCTCCGCCGCTCGACGCGTTATAATAACAACGTCGAATCAAGGAAGCGCGCGGAAGCGGAAAATCGCCGCCGCTTCAAACCGAACAACGGCGCGTTTTAACTTGCGAAATCATTTTTCGCCTTCGCCGGTCGCCTTGACGTCGGCGACGGTAATACGGCGGCCCTCCTTCGCCGACAGTAACGCGGCGGCGACGCAACGTTGAACTTCGAGCGCGTCGCGGAACGTCGCGATCGGCGCGTCGCTTTGGTATTCGCGACCGCTTTCAAGCGCGTCGATCGCCCGCATATTTTCACAGAGCGCATAAACGGCAAGATCGCGATAACCGATACGATGCCCGTCCGCGAAATCGTGCGACCAGAAGCCGTTACGGTTGCAATCGATTTTCGTCCAACCTCGAGAAATCGTTTCGCCGTTCGGCAATTTGAGCCCGCCGTCCGCGGCGTAAACCCACAACGTCGCCAAGTCGTCGTAGCTCCAAGCGAGAGTTCCCCGCTCGAAACAAATTTCAAATTTGTGCGAATTTTCGTGTCCGAAGCAGTTCCGACTGACGCTTAACGAGCCGACCGCGTCGCCGGACAACGCGAAATTTGCCTCGAGCGTGTCGTCGACATAAACGGGACGCATTTTGCCGGTTTTGGGATCGCGGCGCTTCTTAACGTGAGTCGTCGCAACCGCCGAAACGGTTCGCGGGCGTTCGTTTGTTACGTAATTCAACATATCAAAGCAGTGCGACGCCAAATCGTAGCTCGCTCCGCCCGCCTGTTCCGGATCGAACCGCCAAGTATAGGGGGCCGGCTCGAACTGCCAAGCGTGGGGAACGCCAACCATCGCCGCGCCCCAAGGTTGCCAGTACTGAATACGACAAACCGTCGCATCACCAAACACGCCGCTCTGAGCCAACTTACGAGCGTAAACGGTTGCCGGCGAACGGCGATAGATAAAATTAACACTATTCAAAAGACGCTTATTCGCTTCCGCCGCTTGCGTCATCGCGAAAGCCTCGTCGACGGAGACCGCCAAGGGTTTCTCGCAGAAACAATGCTTTCCTTGTTCAAAAGTAGCCAAAGCGACGTCGCAGTGCTTAGCGTTCGGAAGAGCGACATACGCATAATCCGCGCCGTTCGGCATTTCCTCGATACTTCGAACGGGATTCCAACCGTCTTCCGCCGCCCATTCCGCTTCTTCGTCCGAGTAGACGAACGCGTTGGCCTTGACCGCTCGGAACGGCGCGTCGCGAAAATAACGATTGACGTTGTCGACGACATTGGCGTACAAGCCGCCCATCATCCCGTAACCGGCAATGCTAACCCGCATAAGTCTTCGGTTTTCGTGAGACATTACGTTCTCCTTTTTATAACTAGTTATAGAGTTTTACCGCTTACATTCCGGTAAATAACGAGAACCGCGCGGCTCTCACTAAAGATAAGGACATAACGTCTTAAGAAGCGACTCGCTAAATTTTGCGCGGAACGGCTTTGTAGAAAATTCTTTCAAAACGAATCGCTACAATCCCTACAAAACAAAAAACCGCCTTCGGTCGCGCGTCTTTTCGACGTTCGACTTCGCGGCGGCGGTCGCATTTTCGGAGGAGTCGGGCGTTTTCTTCGCTTTTTACGTTCGGAGCGCGTTCAAAGCGTCGACCAATTTACGTCTTTAACGTATATTTCAGTCGACGCTCTTACGCAAAGCGCGAACGACGGCGCAAAAACGAACTCCAATGTTCGCGAACCGACGTCGTTTCAAGAAAACGTCGGTTCGCTTGAAACTCGGGCGACTATTTAATGTCTTCGAGTTTGACCCAGCAGCGTTCGGCGATCGATTTGTCGCAAGCGGCCAAGGTGCGTTGGACGTTGTACGCGTCGCGGAAGGTCGCGATCGGGGATTCGCTTTCGTACGCGACGCCGCTTTCAAGCGCTTCAATCGCAAGCATATTTTCGTAAATACCGTTAACCGTAAGGTCGCGATAGCCGTCCATATGCCCCCCGGCGAACGTGAAATATCGATACGGACCGCGGTTGCAGCAAATCTTGCTCCAACCTTGAGCCGCGTCGTCGTCGGTCGAAGCGTCGTAAACGTTCAGGTAGTTCAGTTCGTCGAAGCAGAACTTAATCGAACCCTTTTCGAAGAAGAGTTCGTAACCGTTTTGGTTTTCCGAACCTTGCGCGTTGCGGGTAACGGAAAGCGTCCCGATCGCGCCGTCGGCCAAGGTGAACATCACGCGCATCGCGTCGTCGACGTCGACGTTGCGAAGTTCTTTACCAGTGTTGTCGGCTTTACCGCCGCCAACGCGGACGCCGGCGTCGGACATAATTTGCGTCGGGAACCAACGTTGTTTAATATGCGTCGTTTGCATCGCGCAAAGTTCGATCGGACGTTGACCGGTAACGTAGTACAGCATATCGAGCGAGTGCGAACCGAGGTCGCCCGCCGCGCCGCCGCCGTGCGCGCGTTCGAAACGCCAGCTACCGGGGGTGTCCGGGCCGCCCCAACCTTGGTGGTAGTACATACGCGCTTCAAGGAGTTTACCGAACTTGCCGCTTTGCGCGAGTTTACGAGCGTAAACGTTCGCCGGGCAACGACGATAAATGAAGTTGCACGAATTCAAAAGATTCGGATATTTGTCGGCAACTTCGGCCATTTCCTTACCTTCGGCAAGGTTCGCCGAAAGCGGTTTTTCGCAAAAAACGTGTTTACCGGCTTCAAAAGCGGCGATCGCGGCGTCGTGGTGCAACGCGTTCGGGAGGCAAACGTCGATGTAACGGGTTTCCGGGTTCTTAATAACGGCTTGCATATCGCTCGACGCGTTCCAACCGTGGCCTTTCGCGCCGGCCGCTTCGGCTTCGAGGCAGTACGCGTCGCCGAGAACCGGTTGAATCGGGGTGTTTTTGTAGTAACCGCTAACGCCGCGATAAGCCAAACCGCGAATAACGCCCATCATCCCGAAACCGAGAATCGAAACTTTCATTTCTTTCATTAAAGTATCCCCTAACGCTTTGATAAAGCCGGTAAAATAATCCGTTTACGCAAAATAGTCGCGCGGACGACGCCTTAACCGTCGTCGCGTTCTTTCCGTTCATTATACCAAATTCGCGTCGCGGTTGCAATCGTTTTTCCCGTCTTTTCCTCTTTTTTTCGAAAATTCTTTTTTCGACGCGAAATCGCCGCGTTCGCCGACGCCGGTAAAGTTTTCGCGTTTTTGCTAAATTTCGCGTTTTTTTTCTCGCAAGCGTCCCGGGGCTGGACGCCGACGCAAAAACGGTTACAATTGAAGCGGTTGCGCTTGCAAAGAGCGCGTTATTAATAATAAGGGCAAAAAATGACGATCCAACGCCTTTCGACCGGCGTCCCCGGTCTCGACGAACATCTTGGCGGCGGCCTGCTCCCCGGAACGACGACCGCGCTCGTCGGAAGCTCCGGCGCCGGAAAAACGCAGTTCGGTCTTCAATTTCTCAACGCCGGACTCGACGCTCCGGAACGTCGACGCGGCGTTCTCCTCGACTTGACCGCTCGCGGCGACTCCCAAAATCACGCGGCTTACGCTAAGTCGCTCTTCGGTTGGGAAATGCGCGAAGAAAGCGGCGACCGCCCGTTCGACCCGGCGGAATTTTTTTCGAAAGTCGCCGCGAACGAACGCTTTGCGGGCGACTATTTTCACGCCTTTTCGCAAGCCGGACGCCGCGTTACTCGTCGCGACCTCGGCGACGACGCTTGGCGGGAGTGGAAGCTCGATTTGACGAAACGCCTGCAGTCGACGATTTCGTTCCTTTACGCCAACTTTGCGCAGGGCGCGCGGAGGCTTGTCGTCGACGGCGTCGAACCGGTCGAACGTCAAGGGGAGTCGATTCAGTTCGAACTGCTCGAATACGTCGAGCGGCAGATCGTCAAGAAGGAGTCGGCTTGGGTCGCGCGCGACCTTTTCCGGCAAAACTTCCGCGAATACGAAGCGCAAATCGGCGCCCGTCCCTACCCCGAGAACGAAATCGGAACGCTCTTCTCGTACACCGCGCCGGAAACGTCGCTCGACGCGCTGATCGAAAAACCGCTCGAAGAAGGCGACTTTTTCGCCCAAGCGAACACCGTTATTTACCTCGGTAAAATACGCGACGGTCGCCGCTTCCGTCGCGCGCTTTATATAATGAAGCATCGCGGTTCCGCCTGCTCCGACGAAATCCTCTTTTACGAAATCGACGACGCCGGCTTGAAAATCGTCGATTGACGCGCCGCCCTCCCCGCTTTAAGAAAATATAACCGATGAAAAACAGCGAAAAGAACAAAAAAACGTCGTCTATCGTCAAAATGACGACCGGAGGAAGCGCCGACCGCTTCTGGAATCCGCGCATGTGGGACGGCGTAACGGTTCCCGCTTGGCTGAAAATTTTAAACGCCGGTCGTTGGCGGGTCGCGCCGACGCGCTTTCCGATGTTCTGCGTCGTTTCCGGGTTGGCGTTGACCAATTCGCTCTTCGCCGGACTGCAAAAATTGACGCTCGGGAAGAAAATTCGCAAAGCGCAACTCGTCGACGCGCCGATCTTTATCGTCGGACACTGGCGCAGCGGCACGACGCTCCTTCACGAGTACATAATGCGCGACGATCGCTTCGCCTGCTCCGACACTTACGACTGTTTCGCTCCGGCGCACTTCCTCGTTTCCGGGCCGCTTTTCCGACCTTGGGTCAAATATTTGATGCCGAAAAAGCGCCCGATGGACAATATGGCCGTCGGACTCGACCGCCCGCAAGAAGACGAGTTCGCGATTTGCGCGCTCGGGGCGCCGTCGCCGTACCGCGAAATCGCGTTCCCGAACAACGGTCGCGTCGACGCCGACTATTTGACGCTCCGCAATTTGAGCGACGCCGACCGTTCGCGTTGGCTCGACGCGCTCGAATACTTCCTTAAAGCGCTGACGGTCGGACGCGGCAAGCGGATTATTTTGAAGTCGCCGCCGCACACCGCTCGCGTCCGCGCGATTTTGGAACGTTTTCCGAACGCGAAATTCGTTCACATTTCCCGCGACCCGTTCGCGCTCTTCCCGTCGACGGTCAACCTTTGGAAAAAGCTCGCCGCGACGCACGGCTTGCAGTCGCCCAAGGGCGGCGCCGCGCTCGAAGAGAAGGTGTTGAGCGACTTCGAAGCGATGTACGACGCGTTTTTCCAAGACATTAATCTGATTCCGCAAGGAAACTTCTGCGAAATTTCTTACGACGAGCTGGTCGCCGAGCCGGTCGCGACGCTCGAGCGGATTTACGCCGAGTTGGGAATCGACGGTTTCGACGGTCGACGAGAGGCGTTTGAAGAATTTGCGTCGACACAAAAGAAATATCAAAAGAACAAATTCGAACTCGCGCCGGAAATCAAAGAAACGATTCAACGCCGCTGGAAGGCTTACTTCGATCGCTATTACGCTTCGAAGTAAGCGTCGTTTCACGATTGAACGCAAACGAAAAACCGCCGCGCCGACTTGCCGTCGACACGGCGGTTTGCGTTAACTTTTTCCAAAATCGACGGCGAAGAAGCCGAAACTTACTCGCCGTCAAAATTTACCGTCGACGGTTAAGTCGCGGCTTTTTTATTTCGTTTCCGGCTTCTTTTTGGAGAGCAGCCACTTGTAAAGCTCTTCGTCGGCGTAAGCGTTCGTCCAGGAGTCGTGCCCGACGCCTTCGTAAATCGTCAGTTTCGCTTCCGGATTCCCCGCCTTTTTGTTCGCGTCGATCATCGCTTGCGACATTTGCGGCGGAACGAGCCCGTCTTTGTCGCCGTGAAACGCCCAAATCGGCGTCGACGCCATTTTCTCCGCCGCGTTCGGGTCGCCGCCCCCGCAAATCGGAGCCGCCGCCGCGATTTTTTCCGGACATTTCGCCAAGAGCGCCCACGTCCCGAAACCGCCCATCGAAAGACCGGTAACGTAAACGCGGCTCTTGTCGATCGGGTACTTTTCGCAAACCTTGTCGAGCAAAACTTCAAGTTGCGTCGCCGACCACCAACCGTCCGGGAAACATTGCGGCGCGACGGTGAAAAACTTCCAAGTTTTCGCGCTTTCCGGGTTCGCGCAATACATCGTCGGGCCGTAAATCTTCAACTTGTTCAAGTCGTCGCCGCGTTCGCCGATCCCGTGCAGGAAGATAAGGAGCGGAAAGCCCGCGTCCGTTTTCGCCGACTCGTCGACCGGTTGGAACGCCAAGTAACGCAACGTTTGCGACTTCGTTTCGTCGAGCGTTTCCGGCCCGAAGAGCCCGCGTTCGCGTTTCGAAAGCGGAACCTCGACCGCGCCCGGCGTCAGTTCGCCCGCTTTGGGCGCTTCGTCGACCGCCGCCTCTTGAACCGGTTCGACCGACGCCGGTTTGCCGCTCAAACGTTTCGAGAGGAGCCAAGCGTAAAGTTCCGGGTCGGCGTAAGCGTTGATCCAAGAATTGTGCCCGACGCCCGGGTAAACAGTCAGTTTCGCTTCCGGATTCCCCGCTTTTTTATGCGCGTCGATCATCGCTTGCGACGCGGAAAGCGGAACCGCTCGGTCTTGATCGCCGTGAAACGCCCAAACCGGCGTCGTCGCCGTTTTCGACGCGTCGTTCGGATTGCCTCCGCCGCAAATCGGCGCGACCGCCGCGATCTTTTCCGGGCATTGCGCCAAAAGCGACCAAGTCCCGTAACCGCCCATCGAAACGCCGGTTACGTAAACGCGATCTTTGTCGACCGGATACTTTGCGCAAAGTTTGTCGATCATAACGCTAAGCTGCGCCGCCGACCACCAACCGTTCGCCGGGCATTGCGGCGCGACGGTGAAGAATTTCCAGTCTTTCGCGCTCTCGGCCTTCGAGCAATACATCGCCGGGCCGTAAACCTTCAACTTGTTCAGGTCGTCGCCGCGCTCGCCCGAACCGTGCAGAACCAACATCAACGGGAAACCGGCGTCCGTCTTCGCCGACTCGTCAAGCGGTTGGAAGACGTAATATTTCAGCGTTTGCGTCGTCGTTTCGTCGAGCGTTTCCGGCCCGCGACGCCCGCCTTCGCGCTTGACCGCCGGAAGTTCGACCGACGCCGCGACCAACTCGCCCGCCTTGGGGGTTTCGTCGACGACGATCGGCTCGACCTTCGCCGGTTTGCCGCTGATTCGTTTCGAGAGGAGCCAAGTATAGAGGTCGGCCTCCGCGTAAGCGTTGAGCCAAGAATTGTGCCCGACGCCGGGGTAAACGGTCAATTTCGCGTCCGGGTTCCCCGCTTTTTTGTTCGCGTCGATCATAATTTGCGACGAAGCAAGACGCACCGCTCGGTCTTGATCGCCGTGAAACGCCCAAATCGGCGTCGTCGCCGTTTTCGCCGCGTCGGCGGGATTGCCCCAACCGCAAATCGGCGCGGCGGCCGCGATCTTCTCCGGCGACCGCGCGAGGAGCGACCAAGTCGCGAAACCGCCCATCGAAACGCCGGTAACGTAAACGCGGTCGCGGTCGACCGGGTAAAGTTCGCAAACTTTGTCGATCATAACGCTCATCTGCGCCGACGACCAACGAACGCCCGTCGGGCATTGCGGCGCGACGGTGAAGAACTTCCAATCTTTCGCGCTCTCCGCTTTCGAACAGTACATAACCGGGCCGTATTGTTTCAACAGCTCCAAATTATCGCCGCGCTCCCCGGCGCCGTGCAAAACCAACATCAACGGGAAGCCCGCGTCCGTTTTCGCCGACTCGTCGGACGGTTGGAAAACCCAATATTTCACCGCTTCCGTCTCGTTTTCGAGGAGCGTTTCGGAATCGCGCCCCCCCTTTTCGCGCTCGACTTTCGGGAGTTCGATCGACGCCGCGACCAGTTCCCCCGCTTTCGGCGCCGAGACGTTCGCCTCTTGAGCGAAAGCGCCCGCCGCGCAACAGAGCGTCGCGACGCAAAACGCCGCGAATCGAATCGTTCGTTTCATTGTTGCCTCGTTTCGTTTAATCGTTCCAATCATTGCCGCCAATAAAAAAAAACGCCGCCCGCGACGACGCGAAACGACGTTTTTTAAACGCTTTTCAAGCGCGAAAGTTCCGCGACCAACGCCGCAAATCCCGGCTTTTCCGCGTTTTCCTTTCGTTAAACCGCGCTCGACCGCTTATTTTTCGAGCTTTTTCGACAGGAACCAGCGGTAAAGCTCCGGATTGTCGTAAGTTTGCGTCCAGCAGTTGTGCCCGACGCCGGGGTACGTCGTGAATTGAACGTCGTCGTTGCCGGCTTTTTTAACCGCTTCGACAAGATTCTTCGTGTACTCGTATTTGACGGCGCCGTCGGCGTCGCCGTGGAACGTCCAAATCGGCGTTTTCGCCATTTTCGGCGCGAACGAAACGTCGTAACCGCCGCAAAGCGGAGCCGCCGCCGCGATAATATCGGACGAATGCGCGATCAAGCCCCAAGTCCCGAAACCGCCCATCGAAAGGCCGGTAACGTAAATCCGCGAACGGTCGACCGGGTAATTGTCGCAAATTTGGTCGATCAAGACGCGCAGTTGAGCCGGCGACCAAAAACGAACGCCCGGGCATTGCGGCGAAACGGTCAGGAACGGCCAATCCTTCGCT
>JAFSDX010000199.1 GCA_017436025.1 Thermoguttaceae bacterium
CGGTTTTTTCTTTTCCGTTTTTTTTCTTTTCCGTTTTTTTTCTTTTCCGTTTTTTTTCTTTTCCGTTTTTTTTCTTTTCCGTTTTTTTTCTTTTCCGTTTTTTTTCTTTTACGTTTTTTGGGTTTCCCGTTTTTTGGGTTTCCCGTTTTTGGGGTTTCCCGTTTTTTTGGGGTCCAGTTTTTACGTTCTTGTTTTTTACGTCTCTCGAATTTTAAGCTATCTTAACTGCGGCGCTCGAAAATTGCGAACGTCGTTTCTTAACCGAACGTTCGAAGCGCGCTCCGTCGAGTTCCGAAAATTTTTCCAAAAATAAGAAATTTTTCGAGTAAATTTTGGGGGCGGTCTCTCTTATAGTTAAAAGGACGATTTTTTCGATTGGTTCCGAAAAGCGGCGAAACGTTTACGAACGGTTCGAGGCTTACCCGCGGCGTTTAACGACGACGCGTCCTCGAAACGACCGGCGACGCTCGCTTGCCAAGCGTCGTTTCGTTTCGCCGCGCTTGGAACCGAATCGGGTTGAGCCGTCGTCGCGCAGGGAGGCGCGTCGGCGGTTTTTTTATCGGCGCGCAATTCGGCGGACGTCGAACGTCAAGACGCGTTAATAAGTCGGAAGATTTCGAACGCAAACGGCGTCAAAGGCGAACCGTCGCGACGCGTCGGGGCGGCGTCGGGGGCGCGTCGAGCGGGAAAAATGGGGAATGGGCCCGGAAATTTTCGGCGCAATCGGCTCTTGGCTCCCAACGCAAGGGCCAACGCGGCGTCGCGTCCTCGAAACGACCGGCGACGCTCGCTTGCCAAGCGTCGTTTCGTTTCGCCGCGCTTGGAACCGAATCGGGTTGGGCCGTCGTCGCGAAGGGAGTCGCGGCGGCGGTCTTTTTATTGTCGCGAAATTTGGCGGAAGTCGAACGTCGAGACGCGGTAAAGCGACGAAAGGCGCGTCGGTTCAAAGATGAAATTCGAAAGAAACGCCGAATACCTCCGCAAGTAAAACGCATATAGGACGGAAGAACAACATTAAAGCGTTTGCGACGATGAGTAGCGCCGCGAGCGCTTTCGCCCAACCGCGACGACTCCGACGAAACGTTCCGACCGACGCGACGGTTCCGAGCGGCGGCGCGAGGAAAAAGACGACCGGCGTCAAAGCGATCGCGACTTTAAGAAGCGAACGCGGTATTAGGAGCGTCGGCCCCCAAGGCAAATGAAATTGAACGATTTCCGGGCCGTTCAACAGTTCCGGGAGAAAGAAACCGATCGGCGAAACGTACGCGAGCGGCGGCGCCAACAGCGCGACCGTCCAAAGGAGCGGTTTCGACGTTAACGTCCGGAACCAACGGCGTTTCGGCGTTTCGGGCGTTTCGACGACGGGCGTCGACGCGGCGTCGGACGGAGGCGCGACGGGGGGCGTTTGCGGCGTCATTTTGATCTCCTTTTCAAGTCGAACGAAGGGAAGCGAAACCGATTGACGCGTTTTCGTTGCGAAAATCGCGAAATCGGTCGCGTCGCTTGGATTGTTATTGCTTGTAATATATTATTCGACGTCGCGTTCGGAAAGTCAAGCGAAAAAAGGCGGAAGATAAAATTTTTCGCGAAAAAGAGAGAAATTTTCCGACGCGGCGTCGCAAAAAGCGCGCCGGAAAGAAAGAACGAGGAAGAAAAAACGGGGCGCCGTCGACTTGCGAAAAGTCGGACGGCGCCCGAAAAAACGTTTAAACGCTCGCGGCGTCGGCGCTTACTTCGTTAAGAGTTGGCGCAAAACGGTTTGCAAAACGCCGCCGTTCTTGTAATAAACGAGTTCGACTTTCGCGTCGATGCGGACGCGAACCTTGAACGTCTTCTTTTGACCGAGCGTCGCTTCGTCCGTCGACGTCGCGACGACTTCAATTTCCGAACGCGGTTCAAAATCGTCGCTAAGCGTCGGAATATCGAAGAGTTCCGTTCCGGTCAAGCCGAGCGATTCGCGGGTTTGACCGTCGACGAATTCGAGCGGAAGAACGCCCATCCCGACGAGGTTGCCGCGGTGAATCCGTTCGAAACTCGACGCGATGACGGCGCGGACGCCGAGAAGCGTCGTGCCTTTGGCCGCCCAGTCGCGACTGCTCCCGGTGCCGTATTCGGCGCCCGCCAAGACGACGAGCGGCGTCTTCGTTTCGCGGTATTTCAGGGCCGCGTCGTAAACGCTTTCGACCGGGCCGTCGTTGGCCGAAACGCCGAGGAACTTCGTAACGCCGCCTTCGGTTCCCGGAGCTAAAAGGTTGCGAATGCGAATGTTGGCGAACGTGCCGCGGGTCATGACGCGGTCGTTTCCGCGGCGCGAGCCGTAACTGTTGAAGTCGCGGAATTCGACGCCGGAGTTCAACAGGAACGAACCGGCGGGGGAGTCTTTCTTGATCGCGCCGGCCGGGCTGATGTGGTCGGTCGTAACGCTGTCGCCGAGGACGAGAAGCGCGCGGGCGCCGGTAATCGCGGCGGGCTCTTCGGCTTCCTTCGTCATTTCGGCGAGGAACGGCGGCTCTTGGACGTAAGTACTGTCGGCGTTCCAGTCGAAAAGTTCGCTTTCTTCGGTCGGAATCGCGTTCCAAAGCGGATTCGAGTCGTAAACGCCGCGATAGTTGGCCGCGTAAACTTCGCCGTCGAGCGCGTCTTTGGCGATGGCGTCGATTTCTTCGTTCGACGGGAAAATGTCGGCGAGCATAACCGGCGCGCCGTTTTGGTCGACGCCGAGCGGTTCCGTCGTCATGTCGATATTCGTCGTTCCGGCCAACGCGAACGCGACGACGAGCGGCGGGCTGGCGAGGTAATTCGCCTTAACCAACGGGTTGACGCGGCCTTCGAAGTTGCGGTTCCCGCTCAAAACGGCGGACGCGACCAAGTCGCCGTCGACGACCGCCTTCGCGACCGGTTCCGGAAGCGGGCCGCTGTTCCCGATGCAGGTGAGGCAGCCGTATCCGACGACGTTGAAGCCGAGCGTTTCGAGCGGCGCCATCAGGTCGGCCTTTTTCAGGTAGTCGACGACGACGCGGGAGCCCGGGCCGAAGCTCGTTTTGACGTAAGATTTCGGACGCAAACCGCGTTCGACCGCTTTCTTCGCGAGGAGACCGGCGGCGATCATCAGGCGCGGCGCGCTCGTGTTCGTGCAGCTGGTGATCGACGCGACAACGACGGCGCCTTGGCCGATTTCGTCGACGCCGGTTTTCGGGAGACGCGGCGATTCCGGGCAGTCGGAGCCGTCCCAAACGACGCTAACCTTTTTGTTCGCTTCCTCTTCGGAGAGGGCGAAACCGCGTTCGGAAATCGGCGCGCGGAGCGATTTTTGGAACGCCGACTTCATTTCGCTAAGCGGAACGCGGTCTTGCGGACGTTTCGGCCCGGCCAACGACGGTTCGACGGTCGCGAGGTCGAGGGTAAGGACTTTCGTGTAATTCGGCGTCGGCGCGTCGGCGGAGCGGAAGAGGCCTTGCGCTTTCGAGTAAGCTTCGACGAGCGCGACCGTTTCGGCGTCGCGACCGGTTTCGCGGAGGAAGTCGAGCGTTTTTTCGTCGATCGGGAAGAAGCCGGTCGTCGCGCCGTATTCCGGGCCCATATTCGCCAAAACGGCGCGGTCGGCGACCGGAAGACTCGTCGCGCCGTCGCCGAAGTATTCGACGAACTTCCCGACGACGCCCTCTTTGCGGAGGATTTGAACGATCGTCAGCGCGAGGTCGGTGCCGGTAACGCCCGCTTTGAGGGAGCCTTTCAACTCGAACCCGACGACTTGCGGCGCGAGCATATAATAAGGTTGGCCGAGCATGACCGCTTCCGCTTCGATCCCGCCGACGCCCCAACCGAGAACGCCGAGGCCGTTGATCATCACCGTATGGCTGTCGGTGCCGACGACGGAGTCCGGGAAGACGAGACCGTCGAGCCCCGCCGCTTTCGTTTCGTCGTTCGAGACGGTCGACGCGACGCGAGCGAGGAATTCAAGGTTGACTTGGTGAATGATCCCGACGGACGGCGGAACGGCGTTGAAGTTGTCGAGCGAACGTTGCGCCCAGCGGAGGAGGGAATAGCGTTCGGCGTTCCGTTCGAATTCGCGGTCGATGTTCTTTTGGAGCGAATCGGCGGAACCGAAGTAGTCGGTTTGAATCGAGTGGTCGACGACGAGATCGACCGGAATGAGCGGGTTGATTTTTTTCGGGTCGCCGCCGAGACGCTTCATCGCGGAGCGCATCGCGGCCAAGTCGACGACCGCCGGGACGCCGGTGAAGTCTTGCAAGATGACGCGGGCCGGTTTGAACGGCACTTCGAGCGAACCGAGATCGTTCGGCGTCCAACGCGCCAAATTTTCGACGTCGGCTTTGGAAACCGCGAATTCGTCGCAGTTGCGCAGCGTCGCTTCGAGCAGAACGCGAATCGAGTACGGGAGCGCGGCGAGTTTGGTCAACCCGCGTTCTTCCAACGCGGCGAGACGATAATAGCCGTATTTTTTACCGCCGACGTTCAGAACGTCGAACGCTTGAAAATAATCGCGAGCCGAAAGCGCGTCGGTCATGCGTTAAACCTTTCTTAAATTGCGTGAGTTGTGTATTTTAACGAATTGCGCAGATTGCGTAAATTCTGTAAATCGCGTAATTGGCCGTCGCGGCGTTTTTCGACGTCGCTCGCCGACCGGAATCGGAGGACGAGCGGAGAATCGTCGCCGCGCGCTATCGACATTGTACCGGATTTTCGCGTTTCGAACAGGCGGGCGCTTCCGGAACGCAAGAAAAAGACGCGAAGGTTTCAACGAAAAAGCGACCGACCGAGCCGACGGGAAAAACGCCGCTCCGTCGAGCGTTAACGGGGCGCGTCGGGCGCGTCGGGAGCGTCGGCGGCGACGCGGAAACCGACCGTCGACGACGGGAAGTTTTTGCGTCCTTCGCCGCGATAGGAAAAGGCGCAACTTCGGGCCGTCGCGTACCAAGAGCCGCCGCGAACCGCGTAACATAAGACGCCGCGTTCCAAACCGTTTGTCGCGATAATTTGCGACGATGTTAAGTCCCAAGCGTTACCCGCCATATCGTATAACCCGAGCGAGTTCGGGGGATACGCGCCGACCTCCGACGTTTGACCGCCGTTGGCGGAGAGTTCGGCGAAAAGGTCGGTTTGCAGAAAAGCGCCCCGATTCGCGGCCCGACCGTGCGACGCCCAGTTCGAAACGCCGCCGTTCGCGTTCAACGAAACGCATTCGCCCAACGTTTCCGACGTTCCGGCGAACGGCCCTTTGACGTAACGGACGACGGCGTCCGCGCCGCGCTCGCGAAGGAGTTTCGCCGTTATAACGCCGTTAAAGTTAAACGATGTAACGAGTTCGCCGGAGTCGGCGTCGTAACGCGGCGTTTGCGGCCCGTTCGGATATTTGACCGAAAAATCGTCGTAAAACTCGCCCGCCGCGGCGTTTTCCCATTCCGCTTCGGTCGGGAGTCGGAACGTCCAGCCGGGGGTTCGCTCCGAAAGCCAAGCGCAGTAGGCGACCGCGTCGTCGTAGGAGACTTCGACGACCGGATGCTCGGCTTTGCCCGTCGGGTAGGCGCCGTTTTTCCAATAGCGCGGCGTTTTACGTCCCGTCGCGGCGACGAACTCGGCGTATTGACGGTTCGTAACTTGATACGCGCTAAGGTAATAGGCGTTTTCGGGCGGAACGCGACCGTCGTCGGCGTCGGAGTCTAAAACGACGCGGAACTGGAAATCGGGACGCGCTTCGATTCGACGCATCGAGGCGACGACGGCGGTCGAGGCGGAGTCGGCGCCGAATGCGAAAACGGGGACGAAAAGGGAAAAAAGAAGGGCGACGGCGAACGTCGGTTTAGCGAAAGTCATTGACGCAAAACTCCTTAAAGCGGAAACGAAAGGGGAACGAGCGGCGCCCGGTCGACGGGACGCGCGACTATCGAGGCTTAAACCCCGAAGCGGCGGCGGGGTTCCGCGGCGACGTAAAAAAACGCTCGAACGCGAGAAAACGACGAGAGGGGGAAAGCGTTTAACCGTTGTAAAAACGGCTCTTGCGGCGGCGCGAGGAGCGTTGCAAACGAACGTGAAACGGGGAAAACGGCGCTTGCCGGACGGCGAATTGGAAAACTTTCGTGAAAAAACGGCGGGGCGTTGAAACGGCAAATTAAGGCGACTTTCGCGAAAAAACGAGGGAAAAACGCCCTGTCGACCGCGTCAAGAAATAAAAAAACCGTCGATTTCTCGACGGTTTTTCAGTTGCGGGAGTAGGACTTGAACCTACGACCTCAAGGTTATGAGCCTCGCGAGCTACCAGCTGCTCCATCCCGCGATCAAAAACGCGAATTTCTTCGCCAAAATACGATTAAACGCTCGATCGCTTTCGTCGCGCTTAATCAGTTGCGGGAGTAGGACTTGAACCTACGACCTCAAGGTTATGAGCCTCGCGAGCTACCAGCTGCTCCATCCCGCGATCAAAAAACGTCGTTTCTTTAATCGACACCTGCATTATAACCCAACAACGCGGCTCGTAAAGGGGAAAAATAAAATTTTTCTCGATTTTTTAAAATTTCGCCAAAACGGCGCCGGGGAGCGAAAAAACGTTGGCGTCGCGGCGGGCGTTCGGGTATAATGACGGCGGCGAGGAGGCGGAACGCGCGTTTCGCTCGCTCGAAGAGACCGTTTTCGGAACGACGTCTCTTTTCGCAACGGTTGAAAAACGGAGGGTTAACGATGAATAACGGACGTTGGAAAAAGCGGGCGGCGACGGCGGCGCTCGCGCTGGCTCTCGGATGCGGCGTCGGAAACGTCGATTTCGTTTGGTCGCAAGAAGGGGGAAATGGACAAGTCGGGCAAAATAGCGAAGCGCCGACTTACGACCCGAACGCGACCGCCGAATCGCTCGGGCTCGAACCGCTCGTCTTGCCGGACGACTTTTTTCCGCTCTTTCCTTGGGATCATTTGGCGCATTGGGGCGCGGAGTATCAGCCGATTCCGGAGGGGATCGCGAGTATGGCCGAGTGCGGTTTCACTATGTCGGCGTTTATCGGAAACGTCGAGGACGTCGAGATTTGCCGCAAACTCGGCTTGAAGTGCATTTTGGAGGCGAACGTCGAACGGTTCGACGAACGCCCGCTTTCGGAGGAGGAAATCGGCGCCAAATTAGCGGAAATCGACGCGAAAATCAAGGCGCGCGTCGAGTCGACGAAGAACGACCCGGCCGTCTTGGGGTACTCGATCACCGACGAGCCGGGCGCGTATCACTTCCGTTCGTTGGCGGCGGCGGTCGCGGCGATCAAGAAATACGCGCCGGGCAAACTTGCCTATATTAACTTGTACCCGGGGTATGCGTCGACGATCGGCGCCGACGTCGACTCGCAGATGGGGACTCGGTCGTACCGCGAGTATTTGGAGCGTTTCGTTCAAGAGGTGAAACCTCAGTTTTTAAGTTACGACAATTATATGATCGAGTATTCGGAAGATTTGCGCGACTGGAAACGAGGGCGCAGTCATTTCGACGACTTGTTCGAGGTGCGGGAAGTCGCGCAAAAGTACGGGCTGCCGTTTTGGTATATTGGGTCGAGTTTGTGCATTATGAAGGATTCGTCGCCGCCGACGCCCGCTCGTTACGCGTGCCAAGCGTACACGGCGTTGGCCGCCGGCGCGGAGGGGCTGACGTGGTTCCTCTATTACCCGCTCGGCTGGCATAGTTCGCCGATCGACAAAAACGGGAACAAAACGCTTTCTTGGACGTACATGCGCGAAATCAACGCTCAAGCGAAGGCGCTCGGACTTTACCTCAAAGGCTGGCGTTCGACGGCGGTCGGGATAACCGAAACGGACGGTTTGCCGGCGCTCCCGACGAACGTTTTGCCCGGTTTGACGGCGGCGTTCTCGTCGCAAGGCGTTTACGCGGAAGGGGAAACGCCGAAGTTGATGCTCGGCGAATTCGCGCAAAAAGACGGCGACTCGATCGCGGCGATGGCGGTTAATTTGAATTTCGGAACGTCGGTTAAGGTAAAATTTGCGAAACCGGACGGCTTTTCGACGTTGAAGATCGTCTCGCCGGTCGACGGCGTCGCGCGCCCGGTCGACGAAGCGGAGCGGGAGGCCGGTTTCTGGATTCTGCCGGGACATGGAACGCTTTTTGTTTGGGAAAAATAAGGCGAACGGGCCAAATTTGAACGAAATCAGAGACCCATGTTATCGAGAGGTTAAAAAACTGTGGTAATTTGGGGAAAGTAAAGGAAATAAAATGGTTGGCGGAGGTCGAAAATGGAGATCGCCGCCAATCCTTTACGCGAAAACGGCGAAAAAACTCAAAAAGAAAACTTTTTCCGAAAAATTTCGAATTTGCCCCTTGCGGTTTTTGTTTCTTCGGGTATATTCTTACCTGTCGCTGGCAACGACGGCGACGACTCAAACGAGACTCTAAGTTAAACGAGTCGAGTTTGACAAACGCCGGTTCGCTTTTGAGCGAAAAGTTAAGGCTGAGACGAAAATAAAAAATTTTCAAAAAAGCTCTTGACGAAAACGAAAACGGTGGTAAATTAAACGAGTCGCTCGAATGAAGCGGCGAGTGAAAAATGACCACGAGTTTGACGGTTAGTGAAAGTTTGACGGTTGAGAAATCGTTAAAGTTGCTTAAAACTTGCGAAAGCTTGTTTTAAACGATATTTTACAATTAGGTGATGCAAGAGTGGCGTCTGGGATTTTGTCGCTGGTCGACGGTTCGCGCCGAGTTTGACGCGTTTGCGGTTAACGTAAGCGGGTCGAGCGGAGCGGGAGCGTAAGTCGGTTGAGCGGCGGATCTTAGAAACATAGCTATAATTTTGTCGAATTCATTGAGTTCAATAACTTTATAGAGCGATAACAAGAATACTCGAAAAACGTTACATTCTTCGGAATTTTGTCGAGAATACGAGGGAGCGCGAGTCGAGCGGGTCGGAAACGGCGCGGTCGGTTTTGTCGTTTGTTTTTTAGGCTTCGCGAGGAGTCGAAAAAACGTTCCTATAGTATATTGACAAAATAGAGAACAAGCCGATTCGGCGTTCCGCAAGGAATGATGGATCGGCGCGATCAAACGAAGGAAGAGCGCATGGGGGACGTCTTGGCGTCGGAAGGCTTTGAAGGGCGCGGAAAACTGCGAAAAGCTTCGGGGAGCCGTTA
>JAFSDX010000200.1 GCA_017436025.1 Thermoguttaceae bacterium
CGCCGACGCCGACGCCGACGCCGACGTCGACGAACGCTCGACGCGCGTCGAAAGCGGCGACGGCGCGACCGTTTCGGCGAAGAAAATGCGTTGGCTGAAACAAAAAGCGACGAAGTTCCTTGAAGAAAACGGGCGAACGCTCGAACTCGACGCCGCCGCTTCGCAAGCGGAAGAGTTGGCCGCGCTCCTCGAAGCGACCTTGAAAGCGGCGACCGGGGCGGCTCTGGAAGAACGCTCGACGAAGGCGCGCGACCGCCGTCCGGCGCGAACGCTCGAAGAGATTTTCGTCGACGAACCGACGTTCGAAGCCGAAACCGCCGCCGACGAACGCGACGCGAAACCGGCGAAAAAATCGCGTCGACCGGAAAAAACGGAGCGGACGGAAAAGATCGAACGTTCTGAAAAACCGGAAAAACGCGAAAAGTCGGAGAAAGCCGAAAAGCGCGTTCGCCGCGACGAAGAGACGACCGTCGAGCCGAAACCGGCGAAACGGAAGAGCGCGGCGCCCGATTGGGACGATTTTGACGACGATTACGACCCGATCGCCGCTTGGGAGCGCATCGCCGCCGAAGAAGACGACGAGGAAGACGAAACGCCGGTCGCCCGTCCAAGCGCGGAACGCCCGAAAAAACGCCGAGAAACGCCCGACGACTTCGAGGATTGGTCCGACGAAGTCGCGGCAAAAAAAAAATCGGCGCGAATACGGGAAAGAACCGAAAACGAACCGGCATTCGAAGCGGCGCCGACGTCGCGGTTGAGCGGTCGCGGACGCGGTCGCGACGCCGAAACGGAGTCGGACGCGGCGGACGAAAGTGCGTCGAGCAAGTTTGACGGAAGCGCCGGTTTTGCCGACGGCGCCGGTTTTGACGGCGACGCCGAAACGGAATCGCGTTCGAAAAAACGCCGCTCGAAGAAACGTCGTCGCGACGGCGAGTCGGCGGAAGACGGCGACGACGGCGGGCCCGCCGCTTCGGCGAAAAAATGTCCGAACTGCGAGAAAAAGGCCGCGTCGAAAGGGCTCGAACGCTTCGGCGAACTGACGCTGACGAAGCCGACGCTCCGCGCGCTCGCCCAAATGGGATACGCCGAGCCGACGCCGATTCAAGCCGGGACGATTCCGCGCATCCAAGCGGGCGTCGACTTGATGGGGCAAGCGAAAACCGGCACCGGGAAGACCGCCGCGTTTATGATCCCGATCGTCGAGTTCGTCGACGAGTGCGAACCGGTCGACGCGCGGATTCCGTCGCCGCTGGCGTTGGTCGTTTTGCCGACTCGCGAACTGGCCGTTCAGGTGCGCGACGAAACGAACCGCTTGGCGCAGTTCCGCGACTTGAAGGTCGTCGCCTGTTACGGCGGGAAGCCGATCGCGTCGCAGGTCGAAAAATTGCGGCGCGGTTGCGATATTCTCGTCGGGACGCCGGGCCGAATCATCGACTTGGCGAACCGCGGCGCGCTCTCGCTCGGGAAAGCGCGTTGGGTCGTTCTCGACGAAGCCGACCGAATGCTGGACGTCGGGTTCCGCCCGGACGTCGAGCGGATTTTGCGGATGACGCCGAGTTCGCGGCAGACGCTCCTCTTCAGCGCGACCCTCGCTCCGCCGGTCGTTCGGTTGGCGAAGGCGTATATGCGCGATCCGGAGTCGCACGACTTCAGCCAAAAGAACGTTTCCGCCGACACGATCGAGCAATTTTACTTGACGGTCGACCAAGGGCGCAAGTTCGACGCGTTGGTGAAGTTGCTCGAACTGCAAAACCCGCGTCAAGCGATCGTTTTCTGCCGAACGAAGCGTTGCGTCGATATGATCGGCCGCCGTTTGGAAGCGCGTTTCCCGGGCGTCGACGCGATTCACGGCGACTTGGCGCAAACGAAGCGCGACCGCATTATGTCGAACTTCCGTCAAGAAAAGACGAAAATCCTCGTCGCGACGGACGTCGTCGGGCGCGGCATCGACGTGTCGAGCGTTTCGCACATCGTCAATTACGACGTGCCGCAATACTGCGACGATTACGTTCACCGCGTCGGTCGAGCCGGGCGGATGGGGCGCGAAGGCGTCGCGTTCACGTTGGTTACCGCCGCCGAGGGCGCCGAGTTGACGCGCATCGAAATCCGCATCGACCGCTTGCTTGAGCGGATGGAACTGCCCGGTTTCGAAGCGTATTCGAAGCCGGTCGAGGGGCCGGGCTCCTCCGCCGAACCGGAGCGTTTCGAGCGCAAGCCGGTCTTCGGCAAGACGATTCGCCGGGCGCGTCGAGCGCTTTAAACGACGCCGGTTTTGACGGTTTTGCCGGTTAGGCGCCGGAACGGTTGATCGAATTGGCCGGTTTTGACGTTTAAAACGTCGGAAAGCGTCGCGTTGCGACTTGGCGTTCCAACGTCGCCCGCACAACTTTGCCGGTTAAAACGTTGGTAACCGTTGCATTCCGTTGGGGCGTTTGACGTTGACCGGCGGCGACTTTACCGGTTTTGACGATTTTTAACGGGAAAGCGTCGCGTCGCGACTTGGCGTTCCAACGTCGCCCGCGCAACTTTGCCGGTTAAAACGTTGGTAACCGTTGCATTCCGTTGGGCGTTTGACGTTGACCGGCGGCGAGTTTACCGGTTTTAGCGATTTTTAACGGGAAAGCGTCGCGTCGAGCGTTGCTTTGGCGCGGCGTCGCCCGATTTTTGACGTTATTTTAGCGAAAATTTAACGAATAAAACGACGAAATGAGCGATTCGACGAATAAAACGAGAGAAGATTGGTACGACGAGTGCGTCGCGCTGCAGCAAGACGGCGAGTTGGCGCAAGCGGTTTCCGAGTTGAAGCGGCTGATCGAAGCGCACCCGGATTACGGGCTGGCGCGCCTTGCGTTGGCGGTCTTCGCGCAGCAAAAGGGCGACGAGGAACTCGCGCTCGAATCGATGCAAAAGGCTTGCGAGCTGGAGCAGGACGACCCGTTTTACTTCACCGCTTTCAGCGCGCTGGCGATCAAATGCGGGTCGCGCGAGCTGGCCGAAGAGGCGCTTTGGAAGGCGCAAGAGGCCCGAATGGCCGCGCAAATGAAGAAAATGAGCGAGTTGCGCAAGAAAGAACTCGCCGACCGCGAAGAGCGCGACGCGCGACGAATCGCCTCCCGGAAGGAGAACGGCGTCGACGTCGACGAAGACGACGAAGCGGAGGACGCCGGAACGTCGAACGGCGCGTCGTCTTGACGCTGAAAAAGGCGCAAGTCGACAAAAAAAAGCGTCGACCGAACGAAGAGCGAGCGCCGTCGACGCAAAATGCGCGACGAAGATTGAAAATTGACGAAATTTTGAGATAAGGAACCGAAAATGACCGCGACGCGAAAAGAACGCGTTCTTATCGTCGACGACGAGCCCGTCAATCAAGAGCTGTTGGAAGCGTTTTTGATCGGCTGCGATTACGACCTGGACTTTGCCGCCGACGGCGCGGAAGCGTTGGAAAAGGTAAAATCGTTCGAACCGGACTTGGTTTTGCTCGACGTGATGACGCCGAAACTTAGCGGCTTCGAGGTTTGCGAACAGATCAAAAGCGCTCCGGAAACCGCCGGGATAATGGTGCTGATGGTAACGGCCCTTTGCGAACTCGGCGACGTCGAGCGCGCGGTGAAGGTCGGGTGCGACGACTACCTCAGCAAGCCGGTCAACAAGGCGGAGCTTCTCAAACGCGTCGAAAATATGCTGAAATTGCGGGCGGTAACGAACGAACTCGAACGGTTGCGTCGTTATATCGACTCGATGGAAGACGCGACTTCGCCGAAGCGCGACGCGTAAACGGGCGCCGTTGCGGCGGCGAGTCGGCGGGTTGGATCGATTTTAACGGCGACGCCGGTTTCGCGAACGTGTTTTGAACGGCGCCGTCTCGGTTTACGTCGTTAAAATAGGCGTCTTAGGCAAGACGGTTAAACGGAAGCGTTGGAAACGTCGACGTTTTTGGTTTTCCTTACGTCGTTAAAATAGGCGTCTTAGGCAAGACGGTTGGGCGGAAGCGTTGGAAACGTCGACGTTTTTGGTTTTCCTTGCGTCGTTAAAATGGGCGTCTTGGCAAGACGGTTGGACGGAAGCGTTGGAAACGTCGACGGTTTTGGTTTTCCTTGCGTTGTTAAAATAGGCGGTCGACGTAAAACGCGGCGACCGTCGAAACTTGGAGGAGCGCGAACGATGAAAAAAACGAACGGAAACGCGATTAATCGGCGACAATTCGTCCAAAGCGGCGCGGCGGCGCTCGGCGCTTGGGCCGTCGTTCCTTATTTCGCTAACGAGCGGTCGAAAACGGTCGCGGAACAGGCGCCGAGCGATCGACTGCGCCTTGCGGCGATCGGCGTCGGCCCGATGGGATACGGCGACCTTTGCGAATTTAACGGTTTAACCGACGTCGTCGCGATTTGCGACTTGGACGAGAAATACGGCTTGGCGCGCGTCCTCGACAACCCGAAAATCGGGAAAAAGACGGGGGACAAGGTCGCGCCGCCGGCGACGTACTCCGATTATCGCCGCGTCCTCGACCGCTCCGACGTCGACGTCGTCGCGATCGCGACGCCCGACCATTGGCACGTCAAAATCGCGATCGAAGCGATGCAGGCCGGGAAGCACGTCTTCTGTCAAAAGCCGCTGACGCTGACGCTCGCCGAAAACGTCTTGATTCGCGAAGCGCAAAAGAAATACGGGAAGGTTTTTCAAGTCGGGACGCAACAACGGGCCCAGCGCGACCAATTTTTGACCGCCGCCGCGCTGATTCGCAAGGGGCTTCTCGGCGAAATCAAGCGGACGACCTGCATTATCGACCAAGGCCGTTATTCCGGGCAAATTCCGAAATGCGACCCGCCGGCGACGCTCGATTGGGAGCGTTGGCAAGGGCAGGCGCCGGTTTTCGATTATTGTTGGGAAAATCGGGAGGAATTTTTCTCGCCGGGGAACGTCGGGCAGGGACGCGGACACCTCCTTTTCCGTTGGTGGTTCGAGTACTCCGGCGGCAAAATCACCGACTGGGGCGCGCATCACGTCGACGCGGCGCTTTGGGCGCTCGGGCGGCAAGAGATCGGCTCCGGCCCGGTCGAGATTGACGGGAGCGACGCGACGTTTATCGTCGATTACGACGAAAACGGTTTTCCGAAACGAACCGACGTTTACAACACGCCGATTACTTTCAACGTCCGTTGCAAGTTCGCCGACGGAACCGATTTCGACGTCGTCAGCGACGCGAAAGACGGGAACGGGATTCTCTTCGAAGGAACGAAGGGGCGGATTCACGTCAACCGCGCCCGAATCGCCGGGAAGATTATCGACGAGGGCGTCCGTTCCGAGCTGACCGACGCGGATTTCGTCGCGCTTTTCAACGGAAAGCCGGTCGAGGGGCACAAGTCGAACTTTTTGCGTTGCGTTCGCGAGGGCGGGACGCCGGTTTCGAACGTCGCGGAGAACGTTCTCGGGATGCACGTTTGCCACTTGGCCAACATTTCTTGCCGTTTGAAGCGCGCGATTCGTTGGGATTCGCAAAACGAAAAGATCGTCGGCGACGACGTCGCGGCGTCGTTCTTCTCTCGGGAACAGCGCAAAGGTTACGAATTGCCCAGTTTGACTTGAAAACCGCCCAAATTAACGCCGCTTGACGTTTATTCGCTTTGCGCCGAGAGCGTCGAGCGGCGATGTTGGCGGTTAAAACGGTTAAAACGGTTAAAACGGTTGGACGGCGGCAACGGTTAGAGGAATTGAGGCGGTAAAAACGATTGAAACGCCGTCGGCGCGTCGGCGTCGGCGGCGTTTTCGCGTCGCGGAAGACGACGTTTAAACGAAAATTAGCGAAAAATAGCTAAGTTGGCGAAAATAGCGAAAACGGCGAGCGCGGTGAAAGGACGGCGGCGATGAGACGAACGACGAACGAACCGGAAAAAACGGGAAAAGCGGAAAACTCGACGCAAACCGTTCCGACGCGACCGTCGGCGGTCGGCGCTTGGGTCTTGGCGGCGCGACCGAAAACGCTCTCCGCGGCGTTCGTTCCGGTTTTGGTCGGCGTTTCGTTGGGTTGGGCGGACTTGGCGGCGCGCGGCGAAAGCGGGGCGTTTTCCGTTTTAGCGGCGTTTTGTTGTTGCGGTTTCGCGTTGGCGTCGCAAATAGCGGCGAACTTTGCTAACGATTATTCCGATTATAAGAAAGGCGCGGACGGCGAAGAGCGCAAGGGGCCGGCGCGAGCGGTCGCGTCCGGCTGGATTTCGCCGCGAGCGATGGCGGTCGGGACGTTCGTCGCGTTGGCGGCGGCTTGCGTTTGCGGGTTGGCGTTGATTCCGATCGGCGGTTGGAACTTGGTTGCGGTCGGCGTTTTATCTTGCGTATTTTGCCTATTATACAGCGCGGGGCCCTTGCCGCTGGCGTATATCGGGCTCGGCGACGTTCTCGTCGTCGCGTTTTTTGGATTCGTCGCGGTCGGATTTACCTATTTTCTCCAAGTTGGCGAAATTACTCGCGACGCGGCGCTCGTCGGACTCGCGATCGGGTTCGCGACGGACAATATTTTGGTCGCGAACAACTACCGCGACCGCGACGAAGACCGCAAAAACCGCAAATTCACTTTAATCGCTATTTTCGGCGAGCGTTTCGGGCGTTATTTTTACCTTGCGAACGGTTTGATCGTCGTCGGGCTGTTGGCGGCGGCGTTTTCGCGGCGCGGCG
>JAFSDX010000201.1 GCA_017436025.1 Thermoguttaceae bacterium
GCCGGCGCAAATTCGGCGACCGGCGCAAATTCGGCAAGCGGCGCAAGTTCGGCAACCGACGCGGCTTCCGGCGACGCGCCGCCCGTTGTCGTCGCGTCGTTGGCGGCGCTCTTGCAGCCGGTTCCGAGTCGCGAGCAAGTCGCCGAAGGAACGCTTCGCGTCGCGCTAAACGAGGAGTTGGGACGCGACCGTCTCGTCCGCTGGCTGGCCGAAGGCGGTTTTCATTCGACGACGGCGGTCGAGTTGCCGGGCGAATATTCGGCGCGCGGGCACGTCGTCGACGTTTTCGCCGTCGACTGGAACAAGCCGGTTCGTTTCGAGTTTTTCGGCGACGAAGTCGAGTCGATTCGTTCGTTCGACGTCGCGAGCCAGCGGTCGGTCGAGGAGCTGGAAAACGTTGAAATTACGCGGCTTTTAGTCGGCGGCGTCGCGACCGGTTCCTTCGTCGACCGACTTCCAAACGACGCTTGGGCGCTTTTTGCCGGCGCGGACGAAGTCGGCGAAACGAAGCGGATGATCGCCGAATACTCCGACGCGGAGCGTTCGCGGCTTGCCGAACCGCTCGACGTCGTCAACGCGCTTTACCGACGTCCGACGGCGCGCGCGGTCGCGGTCGCGAGCGGCGAAGAGGTCGCGACGGCGCGTTTCGACGTCGATTTCGGCTCGGTCGAGCGGTTTCAAGGGGACGCGACGCAAGTCGAAGCGGCGTTGAATCGGTCGCCGGAGGAAGAGTCGATCGCGATCGTTTGCGCGTCGGAGGCGGAGGAGCGCCGACTTCGGGAGACGTTCCGGGCGGCGGTTCCGTTGCGGGAAGGGCGGCTCCATTTTTGGGTCGGAACCCTTTCGAACGGCTTCGATTGGAAGGCGGCGAACGTCGTTTTGATCGGCGCGGAACAGCTTTTCGGGCGTTCCGTCGCTCGACGTTCGACCGGAGGCGCGCGCAAAAAGGCGTTGCGCAAAACGATCGACTCCTTTATGGAGCTGACGCCGGGCGACTTAGTGATTCACTCCGAGCGCGGCTTGGCCCGATACCTCGGCGTCGAGACGATCGACAAGGCGAATCAGCGCGAAGATCATTTGAAATTGGAGTTTGCGGACTCCGCTTACCTTTACGTCCCGGCGTCGCGCATCGGCAAAATTCAGCGTTACGTCGGCCCCGGCGGCGGGCGCGTCGAGCCGCCGTTGGCGAAACTTCGCGGGTCGAGCTGGGCCAAGCAGATGAAGGCGGCGCAAGAGGGCGTTTGGGAACTCGCGTCGGAGATGTTGGAGTTGCAGGCGGCTCGCGATTCGCTCGAAGGCGTCGCGTTCCCGGCGGACGGCCCTTGGCAACGCGACTTCGAGTCGCTCTTTCCTTATCGCGAAACGGACGACCAGCTCGCGGCGATCGAAGCGGTCAAGCGCGATATGGAGCGCCCGCGCCCGATGGATCGACTCCTCTGCGGCGACGTCGGTTTCGGTAAAACGGAAGTCGCGTTGCGAGCGGCGTTTAAGGCGGTCGAAGCGGGATACCAAGTCGCGGTTCTCGTTCCGACGACCGTCTTGGCGGAGCAGCATTACCGCGTCTTTAGCGAACGAACGGCGGCGTTTCCGATAACGGTCGCTCGACTGTCGCGCTTCGTTTCGAAGAAGGAGCAAAAGGAAACGCTCGAAAAATTGAAGAGCGGCGCGGTCGACGTCGTAATCGGAACGCACCGCGTCGCGCAAAAAGACGTTAAATTCCGCAAACTCGGCCTCGTCGTGATCGACGAAGAGCAAAAATTCGGCGTCAAGGACAAGGAAAAGCTCAAGGAGTTGCGCAATTTGGTCGACGTTTTGACGATGACCGCGACGCCGATTCCGCGCACCTTGCACCTGTCGCTCGTCGGGATTCGCGACGTTTCGAACCTCGAAACGCCTCCCGCCGACCGTTTGCCGGTCGAAACCCGGGTTTCGCGCTTCAATCCGGAGACGGTGCGCAAGGCGATTTTGCGAGAGTTAAATCGCGGCGGTCAAACGTTTTACCTGCACAACCGCGTTTCCGATATCGAGGAAGTCGCCGCTCGGTTGCGCAAAATCGTTCCGGAAGCGCGAATCCGCGTCGGACACGCGCAAATGGCGTCGGGCGAACTCGAAGAGATTATGCGCGACTTCGTTATGCGACAGTTTGACGTTCTTGTCTGCACGACGATCATCGAAAGCGGCGTCGACGTTCCGAACGCGAACACGATCTTCGTCGACGAAGCGCATAAGTTCGGTTTGGCGGAGCTGCACCAAATCCGCGGTCGCGTCGGACGCGAGAAAAAGCAGGCGTACTGTTACCTAATGATCGACGCGAACCAAACGCTGTCGCGGCCCGCGACGCGGCGTCTCCAAGCGATCGAAGAGTACGACCGGCTCGGCTCCGGGTTTCATATCGCGATGAAAGACTTGGAGATACGCGGCGCCGGGAACATTTTGGGAACGCGGCAGAGCGGACACGTCGCGAACGTCGGTTACGAGATGTACTGCGAGTTCCTCGAAGCCGCCGTCCGCGCGCTGAAACAGGAGCCGCAAAAGTTGAAGGTCGAGGTCGAAGTCGACTTGCCCGGAACCGCGATTTTGCCGGACGCTTACGTCGCCGATTCCCGAACGAAAATCGACTTTTACCGCCGTTTTGACCGCGTCGCGACGATTCCGGAAGCGGTCGACGTCCGCAACGAACTGCGCGACCGCTTCGGCCCCTTGCCGCCGGAAGCGGAGCGTCTGTTCGTCTTGGCGCAGATTCGAATCAAAGCGTTCGATTACCGCGTCCGCAAGGTGCAACTCGCGCAATACGAAGGGCTTAGGGACGGCGAAAAGACGAAGATGCTCGCGATTACCTTCCGCGCGCCGGACTTGATGTACAAGCTGGCGAGCGACTTGAAGCGAATCGGCGCGACGTTGCAACTTGTCGACGACGAAAAGGACGCGATGCGCGGATACGTCAAACTGCCGCGCGACCTCTTCGATCGGAACGGAAATCCTTGCGTCGACGAGCTTTTGGAGTTCGCGCTGAATGTCTTCGACCTCAAAAACGACGCCGACGACGAAACGTTAAAACGCGCCGAAGCGACGCGTCGCGAACTTGCCGAAACCGCCGAAAAGAAAACGGCGCCGCCGAAACCGCCGAAAAATCCGCTCGGCGCCGCGATTCGCCGACTTCGCGAAGAAGGAAAAATTTCCAACGGCGAAAAACGCTAACTCGTTTAAAAACAGTATTAAGGAAGAAAGCGAGAACGAACGAATGAAACTCGAAACGCTCGAAAGTATGAAGTTGCGCCGGAGCGTCCGCGCGTACAAACCGGAGCAAATCGCCGACGCCGAACTCGACGCCGTTTTGGAAGCGGGCGTTTACGCGGCGTCCGGTCGCAATATGCAGGCGACGAAGTTGGTCGTCGTGCAAGACGAGGAAACGCGGGCTTTACTGTCGAAAATCAACGCGGAGTATCTCGGCGTCGAAACCGACCCGTTTTACGGCGCGCCGACTTACGTCGCGGTTTTCGGCGGGAAACACATTCGCCCGACTTACGTCGAGGACGGTTCGCTCGTTTTGGGCAATTTGATGCTCGGCGCTTACGCGGTCGGGCTCGGCTCCTGCTGGATTCACCGCGCCAAGGAAACGTTCGAAGACGAACGCGGCAAAGAGCTGATGCGCAAATGGGGCGTCGACGAGGGTTACGTCGGCGTCGGCTTTTGCGCGCTCGGGTACGCCGCCGACCCGCTTCCGGCGCCGCCGCCCCGCAAAGAGGGGAACGTTATCCGCGTTTGACGTAAATCGCTAAACGACGCGGTTTAGCGAATGTCGGAAACGGAAAACGCCGCGACGCTTGCGAAAACGTCGCGGCGTTTTTTTGTCGACGTCGGCGTTTAACCGTCGACGTTTCAACCGGTTGCGTTAACCGCTTCTCAGCCGATGACCGGAGCGACGAAAACGCGGGCGCCGAGTTCGCGGTCGATCGTCAAGAGCGCGCCGCCGTCGTTTTGCGCGAGCGTCAGGTCGCCGAGAATTTGGTCGGCGGTCGACTCTTCTTCGACTTGCTCGTTGACGTACCAATTGAGGAATTGCGACGCGGCGAAGTCTTTTTCTTCGACGGCGAGCGCGGCCAAGTTGTTAATCAGCGACGTTACGTGCGCTTCGTGTTCGCAGGTGTGTTGGAACATCGCGACGGCGTCCGGCCATTCGGTTTGCGGCGCTTCGATCGCTTCGAGAACGACGCGACCGCCGCGGTCTTGCAGGTAGTTCAGGAAGCCGGTCGCGTGCGCGACTTCCTCTTGGTATTGGACGTTGAACCAGTTGGCGACGCCCTTCAAACGGAGCGCGTCCGCTTGGCAGGACATCGCGAGATACAGGTAAGCGGAGTAAAATTCCGCGTTGATTTGCTTGTTGATAGCCGCTTCCATTTTCGGCGAAATCGACATCGTAAAACCTCCGAAATAAGGGGTTGCGCGTTTTGTTTTGGGTCGCGACGGCGCAAAACGGTCGAGCGTCGCCGCGTCTTTCTCTATATAATATAATAATATAACGCTCGACGCGGCGGCGTCAAGGAGCGGCGAAAAATCGACGCCGAGATAAAGGAAAATTTAACCGCCGGGCGCCGCTAATCGTCCGCTTTATCGGCGTCTTTGATAACGAAAGCCGCTTTCAAACGGGCGACTTCCCGCGCCAGTCCCGCTTCCTCGACGCTCCGCAGGACTTCGGCGAAATCTTTGTACGCGGCGGGCGCTTCGTCTTTCGGGTATTGGCGACAATTGGTCAAGACGTCGGCGGCGGCGAACTCGGCGTCGACTTGCTTTTGGTCGAGCGTTCGGAACGCCTCTCGCCGTCCGAGCGCGCGTCCGGCACCGTGGTTAACGCTGTAACAACTCGCTTTAGCGCCGTCGAGCGCGACCATTACCGACGAACCTTGCGTCGGATTGCCGGGGAGCAAAATCGGATGACCGGTCGTCGCGAACGGCGTGTCGGCGAGCGCGAAATGATTCGCCGGGTAAGCTCGCGTCGCGCCCTTGCGGTGAACGTAAACCGGCTTGCCGTCGAGGATTTCGCGTCGCGCGAAGTTGTGGCTGACGAAGTAAACGAAGTTGGCCGCGACGCCGGGTAACACTTCGGCGAACGCCTCCGCGACGAGCGAATTAATAACGAGGTGATTCAGCGTCGCAAAGTTGGCGCCGAGCGTAATATCGTCGAGATAATCGTTCGCTTCCGGCGTTCCTAAGGGCGCGTAAACCAACTGTTTATCGCCGCTTGGGAAGGGCGTTCCCCAAGTCTCGAACTTGCGCTGGAGCGTCGCGAACTGCGCCCGGGCCAGCTCGTTGCCGAAACCGCGCGAGCCGCAGTGCGAGAGGAACGCGACGCCGCCGTCGACGAGCCCGAACGTTCGCGCGACGGTCGGATTCCGCTTTTCGGCGTCGGAAAAGCGAACGATTTCGCATTCGCCGAAGTGGTTGCCGCCGCCGTAACTCCCGAGTTGCGAGAGTTTAGCGTCGTAATTTTTGACGGCGCCGGAGCGTTTGACGACGTCGAGTCGTTTCGCGAGCGACTCGGTCGTTCCGTCGCTTCCGACGCGGGTCGCGTCTTCGAGGCGGTTCGCCCAAGCGGGGTTGACGTCGAGTAGCGCGCAGATTTCCGGCGTCGCGCCTTCGACGAGTCCGCGTTCGATCGTTTCGAGCGGGATTTTTCGACCGAGCGGCGCTTGACGGTACCCGGCGCCGGTCGGAACGCGACGTTCGATCGCGTCGACGAGAGCGCGGCGCAAACGCTTGTCGGCGATAGCGTTAGCGTCGAGATCTAATTGGAGCAAACTCATCGAGCAATTAATATCGACGCCGACCGGGCCCGGGTAAATATGCGTCGGCGAAACGATAACGCAGCCGATCGGCGCGCCGTAACCGACGTGCGCGTCCGGGTTTAGGACGACGTCGACGACGCCCGGCGCTAGGCGCGCGTTAAGCGCTTGCCGCAAGGTCTCTTCGCCGAAGGACTTGCGAATCGAGTCGACGCCGAAAACGCGAATCGGCGAACGGTTTTCAACGTAAAGAAGTCCGGTCGCGGAGCCGGTCGGGACGACGGGAAGCGACGCCGCGTCGTTCTTGGTGGCGGCGGGGGAAACGGACGATTTTTTCATTGACGCGGCTCCGAAGCGAAAAAAGGAAAACGGCGAACCGAAACGAAACGCTAAACGTCGTCGGTCGCGTCGTTTGCGTCGCCGTCGACGAGGGTTAAGCGCAAACGGACGCCGGTTTCGTCGAGCGTTGGCGCGGCGTTTTGCGGGTCGTAGTAAACGTAATCGGACAAACGGGTTAGCGATTGGCGCAACCCGGAAAAACGTATCGCGTCCTCAAACGTTTCGCCGTTGGCCGCGACGAGCGAACCGGCGAGCGGGCCGAAACGGAAACGAACGTTTTGGTCGTCGACTTCAAAGGCGAAGGGCGGCGGATTCGACGGCGCTTTGGGAGCGCGACTCGGCGTAAAACGGCGCGCGCAAACGGAGGATTCGCAAGCGGTTGCGGAGGAATCGGGAGGCGCGGCGGAATCGTTGTTGGGCGACGCGACGTCGACGGTTTGCGTTTCGGCGTAGTTCGCGTCGAAGGGGCGAAAATCGGCGTCCCAAGCGAAATCGACCCGACGCGGACGCTCGGGAGTCGACGCGACGTCGTCGGTTTCTTCGTCGGAGGCAACGTCTTGTTTTTCAACGGGTTGCGGTTGATCGTCGAGCGGATTGTTATCCGACGTCGCGAAAAAGTCGATAAGCAGATCGCGGCAACGCGCTTCCAAGTAGGCTTCCAAAACGCGCCAAGAAAAGAAAATTTCGCGCCGAGAAACGCTGACGTAAGCGTCTTGCGCGTCGAAAGTTTCGGTTCGCGAAAACGTCGTTTCGCGCGGTTCGAAGTAGACGCGGAGAAAGGACGGCGACAAAACGTCGTTCGTCGACGCGTCGTCGTTTTTCGCGTCGAGCGGGCGAGAAAAAAAGGGGTGCGACGGGCCGTAATCGCTCCAAGTCCAGTAAGCGCCGGAGTTGGGAAGGCGGATTTTTCCGACGTCGACGCCGAGATCGAGGGACGCGATTAACGGCAAGGCGTCGCGTTCCGGGCGGAGTTCCAATTCTTCCAAGCGACCGTCGCCGACGTAAAGAAGCGTCAACGGCTCGCGCCCGCTCGCGCTCTCTCGTTGCTCGGAAAACGAGAACGGACGGAGGTTTAAGTGCGACATATAGTCGGGAAGAATCAACGTTTTCGCGTATTTTTCGACGTCCGATTCGTCGAAACGCGCCCAAAAATCGATCATTTAACGTTCTTTTCTAAGTCGACGATTGACAACGGTTAACGGTTAACGACGAACGGTAAAGTAAAAACGGCGCTTGGCGACGTCGGCGTCAACGGAGCGCGAGAAACGCCGCGAACGCCGCGATTAAAGCGATCGCGACGAACGCTTTACGAAGCGCGGCTCGCCGTCGGGAGGCGCCGCCGTCGAGCGCGGGGAGAACCTCGGCGAACGCTTGGCGGACGGCGGGAAGGTTTTCCTTGGCGATTCGGACGTCTTCGTGCGTCGCTTTGTTGCGGATTGTCGCAATAAAACGAATTTTCTTTTGGATTTTTTCCGGAACGCGGTCGGCGACCGACGACAGTTTTTCGTGAAGGCCGCGTCCTTGCGCTCCAAAGCGTTGTTCTAAAAGACGTTCCGTTTGTTGCGAAATAGCGATTAATCGGGTGAACGGGTCGGCCATCGGACGGTTCTTTCGTCGGTTAACGCGGCGAGGCGATTGGGGTAAACGCTGGGGAACAAGGCGGTTAAGGTTCGAGTCGGCGTCGGGTTAAAGGCGAGGCGTTTCGATCGAACGGAGGAGCGCCGTTAAAACGTCGTCGACGCGGCGGCCTTCGATTTCGGCCTCCGGCGACATAATGACGCGGTGTCGCAACGTCGGCAAAACGAGCGGAACGACGTCGTCCGGCGTCGCGTAATTGCGACCGCGGAAGGCGGCGAGGACGCGGGCGCCTTGGACGAGCGCGAGCCCGGCGCGGGGCGACGCTCCGAAGGCGAGGCGCGGGAAATCGCGGGTCGCGCGAACGATTTTGACGACGTAGTCGAAGAGTTGCGGAGCGACGTAAACGTCGTTGGCGAGCGACGTTAGCTCTAAAACTTCTTCGGCGGCGAGAACCGGGCGAATCGCGTCGAGTTTCGCCGACAACGCGACGTTTTTGCCGTGTTCGACTAAAATTTGGGTTTCTTCGTCGGCGCTCGGGTAATCGGCGACGAGCTTGAACATAAAGCGGTCGAGCTGCGCTTCCGGGAGGCGGTACGTGCCTTCGGACTCGATCGGGTTTTGCGTCGCGATCGTAAAGAACGGGCGCGGAAGGGGATGCGTTTGACCGTCGACCGTCGCGGCGCCTTCTTGCGTCGCTTCGAGGAGCGCGGCGTGCGTCTTGGCGGGGGAGCGGTTAATCTCGTCGGCGAGAAGGACTTGCGTAAAAATCGGGCCGGGACGGAACGTGAATTCCTGTTCTTTCGCGTTGAAAACGAGCGCGCCGACGACGTCGGACGGCGTCAAGTCCGGCGTGAACTGAACGCGACCGAAGCGGCAGCCGAGCGCGCGTCCAAGCGCTTGCGCGAAAAGGGTTTTGCCGAGCCCCGGGACGCTTTCGACGAGAACGTGTCCGCCGGAAAAAAGGGCGACGAGCGTTCCGAGAACGAGTTCGCGTTGGCCGACGAACGCTTTTTCGATTTCGGCGACGAGGCGGCGATAAACGTCGGCGAAGCGCGCCGTCGCGGCGTCGTCGAGGCGGGAGCTTTTCGTCGGCGTCGGCGCGTCGTCGAGGAGCGGCGTTTCGTTTGGGGCGAGGCCGTAGGTCGCGGCGTCGAGAAACGAGGCGGGACGCGTCGGCGCGGCGTCGGGCGCGAGTCGGTTGGGATCGGAAGGAACGCTCATCGTTTTTCCTTAACGGATGGTTGGGTAAAATAAGGGACGTCGGCGCTCGACGCGTCGCGAGGGGCGAAATTTGTCGGGCGGCGGCGGGATTTTCGGAAAAAGCGCGCGTTCGGCGAAAACACGACGGGGAAAAATTTGCCGGTTTTGACGCTTTTGCGGCGGAAAAACTATTTTACCGGCGTCGCTTGGACGTCGGAAAGAGCGGTTGGGCGAGCGGCGAAGTTTAGGAAAATTGCGGAATTTTCTTAATAACGTTTCGCGACGCGACCGTCGAACGCTCTTTCTTATATTTTAACGAAAAACGAGGAGAAATCAACATGACGAGAAAACGCGCGTCTCATTTCCGGGAGAAAAAGGGAAAATTTTTCGCCGGCGTCGCGTCGCGATTTGCGAATTGGGCGCGCGTCGGGGCGAAAGCGGTTGGGCGAGCGTCGGACGAGGGCGTCGCGACCGGTGCGAAGGCGGGAACGGAGGAGCGGTTCCGTCGTTTTTTGCGTCAAAGTTCCGGCGTCGCGAACGCGACCGGTGCGAAGGCGGGAACGGAGGAGCGGTTCCGTCGTCTTTTGCGTCAAAGTTCCGGCGTCGCGAACGCGACCGGTGCGAAGGCGAGGACGGAGGCGGAGAGGGGGGGGCGTCGGCGGGCGAGACGGCGGCGCGTCGTCGTTGGGAGCGTTTTTTTGGCGAGCGCGGTTTTGGTTCTCGGCGCGGCGAATCAAGGAGCGTCGCAATGTTTTTGGCGGCGTTGGCGAGAAGCGCGACGGGCGCCGAGCGTTCGAACGTTTTACGCGCCGACGGTCGTCGGTTGCGCGCCGTCGACGACCGTTTGGGCGGTTCCGCGAACGGTCGCGGTCGCTCGACCGGTTTGGGGGACGGCGGGAACGACGGCTTGTTCGACGGCGACTTGCGCGAGCTTTCCGAGTCCTCCGATCGCGTCGGCGCCGGTTTGCGCGACTTGGACGTCGGCGGCGACCGAGACGGTTTGCGCGTCGGCGGAGGTCGCGACGAGCGGTTATCCTTCGCAAGTCGCGGCGACGTCGGAGGTTGCGGAATGCGGAACGAACGGCGTTTGCGAAAGCGTTTGCGCCGACGTTTGTTCGAGCGTCGCGACTTGTTCGAACGTTTGCGAACCTTGCGACGCGACGTCGACGACTTGCGTCGAAATGGAGTATAAGGAAGAAGAAATAACGACTTACGAGACCGTTTGGGATAACGTAACGCGGTATCGAGATAAAACGATAACGCGTCAAGTTCCGGAAACGTCGATTAAGCGAGAAAAAGTGAAGGTCGAGCGGCCCGTTTGGGAAACCGTCGAAAAAGAAACGACTTACGACGTAACGCGGTACGTGCCGGAAACGTCGACGCAAACGCGAACGCGGACGACGCTGCGACCCGTCGTGCAAAATCGCGAACGGAAAATTGTCGAAACGGTGATGCAGCCGGTCGTCGAAACGGTAACGACGCAAAGGAGTTACGTCGTCAATCGTCCGACGACGACTTATCGAACCGAAACGCGGGATTACGGCGGTTTCGAAACGCGAATAACGGCGGTTCCGGGGCGCGAAAGGTGTTGCCTCCGTTGGCGTTGCGGCGGCGATTATTGGGATCCGGCGACCGGGCGAACGCGCTATCGGCTTCCGGGGCTCTATTGGACGCCGACCCAAGAACCGACCGAGTACCGCGCGCAAAGGGTTTATCGACCGAATCTCGTCGCGACGCAAGTCCCGGTAACGACGTATGTTCCGCAAACGGTCGTCGAGAACGTGCCGACGACGCGAACGACGTTGCGTCCGGTTCAAGTCGAGCGAACCGTAAGCGAGCCGACGACCGTTTACGTCCGCGACGCTCAAACGGAAGTCGTTCCGGTAACGACGTATAAGCCGGTAACGGAACGCGTTGTGAAAAAGACGCCGACGCGCGTTCTCCGAACGCAAACGACCGAAGAAATTCGCGAAACGCCGGTAACGACGTATAAAACGGTAACGGAAATCGTTCGCGAACCTTACGTCGAGCGCGTCGCGAGGCAAGTTCCGAAAACGACGAAAGTTATGCGGCCGGTTCCGGTTTATAAGACGGTCGTTCCGGTTTCGACGCGGTATTTGCCGGAGGCGTCGGCGGCGGGCGGGACGACGGAAAGGCGCGAAACGGTCGAAAGCGTCGAAAGCGTCGAGACGATTCGAACGGAAACGACGAGCGCAAACGTCGAAAAGAGCGAATGTTGCGAACCGAGCGGAGCAAGTTGGGACGCCGCCGACTTCGCGCCGAGTTTGACGAGTCGAACGTCGACGGAGACGAACGGGAACGGGAACGGGAACGCGTCGGGGCCGGCGGCGCCGAGCGCGGTTCCGAGCTTGCGACGCGCGGCTCGCCCGGTCGCCGTCGCGGACGAGAAGACGCCGCCGGTCGTTTCGCCGACTTCGACGGAGGACGCGGCGGCAAACGAGAGCGAAAAAGAACGTTTCGCCGTCGGCGCGAAAAAAGACGACGCGGCGTCGCGCGAAACGTTTGAAACGACGTTTGAAGCGGCGGTAAATCCCGACGCGTTCGAGGTTGCGGAAGAAACCGAAACGAGCGTTTCAACGTCGAACGCGACGAACGACGCCGCGTCGAATTTGTCCCTTCCGACCGTCGCGCCGACTCGAGCGACTTCCGAAACGCGGCGATAAAAAAGGGCGAACGTTCGCCGTCGCCGCCGTTTAAACGCTCAAACGGAAGTCGCGTTATTCGACGACTTGCGCGACGACGTCGTCGAGATAAACTTCGCCGAGCCCGACGAATTCGAAGCGAAGGCGCGTCGTTCCGTCGTTGATCGCGCGGCGGTAAAACGCGAAACGTCGCCAATCGGTCGCGTCGCGAAAACGAAGCGCGAGGGTTTCGCCGCCTTGATCGTCGTAAATTTTAACGCCGTCGACCGAATTCGTCAACGCTTGCGGAATCTTGATCCAACCTTGAACGCAAATCGTTTGTCCGACGCGGGTTGCGAACGACGTTTCGAGCGTCGCGGCGGTCGATTCGGTTTCGACCGGCGCGCGGCCTTCCGGCGCCGAAACGACGACGCGCAAACCGTTCGAGCCGGAGCGCGCGGCGACGGCGTCGAACGAAACGCGAGCGGCAACCGACGGCGACGCGTTGTAGTTTAATCGCCAACCGTCGTCGTTCCAAGACGCGGCGTTTTCGAAGTCGCCTCCGCGAATCAGGTTGTCGCCGGACGGGCGAATCGCGCCGGAGAGAATGTCTTCGTAAAGTTCGAGATATTCCGGCATATCGTAAAACGACGTCGAAAGAGGCGTCGTCGGGCGGTTGACTTCGTTGCGGGTCGCGTCGCTCCAAAATTGGCGTTCGATTGCGCGGAGTTCGCGGGTCGCTCTTTCCGCCGCTAAATAGGCTTCCGAATCGTCTCGAAGCTCTAAATAGCGGTCGGCTTGCAACAGCGCGGCGTTCGCTTTTTCGACGACGGAGCCGAGATTGGGCGAACGGGGGGCGGAGCGGGGCGCCGCGCCGCGTTCTTCGAGGCGTCGGAGGCGATAAACCGTTTCTTCGTAAAGGTCGAGCCGCATTCGCGCCAGTTTGATCGCCAACTCGGCCATTCGCGGGCCGAAGGTCGCGGCGCGTTCGGCGGTCGAGCGAGTCGTCAAGTCGGATTGGGTGTAAACGAGGAGAGAGTTGAGGCTTCCTTCGTCGAGCGCGAAGGCGGAACCTCCGGCGCGTCGCGTCGCTTGGACTTTGCGAAGGGCGCCGGGGAGGAGCAAGTCGGGCGCGTAACCTTCTTGCGTCGCGATCGTCGCCGACCAATTGTTGACCGCCGTTTGTCCCATCGCGAATTGGTTGTTCCGCTCTATTGAAATTGGCGCGACGAGCGCGGCGTGTCGAGCGCGGGAAACGACGGCGCCTAAAATCGGCGAGTTCGTCGGCGTCGTCGCGCGTTCGGCGACGCCGAGCGCCGTCCAAGGGGCGAGGGTCTGCTGTTCGAGATTCAAGAGTTCGAGCGCGGCGGCGCGATACTGCGTCGCTCGGTCTTTCGCGTCGAGTCGGGAACGGGACGCGAAAAAGAGGCAACGGCAGCCGGCGCGCGTCGCGAAGCGCGCTTGTTGTCGCATTTGTTCGAACGAAACGACGGCGGGGGACTCTTCGACGACGCCGAACGCTTGACGTTGCCGAGTCGCGCCGAAGGACGGCTGCGTTTGAATTTGGCAACCGAAAACGACGCTCGGGTTGGTCGCGTGATATTGGCAGTCGACGAGCCAGTCGCCGTAAGCGTTGAAATCGAGCGACGTTTGCATCGGGCGCCGGTCGAGAACGATCGCGTCGAGGCCGCCTTCTTGCGAGTACTCGTCGAGACCGTCGACGACGGAGCCGACGAGCGGACGTTTTCGGGGGTCGAGTTGGCGAATTCTTTCGGCTTGGCGTCGGAACGCGTCGACTTCGGAGCGTTTAAGGACGCCCGCGTACCAAAGGAGAACCGGATCGTAAGCGTCGGTCGCGGCGGTTCCGGCGAAGTAATCGTTAACGGTCGGAGCGGCGGGGGCGGTTTGCGACCGAGCGTCGTCGGGCGTCGGCGGCGTTTTCGCGTCGAAATCGACTTTCGAGACCGTTTCGGGGCCGATCGGCGCGGGGGCGATCAGCCAAATTTTCGCGTCGTTCGCTTCTTTGAGTTGCGCGGCGGTCGGCGGCGCCGGGAGAAGAACGGCGTTGAAGCCGAGTTTTTTAAGGAACGCGAACGGCTCCGCTTGACTTTCGACGGCGCGAAGCGCGTAAACGCGACCGTTTTCCGTTTCGAGGCGGCCTCCGCTTCCGAACCGAGCGTTCGCGACGAGGCGTTCGCCGGGACGGACGAAATCTTCGGTCGCGGCGGCGAACGGGTCGGCGAGGGTTCCGCTCCCGGCGACGAGTTCGTCGGTCGGCGATTCGACCGGCGGTTGAAGGCCGTTCGTCGGGTCGTCGGCGTAATCGGCGGACGCGACGCGGGCGTCGTTCGGCGAATCGGAGGCGGCGAAAGCGACTTGCTCGACCGCGTCGACGGAACGAGGCGCGGCGGCGAGAAGCGCGTCGGAGGGCGACGTCGCGAACGGTTCCGGCGAGAGAGACGGAAGGATCGCCAACGCTTGTTTGTAAGACGCTTTAGGACGAGTCGAACGCGGCGCGACGGGGGCGGGCGTCGGAGGCGGCGCGACGGCGTCGCGAGCGAAAGCGAGCGGAACGCGTTCGTTTTTCTCCGCTTGTTTTCGGTCGATTGCGAACGGTTCTTCGCCGTAAACGGTCGAGTTGTTGGCGTCGTCGGCGCGCCAAAAGATCGGCGTTTCGGTCAACCGCAGTCGGCAGCTCAGCAGGTTGGTCGGATTGAATCGGGCGCCGCGTTCCGAGAGGCGCAAGGCGTCGCGGTTGGCCGGGAGGTGTTCGACGATTTCCAAGTCGTCGAGCCAAAGATTGTAAACGCCGCGCCGCGCTTCGGTTATCAAGACGAGTTGACGGATATAGGCGCCGTCGGCGTCGACCGGGATTCGGTGTTCGCCGCGCAGGGCTCGCGTCGTTTCGTCGAGGAGGCCCTGAAAATCTTGCGGGAAGCCGAGCCGTTCCCATTCGCCGGTTTTCGAGTACGTCGCGCCGGGGAGGAGCGCGGTTAGCGGCGTCTTCGTATCGGGGCGGAGCGTTTTCGGGAAGACGACGAGCGCGGCGAGCGAGACGCCGGGACGGTCGGCGCGGACGCGAACGGACGGCGCGGTTTCGTTGTAAATCGTCGGATAGTCGCAGTAATGACCGAAAACGACGACGCCCGGTTTCTTCGCTTCGTAACGGAGGCGTTCGGAGCGTTTGCCGGAGAACGCGAAATCGTCGACGCGGCGATGTTCGAGGACTTCGACTTCGCCCTCTTGGTAAAGGTAGCGCCAACTGACGCCGGGCGTTTCGAACGTTTCGCTCCAAGACGGTTCGGGGGGCGTCGGCTCCAAACCGGACGCGTCGAACGTCGGACGGTCGAGGGGCGGAGGCGCGGCGCCGAGTTCCGTCGAGAGCGCGAGGAGCGCCGAAAGGGTCGACGCGAGAACGAGCGCGACCGTCGGGCCGAGTCGAAACGAACGGGTCAAAGCGAAAACTCCGAAACGCGAAAAAGTAAAAAGCGGGGAAAAAGGGGCGAAACGGCGGGAAAACGCCGCGAAAAATCGCTCGACGATACCGAATTTTCGCGCGCCGGTCAAGAGCGGTTTTCAAGAGGGGAACGGACGGCGCAAGAAAAAGGAAAGACGACGAAACCGAGTCGGCTTCGTCGTCTTTTTTAAGAGGCGTTAGCGGCGGCCCCGACGTTTAGCGCGTCGGGGCGGGAGCCGTTTGCGATCAGTCGCGGCCCGGGTTGGCGCCGGTGGCGAATTCTTCTTCCTCTTCTTGGATGATGATGCGCGGGGTAACCGTCATCAACATACTGGTCGTTTCGCGACCGATGGCGCTGTTCGAGAAGAGGCGTTTGAGGTAAGGAATCTTGCTCAAAATCGGGACGCCGCCTTCGTTGCGACCTTCGCTCAAACGTTTGATACCGCCGAGGAGGGCCGTGCCGCCGTCCGGAACGTTGACCGTCGTGTAGACGGAGAAGCTGGACGTAACCGGTTCTTGAATCGTCGTGCCGGCGCTGACGACTTCGGCGCCGCTGGTCGTTTCGCGTTCGTCGGTGATGCTTTCGAGGATGCTGCTTCCTTTGTTCGCGGTCGTGCTGTTCGTCGAGACCGAGTCGGTGCCTTCGAACTTAAACGTGCGGTCGTTGTCCGTGATCTTGCAGAAGAACGGGACGACGGTCATGCGGACGTATTTGCGGTCCGGCGACGCGGTCGCTTGGACGGTCATAAACTGACCTTCGTTGATGACCGTGATGACCGGTTGTTGCGCGACGGCGAATTCGCCGACGACCGGGATAACCGTGCTGACGTACGGGACGCTGGTGAAGTCCATAACGTTCGCGGTTTGACCGTTGAACATCGTAACTTTCGGCGCTTGCAGGACGTTCGTGCGGGTGTCGGATTCCGCCGCGCTGACGAAGAAGTACGATTCGATGTCGCTCAAAATCGCAAAACCCATTTGCGCGCCGACCGACGGGTCGTAGTTGCCGAACTGCGGGACGGCCAAGCCGTAGCTGTTCTGCGTGAAGTTGATGTTCAGGTTTTCGGTGAACATATTGTCGCCGCTCGCTCCGGCGTCGTAAATACCGTAGACGCCTTTTTTCGTCGGAACGAATTGATCGTCGTCGTTAAGCGAGTCCGTGTCGACGTCCGATTGGAACGACAGGTTCATATTGACCCCGATGCGTTCGAAGTACTCGTCGCTGATCGTGATGAAGCGAACTTCAACCGCGACTTGCAGGTCGTTCAGCGAGCGGAGTTTTTCGAGGAGTTCGTGGATCTCTTCGTGGTTTTCTTCCGTTTGACGAATCGCCAAGGTGTTGTTCAGCGAGAAGAATTGGGGGTCGCCGACCATTTCCCAAGTTTCTTCGTCGCCGACGACCGCCGTGATGAGGTCGATCAGCTCGGACGGGTCGTTCATCCCGCCGCCGGAGCCCGCGGTGAGCGGAACGTTTCCGCCGCTCGATTGGATTTGCGCGGCGATGTTCGGCGAAAGGAGCGTCGAGTTCGAACCGAAAACGTTTTGGTTCAAGCCCGGAATCGTGTTCGCGGCGGACGCGCTCAAGCCGCGGTTGGCGACTTGTTGGAACGCGCGTTGTTGGCTCGCTTCTTGCGACATCGGAGCGACGACGTTGCCGAAGTTCGGGACGCCGATGACCAGGTCGGCGACCGGGTAGTATTGGACGGTCGTCTTGCCGGAGCGCTTATTCTTGCCGGTGATCGTGAGGACTTCGTCTTCAACGATGTACGACAAGCCGAGCGGCGTCAGCGAGTGCTTCAGGTAGTTCTTCAGCTTGATGTTCGCGAGGTTCGTCGGAACCGCCATATCGGACGTGATCCCGGCTTCCGCGAGCGCGGCTTCGTCGACCATAATGTTGATTTCCGCGTTTTTGCGGATGTAATCGACGACGAGGTCGAGCGGGGTCGGTTGGTCGAACGGCAACGTGATTTGCATTTCGAGCTTGCGGAGGATTTCGAGGTCGGCTTCGGAGCGGGTCGTGCCGCCGGTCAGCGACTTGCGGTTCTTCGCGACGTTCCAACGTTCCGCGTTGAAAACGAGCGGGTTCGCGTCGTTGACTTCGACGACCGCCGCCGTTTCGACGTCGTTCATCCCTTGGAGGAACGAATCGGAACGCGCTTCGCGAAGATTGTTGTTGAACGCGACTTGCTTCGACCGTTTCGCTTTGTTCAACATTTGAACCGCGATCGCGTCGCCGCCGGTGTAGTCGGCGCATTTTTCCGCCAAGACGATCGCTTCGTCGTAACGGCCTTCTTCGAGGAGGTCGTTGAACTTTTCGGTATCGTCGGCCAAGCGCGCTTGACGTTCGAGTTCCGCTTCGCGTTTTTGAGCGACGAACGCGTCGACGTTCGCGTTTTGTTGTTGCAACGCGATGCGGGAGCCGTTCGCGGCGAGGAACGAATCGGCGTCGGCGATCGCGACGTCGAGAGCGTGCGCGAAGTGCGCTTTATTCGCGGCGTCGAGGGACGACGCTTCAATTTCGGCGCGGAGTTGTTTCAGGTCGGCGAGCGCTTCTTTCGGAGCGGTTTCGCGGACTTGATTTTGCTTCGCGACGAACGCGGCGATTTCGTTTTGCAACGCTTCCGGCGATTGCGTGAAGTCGATACCGGCGGTGGTCGCGACGACTTCCGGAGTCGCGGCCGGAGCCGAAAGGCGAGCGATTTCGGCGTTGATTTTGCGAACCGTCGCGGCGTCGAGTTCCGCCGTGTAGCGGAGCGCGTCGCGGTAGTTGGTCAACGCGGTTTCTTTATCGCCTTGCGCGAGAGCGGTTTCCGCTTCTTGGACGTAAAGGTAGCCGGCGCTTTCGCCCGACGAAACGCCCGGAACCGTCGCTTGGACTTGGCGAATCGACGATTGCGAACGAGCCGCCGCGACGTCGCGGAGGAATTGCGCCGGGGAGTCGCCGCCCGCGAACGCGCTTTCCGGAATACCTTGCGCTTGGAGCGCGCGAACCGTTTGTTCGGCGCGTTCCGCTTGACCGTTCGCGGCCAAAACGCGAGCTTGACGCAGCGTTTCTTGAGCCGACGCGACTTGACGTTTCGTCGCTTCCGAAAGACCGGTCAACGGAGCTTGCGAAGCGGTCGGAGCGGCGAGCGCGAGGCGGTCGTCGGCGACGCGGCGTTGAACCGACGCGACGTCCATCTTGCGTTCGATCGTCGCGGCGTCGAAAACGACGTCCAACTTGCGAGCTTCGGCGACGAGGTTTTCCGCCGCGTCCAAATCTTGGCAACGACGGAGGCCTTCCGCTTGTTCGAGGTAGCTCTTCGCCAATTCGCGTTTGACGGCTTCGGTCATTCCTTGAGCGCGAGCCGCCGCTTCGGCGCGTTTGTATTGGTCGACGAGCGGAAGAACGTATTCCGGACGGTCGCTGGCCGCGCCGTATTGAGCGTTCAACGCTTGCGCTTCGCGAACGTAGCGTTCCGCCGCGACGACGTCGCGACTCATCAACGAACGGCGAGCTTTCAAAAGGAGTTCTTGACTCCGAACAAGCGCCGGATAGGACGGGGCGTTCGAATTAACGCCGAGGACGGCCGAAGCCGGGGTTTGAGCGAGAGCGTCCGTTCCAAAGGTCGTCGCTCCGCCGAGCGAAAACGCCGCCGAGCCGAAGCCCAACGCGATCGCCAACAAACCAGTCTGAATCTTTTTGGTTGGTTCCAACACGATACTCCTTTCGAGACTCGCTGTTATACGCTTAGTGTTACGAGTGGCACCATTAGTCATCCCTGACCTCCCAGATTCTCCGGAAGAAAATTAATCAGTGAAAAAATCGTCTTTTCGTCGGCGACGAAGAACGAAGGGGAAAACGCGGCGAGCGATCCGTCGCTCGTTTGGGGCGTTTCGTTCGTTCGACTCGTCTGACGCCGATGGGTTGGCGACTCGGCTCCATCGAAAAACAAAAACTTGGGGTTTTCTCCCGAGCCGCGTCGTTTCGGCGTCGTTCCGTTGCGACGGCGGGCGGCTCGTCGAGTCGAACGGGGCGTCTTGCGAACGCGGCGAACGACTCGCGCAAACCCGAATAAACGGCGTAACCGTGTAAACGGGTAAAAACGGGTTTTCTCCTATAACCTGTAATCGTACCGTAAACGGTTCTTCATTAGGGAAAAAACCTCCGCGCGAATAAGTTTTTGGAAAATTTTTCCCAACTTTATTCGCGTCGGCAATAGCGTAATCGGCATAAACGGCGCTTGTAATGAGTAAAAACGGCAAAATCGACTCGATTTTTCGGAAGAAACGTTCGAACCGTCGGAACCGCCGTCCCCGTCGCGACCGTTTCGACGCTCGAAACCGCTTTAACGCCGGGAACCGTCGATACCGCCGCGACCGCTTCGACGCTCGAAACCGCTTTAACGCCGGGAACCGTCGATACCGCCGCGACCGCTTCGACGCTCGAAACCGCTTTAACGCCGGGAACCGTCGATACCGCCGCGACCGCTTCGACGCCGAGAACCGCTTTCGCCGCCGCGACCGCTTCGGACGTTGGAATCGGCGAACGCGTTGAAACCGGCGTCGGCGGCGCGACCGCTCGGGATGTTGGAACCGTTGTAAGAATAACGAAAGCGACGCTCGGCGTCAAGCGCGGGAAGTCGAGCGGGGAGCCGAACGGGAGTTGAAAGGGGAACCGAACGGGAAGTCGAACGACGGCGGCGCGAAAAAGTTCCCTATAGTATTAATGACAAAACGCAAAAAAAAACGCGGTCGCGCCGCTTGGGCGAAACCGCGTTCGGAAACCGCGTTCGGGGGAAAAGAGGGAAAACCGGCGTTTTCAGAACGCGAGCGTTTCGAACGTCGGAATCGTTTCCGGCCCGACCGATTCGACCGATTCGGACGTTTCGACCGTTTCGACCGTTTCGACCGTTTCGGACGGCTCGGCGGATTCGAGCGTTTCCGTCGTCGCGTCCGTTGGGGGCGTTTCGGCGGGCGGCGTCGACTCGTTCGACTCGGGCGTTTCGGACGCTCCTAACGTCGACGGAACGCCGTTGGAGCCGCGGCGCGCTTCGGTCAAGAGCGTTCGCAAGCGGTCGACCGACTTTTGCGTCGCTTGGCGGCGGGCGCGTCGGTTCGGCGAATCGGCGTCGGGGTTCGCGGCGGCGCTTTCTTCGGAGCGGCGAAGCGCGGTCTCCATCTTCGCGACGTATTCCTCCGCGGCGTCGAGTTTGCCGCGAGCGACGAAAAGCTCCGCGCGAGCGGCGCGCAACGGCCCGAAGAACTCGAAATCGTCGAAGTCCGGTCGCGTTTTGGCGAAGGCGAGCGTCAGCGTTTCCGCTCGTTCGAGGAGTTCGTCCGCGCGTTCGAGATTCCCGAGAACCGCTTCCCGTTTGGCAAAATGATAATAAACGACGATGCGGAACGCGTCGTATTGCGGCGAGTTCGGGAACTTGTCGACGAGCGCGTCGGCGGTCGAAAAGGCGCGATTGGCGACGTTTTCGAGTTCGGCTCGACGCTTCGCGTCGTCGTCGGCGGCGGCGACGGGAAGCGCGTCCGCGTCGGCGACCGTTTTGACGACGCAGTGAAGCATCGTCGCGATATAGGAGCGCGAATCGTTCGGATAAAGGGTCGCGAACCGCCGCGCGAGTCGGTCGCTTTTCCTTTGCTGTTCGAGCGCTTGCTCCGATTGACCGAGCGTCGCGGCCCAAAGCGAGAAGAAGGAGTTGAACTTGACCGCCGTAAAGAGGTAGTCCGGCGTTTGCGTTCCGACGACGCGCAGGCGTTCGAGGCGTTCCCCGGCGGCGGCGAAGTCGGCGTCGATTTCCGCGAGCGTTTGGGGCGTCGGGTTCGTTCGTTTCGGCGTTTCGAAGAATCCGATTCGACCCGCTTTTTCCCCTCCGCCGCCGCGTAGTTCTTCGAGTCGGAGAACGGCGCGCTCGAACCGGAGTCGCGCCGTCGTTCGGTCGCGCGCTTCGGCGAACGTCGAGTCTTGCGGGATCGCGGCCAACTCGGCGAGCGACTCCGCGCAAAGCGGAAGGAACTCGGCGAGCCGATTTTCGAGCGGCGCCGCTTCGTAAGCCGCGCGAACGACGTTCGCTTTTTCGAGCGCGATCTGCGCCCGCTCCGTTTCGTCGGACGCGAAGTCGAACGCTCGGCGGTAAAGTTCGAGCGCCTGCGGGAACGCGTCGGAGTCCCGCGAGCGTCCGAGGAGTTTAAGGATCGTTCCGACGCGAACGCGAGCCCGCGCCGATTTCAAGAGGAGCGTCGGTTCGTTTTCGTTTTCGGCAACGAAACCGTCGTAAAACGCGAGCAGGTCTTCGAGGACGCGCGCTTCCTTCTCCGAAATCGACGGGTCGTCGGTCGGAGCGCCGAGCGATTCGGCGTTGTCGACGAAGTTGAAGTCGACCGCCGCCCCGTCGCCGAGCGACTCGAAAACGTCGTCGAACGCCGCCAGCGCGAGGTCGAGGTTCTTTTGCGCCCGTTGCGACTCCGCCTCTTTCGCGCGAACGAGGGCCAACGTTCGGACGTAACTCGTCGAAATTCCGGCGAAAATAACGGTTAGTAAAACGAAAATCGAAATGAGGAGCCCGGCGACGAGGCGGTTGCGCTTTCCCCAACGCCAAACGCGGCCGACGAAGCTAACGCGGCGCGCTCGAATCGGGCGGTCGTCGAGGAAGCGTTGCAGGTCGTCGGCGAGTTCCCCGGCGGACGCGTACCGCTTTTCCGGCGTCGGCTCGATCGCTTTGAGGACGATCGTTTCGAGGTCGAGCGGGATTTTCGGGTTGATTTTGCGCGGACGAGTCGGGCGGCCTTCGGCGACCTGCGCGAGGAGCTTCGAGTAGTTCGTCTCGTCGAACGCCGGAGCGAAAGTCAAGAGTTCGTAAAGGGTTAAGCCGAGCGAGTAAACGTCCGTAAGGGGCGAAAAGTTCCCTTCGAGCGCTTCCGGCGCGAGATAGCGGAGCGTTCCGACGAGCTGGCCTTGGCGCGTCAAATCGTTTTCGGTCGTCGATTTCGCGAGGCCGAAGTCGGTGATCCAAACGACGCCGTCCTCGTCGACGATTAGGTTCGACGGCTTAACGTCGCGGTGAACGACGTCGTGCCGGTGCGCGTAATCGAGCCCCTGCGCCGCTTGAACGACGACGTCGCAAACGCGTTGATAATAGTTCGAATCCGCGATGCGAACGGAGAGAAGCGGTTTGCTCGCCGCCGGAAAACGGGAGCCGAACGCGCTCGGATTGACCGTTTCGCGACGTTCCGACCGTCGGCGCTTCGCGTCGGCGCGACGGGCGAAGAAGCGGTCGTTTTTGGGCGGGGCGTTCGGGGGCGGAAGTTGGGCGGAGCCTTGCGATTCGGCGGGCGTTTCCGCTTCGTTCGGCGCGAAATTCGGCGAAATATCCGTCGTGTCCGCGAACGAGTCGACGGCGTCGGCGTCCGAACCGGAAACGTTCGAACGACGACGGGACGCGGAACCGTTTCCGTCGCCGTCTTTCGAGTCGTCGGCGAGCGATTCGGACGCTTCCGCTTCCTTCATCCGCAAAAACTGTTCGAGGTTGACGCCGTCGACGAGCTGCATAACGTAAAAAAACTTGTCGTCGAGAACGTCGGAATCGAAAACGGGAACGATATTCGTATGGTGGAGGCGCGCCGCCGTCTTCGCTTCGCGTTGGAAGCGTTTGAGCGTTTGCTCTTCTTCTCCCGGGAAAATTTTCATTACCTTAAGGGCGACGACGCGTTCGAGCGTTTCGTCCCAAGCCTCGTAAACGACGCCCATCCCGCCGCGTCCGATTTCGCGAACGATTCGATAATTCTTGAGCCGTTCGAGTCCGGAAATCGCGAACCCTTGCCGCGACGCGCCCTGCGAAAGGCTCGACAACGCTTCTCGGGTTCCCCCTTTTTCTAAGAGGAGGAGGGCCGGGAAAAGGTCGCGAATCTCTTCGGCGAAGATCGGGAACCGTTCCGCGTACTCGTCGACCGACGGGCGGCGTCCGGCGCGAAAGTCTTCGACGAAGCGTTCCGAAAGCGCTTCGAGGTCGGGCTCCTCCGCGTCGGCGCCGGTCGAAGAGTCGAGCGTCGGCGGGAGAAATTGGGAAATTTGCGTCGTTTCGGAAGCGGAAGCGTCGGAACCGGACGGCGCGTTGGGAAGGGGCGCGTCGGAGCGTTGTTCGTCGAAGAGGTCGGACATAGCGGCGTTAAAATAGGGGAAATGCGAGGAAACTAACGGGCGCGGCGACCGGCGTCGCGACCGTGCGGACGTCGACGTCGCTTTTTTAGAAGTACGCGTTTTGCGTCGTTCGGCGCTTCCGTCGCGGAAATTTTTGCGAGAATTTTAAGCTGGGAAAAGTTTATCGGTTGCAAGGGCGGCGAAGCGACCGTTCGCTCGTTTCGCGTCGACTTGACGGCTTGCGGGCGAACGGCGTCGAACGTCGTTTTCCGGGCGGGCGACGGGAAACGGCGACCGGCTTCCGGTTGAAGTCGGCGTTTACTCGAGAAGTTCGTCGAGTTTCTCCGCTTGCAAAACGACGCGGAATTTTTTGAGCGCGCGGAGATAACGAACGCTGGCGACGTTCGGCGCGACGTTCAGCTCCTCCGCCGTCTCGCGATTGCTCAACTGCTCGAAGTGCCGCAACGACAAGATTTCGCGGTCGTCCGGGTCGAGCTTTTCGAGACATTCGCGCAACTTGATCGTCAGCTCGGCGCGGCGGGCGGCGAGAGACGGCGACGTCAGCTTCCCGACGAGAAAAATCGACGTCGAGGTCGGGTCGGCCTGCATTCTCGGCGCGGAAATCGAAATTTCGCGACCGACGTTCCGCTTTTGCGTTTGGCAGTAACGGCGGTAAAACGTTACCAGCTGCTGATTAACGATGAGGCGCAACCAAACGAGCGACGAGACTTTCGGCGCGGAAATTCCGCCGCGCAACTGACGGTAAGCCTCGATGAAAGCCTCCTGCAACACGTCGTTCGCGTCGACGCGGCTGCGGAGTTCCGGTTGGAGGCGCAACTCGATCATTCGGAGAAGGCGTTCGCGATGCTCGGCGAACATCTCGTCGATCATTCGGCGCGCTTCGGCGTCGCGTTCGGGATCGTTCGTCGCGTCGAGGACGACGGAGGCGAACTGGGAGGCGTTCGGCGAAACGTCGAGCGAGGGGGGGGCGGCGCGTTCGTCGAGATCGGAGGCGGCGTCGAACGGGCGAGGCGTCGGAGCGTCGGACATTGGGGGAACCTACAAACGTTAAAATGGGGAAAGGAGGAAAAGCGAGCGGTTTGCGTCGAGTCGAGAACCGAGGGGAAACGGGAGGAAACGGTTTCCGAGCGAAAACGGCGCCGCCGCCAAAATATTCCTTGTATTATAAAGCGGACGTCCTAAAAAACAAGGCCCGGGCGCGAATTTCGGCGAGCCGACCGAAGCGAAAAAAAGGAAAAAAGCGCGCGAGCCGCCGCCGTCGAGTTGAAAAACGAAAGAATTTTGCCGACGAAACGACGTTGACTCAACGCGTTAAAGTCGTTATAATCCGGCGATTTTGCGTCGGCGGAGCGCGACGGCGAGGCGCGAACGCCGAACGAAAGCGCGTTTTTGCGAGAAAACGACGTTTTTTGCGCGGTCGCAAGCCCGGCGTCGGTTTTCAAAGGAGCGTTTTCGTTGTATAATAACGGCGTTTCTCGACGCGGCGCGTTCGCGTCGAAAGGCGAGTCGGCGAAAGCGGTTGGAACGATAGTAACGATTCCGACGGTCGTTTGACTTCGAACGGCGACGACTTGCGCAAAAATATCGAATAAACGTTAATTTTGGGGAGCTGGGTAAAATGGCGAAAGCCGATGCGACTGGAACCGGCGTCGTTTTAGAGGCGGCGCGACGCGAAAAACTGCGCAAAATCGAAGAAATGGGGATCGATCCTTGGGGCGGGCGTTTCGACGACCGTTCGTTGATCGGCGACGTCCGCGCTCGCGAAAGCGAAATCGTCGTCGGCGAACCGATCGAACTTCCGCCGAAATACGAAGGCGCGCCGCCGCGCACCGAGATTCCGACGAGCGGCCCGCA
>JAFSDX010000202.1 GCA_017436025.1 Thermoguttaceae bacterium
AAAAACAGTAAAAACAGTAAAAACAGTCAAAAAAAAACAAAAAGCAAAAACAGAAAAAACAGCGCCGAAAAAAAAACAAGCCCCAACAGGCAAAATACTCCAAGAGAAAAACGCCCCAAGGGAGAAAATAAACGCAAAAAACGAACGCGCTCGTTCGAACGCGTTCGCTTTTAAGCTCGTTTTGGAAGTCGAGCGTCGCCGTTAAGCTCGCCCGCCGATTCGACGGTTTAAATCGCCGCGACCGTTTCAGTCGTCAAAGTCGACTCAACCGTCAAATCTCGCTTCCGTTCCGCTCGTCCGCTCAGTTGCAGGACGGGACGGCCGGCATGCACGGAGCCGGAGCCGGAGCGGTTTCGACCGGGCCGCAGGTCGAGCAGGAGCCGAGTTCGCCGGCGCCGCAAGCGCACGGAACGCCGCAGACGTAAGCCGGTTTGAAGAAGCCGGCGTCGCTGGTCGGGGTGGTGATCGTCGCGAGCGTGTCGAAGACGCCGTGAACGATTTTGCAGACGCCGTTGACCGGACGATGAACCGCGTTGTACAAGCACGGTTTCAGGTACGGGAACATCGGGCCGCAAACCGGAGCCGGAGCGCAAATCGGAGCCGGGCCGCAGGTCGCTTCCGGAGCGTCGCACGTCGGCAGGTTCGTCGAAACGATCGGGCCGCAAACCGGAGCCGGAGCCGCGGCGCAGGACGGAGCGCATTCGACGACGGCGCACGGACGGCACGCCAAGAGCGAACGGAGCCCGCTGAAGAGTTCGCACGGAGCGCCGGTGCAGGACGCGCAGCAGGACGCGCACGAAACGTCCGGGCCGGCGGCCGCGGCGCACGGAGCGCAGTCTTGCGCGGAAGCGGTCGAAACCGCGCACGCGGAAATCAAAGCGAAGCAGAACGCCATCAAACGATTTTTCATAGGTAAACTCCTTTTTTAACCTGAAAGTCGAACCGTCGCGGAATTTGCCGCCGCTTCCAATCCCTTGGGAAGCAATGTTGAGCGGCTTCGTTTCGACGCGCTTTCTCCCGACGCAACCTTGGAGGAAGCGTCTCGTTCGAAAGAACGCCGTCGGCGCGCGTCGATTTTGAAAACGATCCAAAACTCCGCGGCAAACGTCGTCTCGCGACTTTTCAACGTTCGTTTTTTGCGCTTCGTCTTGCGGACGAAACGCGTTGAGCGCTATTCAAGTCGGCGCGAATTCTTTCCCAAACGCTCGTTCGTTCCCGTTTTCAAGCAGGAAAACGCTCGGAAATTTATTCGCCCTTCTCGAGGACGGTAGTAGTATCGGAAAAGTCTCGAAGCGGGCTTCAACAAAATCGCTAATTTTTTTAAAATCCGTTTCGAGCCCTAAAAACGCGCTTTTTCCGACGTTTTCCCCCTCTTCTCTTCACGTTAAAACACTCAAACTTCGCTTAACCATTAAATTTTAACACGGCGCGACGTTCGCCGTTTTCCCGCTTGGTTCCGGCGTCCGTCCGCACTTCGACGCGTTCCCGGCGGTCGCCCCTTTTTCGACCTCGACGCCCTCGCGTTCCCGACCGTCGCCCCTTTTCAATCTCGACGCTCCCCTCTTTTTCGCCGTTTTGTCGTTATTATTAATAGACGAGCGCGACGGAGCGTTTTTCGTTCTCCCCCGCCTTCTATCGTCGCCGCCCCGCGACGTTCTTTCGGTCGCTCGCCGGCGCCGGCGTTCCGACCGTTTCGACCGCGCTAAAGCGTCCAAAGCGTTCTTTCGGCGCCGTCGTTACTCTTTGCCTAACGATTTTGTTCGTCCGAGAATTTCCGTCGATTCTCCAAAATTTCGCTAAACGTCTAAGCGCGTCCCGGGAAAAAGCACGATTTAGGAAGCGGAAAAGCCTCCGTCCGCGCCCAAGGTCGGGCCGAGACGGCGCGCCGCGTTCGCACGTCGGACGCAAAACGCGAAAAATCGGCTTTTTTACGATAAACGTTAAAATCGCGACGTATCCTTTGCCGACCGCCGAACGACGTTCGCGTTCGACGCGCGCCGGAACGGATTTTACGCGTTTTATCGATTTTAACGCCAAATTTCATGGAAGCGGTTTGCGACGGCGGCCCGAAGCGGGTTTCGTTCGTCGTCCGACGCGCCGACGTTGTTCGACGCGTCGAAAAGCGCGAGAAAGTTTTTTCTCCAACCGGCAGCTTCGCCAGGAGGGCGACTGAAAAGGAGTTCCATTTCGATTTTCGGGAAACGTCGGAACGACGCGCAAGCGCCGGCGTTTGGGCAGGACGCCTCTTTCGAAAGTCGACCAAACCGACGGTCTTCGGGCCGCTTGGTACAGTTATGCAAAAATTCCTCCAACTTTTAACGGTCGCCGTCGCCGCCGCGAGCGCGTTTTGCTCCGCTTCGACGACGAGCGCCGATTCGGGCGAGCGTTCGCGCGCGCCCTTGCCGACCTTTGCGACGTTCGCTTCGGATTCCGCTCCGACGACTCGAACGGAGCCGGTTTCGACGTTCGCGCCGAACGCCGCGCCGCCGACGAGTCGATCGCGTTACTCGCCCTTTTATCGCCCGTCGTCCGACGCGCTTTCGGCGCCGGCGCCCCTCCGTTCGATCGACGATCTTCTCGACCGCAAACGAACGCTCGACGCCGAAGCGGAAACGCGCCGCGCTCTCCCGTTGAGCGACGACGGCGAACGCGAACGCGCCCTCGCCGAAGGGAACGCGCTCCTCGACGCCGGGCGTTGGCTCGACGCGAAAAAACGGTTCGAAAAGGGGCTCCGCTCCTTCCCGAACGACGAAACGCTCCGAGAACGCTTCGCGACCGCGCGCCGACGTTGCGAACTCGACCTGCGTTACCAAGACGCGACCTTCGTCGAGCTGACCGACGGCGCGAACCTCGACGACGTTCTCGCCGTCTTCGACGAAACGACGCTGAACATCGACAATTATCACGTCGACCGTCCGACGCCCGCGACGCTCTTCGCGTTCGGGTTCGCCGGACTCGTCGAAGCGTTCGCGCACGAGCCGTTTTACGAACAAAACGGACTCCCGTTCGAACGGAGCGAGCGCGCCGAAGCGTTGTTGGCGAAAGTCCGCGACGCGTCGAAGCGTTGGCGGCTCGAAACCGACGCCGACCTAAAAAGCGCCGTCCTTTGGTTGGCCAAGCGGCTCCGCGAGGAGACCGGCGTCCGCGAAACCGCGACGATTTCCGAGTTCCTTTGCGCCGCCGTTTGTTCGCTCGACGCGTATTCGGCGCACCTGACCCCGGTGCAAGTCGAGGACGTTTTCTCGATGATCGACGGTCGGTTCGTCGGAATCGGCGTCGAGTTGAAGACCGACGACCCGGCGCGCGTCGTTCGCGTCGTCCCGAACAGTCCGGCGAGCGAAAGCGGCGTCGAAGCCGGGGACGAGATCGTCGCCGTCGACGGAGAGCCGACCGACGGTCTCACCGGCGCGGAGATCGGCGCCCTCCTGCAGGGCGAAGTCGGTCAACGGGCGACGCTGACCTTGCGTTCGCCGAACGACGGAACGCTCCGCCGCGTCGTCGCGATTCGCCGTCAAATCGACGTTCCGAGCGTCGAAGACGTTCGCCTCCTCGACGCGCCGGGCCGAGTCGGGTATTTCCGCGTCGTTTGTTTCCAAAAAACGACGGCGACCGAAATGATCGCGGCGATCGACGAACTTTCGCGCCTCCAAATGGAGTCGCTCGTCGTCGACCTGCGCCAAAATCCGGGCGGCCTCCTCCAAGAGGCGATCGACGTTTCGAACCTGTTCCTCGACTCCGGAACGATCGTTCGGACGCGCGGTCGAAGCGGCGAACGCTCCTATTCGGCGACGCAAACGAGTTTTTGCGCGACGCCGTTGGTCTTGCTCGTCGACGAAAACAGCGCGAGCGCGTCGGAAATTTTCGCCGGCGCGATGAAGGAAAACGGGCGCGCCGTCGTCGTTGGAACGCAAAGTTACGGCAAGGGCACCGTTCAAGCGATCGTTCAGCTTTCCTGTCCGACGCAAACGCCGAAACCGATCGCCGGTTTGCGCTTGACGACCGAAAAGTTTTACTCGCCGAACGGGTTCGCTTACGGCGGCGTCGGCGTCCTCCCGCACGTTCGAGTCGAACTTCCCCAAAATACGGAAGCCGCCGCCTCGTTCGCCGCGACGAATCCGACGTACTCCGCCGCCGTCGCGCCCAACGCCTCGAACGCCGATTTTGCCGATTTCGCCGAATTTAACGACTCCAACGACGCCGACGACGACCCGTTCCTCGCCGCCGCCGTTCGGGAAGCGAATCGATTGTCGACGCGCCGCCAAAGTTCGCGTTTCTCGACGCGCTCCGAAAACGCCGCGTCTCCGACGACCGCGCCGCCGCGACGCGCCGCGCCTCGTTTCGTCGGCGTCTCGACGGAGCGTCCTTAACGGTCGCGCTCAAATTAACGCTCTTCTCCCTTATTTAACGGCTAATACTCGCCGGTTCGACGAACGCGTTGAACGTTCGTCGAACGCGTTCGCGCCGCCGATTCCGATTCGTCGAAGTCGGCGGCGCGGCGTTTCTTGCCCGTTTCGCGGTCCCTTCGCTCGTCGCTAAAAAAAAGCGTCAAACAAGAGAAAAAAGCGACAAAAAAAGAAAAAACCGCGCGTCCCGCAAAATCGCTCTTGACCTCGCCGCTCGGTTCCTTAAAATAAAGAGGACGCGTTCTCGTTCGAAACGTTCGCCGTCGCCGCTTTAACGCCGCGACCGTCCAAGGCGCCGCTTTTCGCCTTGTTTTCCCCGTTTGCGCTTCGTTCTCGTCGTCGCCGTCGCGGCGTTGGCAAGTCGGCGTTCCTCGGGCCGACGCTCCGTTTTTCCGTTTTTTGTCAATATTATTAATAGAGCGCGTTCCGGATTATTAGAACGCGTTCCGAAGTCGTTTTTTCCTTTTTCCATTTTCGCTTTTTTACTTCCTTCCTTTTCCCGTCCCGCCCTTAACGTTGTCGAGACCCGCCCGATGAAAATACTTTCCCGCGCCGAAGCCGCCGAAAACCGTTTGACGGCGATTTCCCGCGTTACGATAATTGGCGCTTTAATCAACGTCGCGCTGACGGCGTTGAAGACCGGCGTCGGCTTTGTTAGCGGGTCGACCGCGCTCGTCGCCGACGGTTTGCACAGCCTCTCCGACTTGGCGACCGACGCGATCGTTTTAATCGGCGCTCGGATTTGGACGCGCCCGGCGGACGAAAGCCACCCGAACGGACACGCGAAAATCGAATCGCTCGCGACGCTCTTCGTCGCGCTCGCCCTCGCCTTTGTTTCGGTCGAACTCCTCCGTTCCTCGGTCGCGAAAATCGACGCGACGCTCGACGGCGGCGTCGGCGGCGAATCGCTCCGACGTTCGGCGCTCTACTGCGCGCTCGGCGTCGCTTTGCTCTCGATCGTCGCCAAAGAAACGCTTTACCGCGCGACCGTTTCGGTCGGACGGCGAACGCGGTCGACGGCGGTCGTCGCCAACGCTTGGCATCATCGGAGCGACGCGCTCAGCTCGATTCCAACCGCGCTGGCGATCGCCGGCGTCCTCGCGTTCGGCCCCAATTTCGCCTTCCTCGACCCGGTCGGCGCGATCGTCGTCGCGTTTATGATTCTCAAAACGGCGTTCGAAATCGCCCGACCGACCGTCGCGACCCTTTGCGACGCGTCCGCCGACGCGCAAATCGTCGACGCCGTTCGCAAAATCGCGCTCGAAAACGCCGCGATTCAATTTCCGCACAAAATCCGAACGCGTCCGCTCGGCGGCTCCCTTTACGCCGCGCACCTGCACGTTCGCGTCGACCCCGAAACGACCGTTCGCGACGCGCACCGGCTGTCGCACGAACTCGCCGCGGAAATCCGAATGCGCCTCCCGGCGATCGTCGAAACGACGATTCACGTCGAACCGTTCGAAGAACGCCGCGACGCCGCCTCGACGACGCCGACGCCCCCCGCCGATCGTTAACCTTTTCAAAAAAACAACGCGTTTTCAACTAAAGAAACAATATCGAGAAACGACGATGAAATTATTCCCGCGTTACGCATTTGTCCAAACGTTGAAAATATTCGCCGTCGCCCTCGCCGCGACGACGGTCGGACTCCTTTTCTTTTTAATCGTCGAAACGTCGCTCAAACGCGGGCTGCCGATCGCGCTTCCGTTGCGAATGACGCCCTATATGCTTCCGGACATTTTATCGAAAACGCTGCCGATAGCGTCTTTGATTTCCGTTACCTTCTTCTTTTCTCGGATGGCGGGCGCCAACGAAATCATCGCGTTGAAGGCGTTGGGGATCGCTCCTTGGCGCGTTCTTTTCCCGGTTTGGGTCTTTATGTTTTTCGTTAGTTTGTCGAGCGTTTGGTTGAACGACCTGTCGATGTCTTGGAGCCGCCAACAGATGACGCGAACGCTCCTCGAAGGGTTCGAGTCGACAATCTTGGCGCAGTTGCGCGAAGAAAATCGCTTCGCGACGCCGGACGGCGATTACGTCGTCGAAACGTCGGAGGTAACCGACGACGGCGTTCTAATCAATCCGACCTTCAACGCCAAGGCGGGCGAACTGACCGGCTCGGCCGAAACGGCGAAGCTCGAAGTCGATTTCGACGCGGCGAATCCCGTCGTTCGCGTTTTGCTTTACAACACGGAATTCTACGCGGAGAATATTGAGATCAAATTTTCAAAATCGTTCGTTTTACCGTTGCCGTTGAACGAATTTTTTAGTTCGTCGTACCGCGTCGACCCTTCGGCGGCGAAGATTAACGAAGCGTTGGCCGAACTGAACGCGGATCGGGAGCGGAACCGACGCAGGCTCGCGTCGGCGGCGATTTTCGCGTTTCTCCGCGGCGATTTGAGCGAAACGTCGCGCCCGTCTTGGAAAGAGCGAAAGAGTTACGAAAACCACATTTCTAAACGAGAAAACCGTTATCGTTTGATTGTTCCGCGCGTTTGGGCGTCCGGTTTTTCTTGTTTCTTTTTCGCTTGGGTCGGGGCGCCGTTCGCGATTTGGTTCAACAAAGCGGACTATACGGCGGCGTTTTTCGCTTGTTTTTTACCGGTTTTAGTCGTTTATTATCCGCTCTTTATGTTCGGGCTCGAAGGCGCGAAAAGCGGCGTCGTCTCGCCGATCTTCGCTTGGACGGGCAACGTCGCGCTCGGAATCGTCGGTTTTTGGTTCCTCAAAAAAATCCACTAATCCCCGCGTTTTCGCCATTTTAACGTCAAAACGCTTCACCTCAACCGCTAAAACCGTCAAAATCGCCATTTTCGCCTTACGCAACGTCAAAACGGCGCGCCGAGTTCTCCGCTCGACGCGCCGTTTTCGTTCGACGACGCAATTTTCGTTCTCAACGTCGATTAACGTTCCTCGCCGTCGTTAGTCAACTCGTCGCCGTCGCGCCAAACGCCGAAGTTCGCGTCGAACGTCTTCTCGACGTTCGTTCCGACCGCCTTCGCTTCGACGGCGAAACCGCAGACGCCGAGCGTTCGCGGGTCGTCGGAGCCTTCGCGAACCTCCGCCGGAATCCAAGCGCGGCAACGAACGGTCAGCGTCAACTCGTCGACGTCCGCCGGAACGTCCGTTTCGAACGCGATTCGGTTGGCGCCGCGAACGATTTCGCCGACTTTAACGTCTCCGCAAAAGAGCCCGACTTCCGCCGACTTTTCCGGTTTTTCCGACTCCGCCGTCGGAACCGCGTCCGCCGGAGCGTCCAGCTCGACCGCGATTCGATGCCGCCGCCCCGGAACGACCGGAAGCGTCAGCCGCGATTCGCCGCTCGACCAGCGGAACGTTCGGCCCTTGTCGTCTTTTTCGGCGCCGAACCAACCGTCGACGAAGCGGGCGTCGTTCGTCGCGCCGACGGCGAAGCGATAATTTTCCTTCGCGCCCGGTTCCGCCGTCATCGGGTCGAGTTCGTTCGCCGCCGTTTGAATCTTCGTCGCCGACTTCGGCCCGACCAACCGGAAACCGCCCGGCGCTTGGTTCCCGACCGCGACGACGTTCGCCGCCTTCTCCGAAACGAGGAGGTGCGTCCCGGACTTCTCGAACGAACAGCCTTGCACCGTCGCGCGCCCGGCGTCGATTTGAATCGCCGGCGCGCCGTTCTTCGCCTTCGCCGAATGAACTTCGTCCCAATTAACGAAAACGCAAGAGTTAAGCGTTACTCGCCCGAGCGGTTGGTTCGAGAGAACGCAAGTCTTGACCGGCCCCCAAAACGCGCAGTTCGTCAACATCACCGCGCCTTCGTTCTTCTCGCCGATCTCCAAACAGACCGAATCTTCGCTCGTCCAACGCCCGACGAACTCGCCGTTCGTTATCAAAAGCCCCTGTTGTTGCGACTGTTCGACGAAAACCGCGCGGCGGCAGGAGTCGGCGCCGATCCCCAAAAAGTTCCCGTTCGCCCCGCCGTGTCCCGCGTCGATAAACGAATATCCGCGACCGTATCCAAAGCAGAACGTATTCGTTACATAATGCCAGTCGGTTCGTCCAAATTCAAACGCGACGCCGTTAATATTAACCCATTCGCAAAACGGGTCGTCCGGCTTATAAATCAAACCGAACGGCCAAAAATGAATATTTTCAATTCTTCCAATATCGTAACACTCGTCGACGTAAAGCCCGCGCTTGCAGGGATAGCCGGTAACGTTCCGCACTAGGTGCCGATGCGCCAAGTGAAACCGAATCGCCTCGTAAGGGTTCAAGAGGCAGCAGTCGACGACGGCGACGGCGGTCGAGTTCTCCGACGCGACGCAAGGCGGATACGGAACCGGCGGAACGTCCGTTTGCCGCCATTCCGGATAGGTAACGACGACGCCGACGAGCGCGGAGTTAGAGCCCTTTAACTCAATAAAGGGCGCGGCGTCCGGTTTCCCGCGGTTCGCATACGTCAAGAGGGTCGTTCCGGTCGGCTTCTCGTCTTTGTTGACGACCGACGGCGCGACGCGGTACGTTCCGGCGAGCGTTACCCCGGTCGGAATCGTCAGCGTCCCGTCGAACCGAAAGCGCCCGGCGGGCAACTCGACGACGCCCCCGCCCGCTTCCCCGGCGGCGTTCAGCGCCCGTTGGAGCGCCGCGGTCGAGTCGACCGTTTCGCTCGCGACGACGCCGAAGTCGAGCGCGTTCCAACGAGCCCGCGCCGCGTTCGCCGAGTCGACGTCGACGACCGGGCCGCCGTTCCCAACGACGTTTTCGCCGCCAAAACCGTTACTTCCGTTAAAACCGACGCTCGCGAACGTCGTCGACGCCGCCGTTTCGAACGCGCCGACGCCGGTCGCCAACGCGCAACTTGCCATTAATATTAATAAAGAGTTCCAACGCATCGAACCCGTCCTTTCCGCGCTCCGCAAACGCTCGGTCGAACCGCCGCTTCCGTCGCGCCATCAAAATCGATAAAATCGTTAATCCCGATAAAACTCGTCCAAAATTTCAAACCAACGCGACGCCGTTTTGCACGTCGCGAACGCCAGCCGCACCTCTTCGGTCTTCGGGTGAAGTTTCGCATACGCGACGCCGAACTTGCGCATCTCGGTCGCGGTTCGCCGTTCGCCGTAAAGTTCGAGCGCGGCGCCGAAATGTTCCGCGATCGTCGCCTTTTGCTCCGCCAACGTCGGCGGCGCCGGGATCGGACGCCCTTCGACCGCCGCCTTCGCTTGCGTAAAAAGCCAAGGATTCCCGATGATTCCGCGAGCCAGCGCGACGCCGTCGACGCCGCTTTCCCGCATTCGCCGAACGATCGTCGCCTCGTCGAAGAGGTCGCCGCAACCGAGAACCGAAAAATCGGGACGATTTCGCTTAATCGCAACGTATTCCTTAACTTCGCGCAAGAAATCCCAATTCGCGACGCCGGTATACCGCTCCAACACCGTCCGTCCGTGTATCGCGACGCCGTCGACGCCGACGTCGAGCAAGCCGTCGAGCAGGTCGAAAAACGATTCGCGACTCTTCGGCGAATCGTCGAAGCCGCGCCGCAATTTCGCCGTTACCGGAACGTCCGCCGGAACCGCCTCCCGCACCCGTCGCGCGATCTCGACCGCCCGCTCCGGCTCCGACATAAGGAATCCGCCGCGACTCTTACCGACGACCTTCCGCACCGGGCAAGCGAAGTTCAAGTCGATCAGGTCGAACCCAAATTCAAACAATTTCAGCGCCGCCGGGACGAACTCGTCCGACGACGAGCCCATCAACTGCGCCCCGGACGGCTTGTCGGAGTCGCGGGTCGCCAAATAAAGGCGCGACTTATTCTTTTTCGAAACGTTTAAAATAAATTGGTCGAGAAACACCTCGCAGAGCGCGAACGACGCCCCGAATTTCCGCGCCAACCGTCGCATCGGCGCGTCCGAATATCCGGAAAGGGGCGCCTGAATAATCGGCGTTCCCAAGTGCAGTTTGCCTATTTTCAACGGCGGAAAGAGCGGTTCGCTCATACGCGGCTCCTCAAAATCGTTATTTTCCAAAAAATTTACGTCTTCCGGTTGCTTCCGCTCGACGCGACGCGCTCCGTTTTTCTCCGCTTCGCTCGACGTTTCGCGCCGAAAACGCCGCCGTCGAAAGGCCGCGAAATCGACATAATCGTCAAAACAAGATTAAAGCGCGACGCCGTTTCAACCGATACGTTAAATACGCGATTTGTTCGACCCGTCCGGTCGACGCGGTTTACGCCGTCGTTTTTCCCGTTAAAGCCGATCTTTTCGCTAAAACCGTTCCTTCGCAGGAAAGCGAAGCGGCGCGTTTCGGCCTTAAAATCGTTATAACCGACGTTATCGAACAACCGCTCGCTTTTCGATCGAGTTCGTTCAGTCGCAGCGTCGAGGCGCGCCAAGGAGGGCGGCTTTCGACGACGCGGCGCAACCCCCTCAAGGGCGTTTTATGCAACCGTTTCGTTCCAGTTTAAAATATATTCTGTTCCTTGCAATAGTCTGCGGCGGCGCGGAGGTCGGTTTCGGGCAATTTTCTTTCCCGCAAATGGGTAAAGCCGCCAAAGTCGAAGCCGATCCGAAAAAAGACTACTTCCTGAAAGACTCGGACGGCAACTGGCTCGCGATGGCGGCGAAGTTCTCCGACGAGAAAGCGGCGTACCGCGCCAAGAAACTCGCCTACGAACTCCGCAAGGCGTATAAAATGGAGGCGTTCGTCTTCAAATTCGACCCGAGCCGCAACCTCGACGCGTTCTCGGCGGAGGTCGACTCGGCGAAAAACTTCCATTACCAAACGACGCAAAACGTCGAGTACGCGGTTCTCGTCGGCGGATACCCGGTCGGCGACGACCTCGAACTCCAAAAGACGCTCGAACGCCTCCGACGTTGTCAACCGGAATCGCTCAAAGACGACGCGCCGAGTAAAGCGCTCGCGCAAAAATTCCAAGAGATGGCGCGCAAAGACCAAAAATACGCCGGTTACGGCCCGATGGGCGGCGCGTTCGCGGTTCCGAACCCGCTCCTGCCGAAAGAGTTTTTCAGCCAAAAAGGGATCGTCGACTCTTACGTCGAAAAGTTGAACTCCGACGGCAAATACAGCCTCTTGAACAACGACAAGATGTATACCGTTCGAATCGCGACTTTCTCCGGCGACGTCGCGATGTACAAAAACACGCAGGGCCCGAAAACGGACGAAATGAAGAGCCGCCTGCGATACGCCGGGCTCCGCGCCGCCGCCCTTTGCGAAGCGCTCCGCAAAGCCGGCGTCGAGGCTTGGGAGTTTCACGACCGCGACTGCAGCTTCGTTACGATCGGTTCCTTCGACTCCTACGGCGTCGAGCAAGCGAACGGTCAAATCGAGCTGAACCCGAAAATCGATCAGATTATGAAAAAATACGGCGGCAAACTCGTCGACGGCGCCGACGGTCGCTCGAAGTACCGCGCCTACACGGTCGTCGTCGATATTCCGGATCCGGAATCGACCGCGCTCCGCCCGAAAAAGAAGCGCCTCGAACTCGCCTGCGACCTGCGCCCGGTCATCATCGTCGTTCCGCAACGCTCCGGCGAAGCGAGCGTCCGCAAGATCGCGCTCGCCCAACAGAAAATGCGCAAGGCCCAACGTCAAATCGAAGAGGCGAAAGCCGAACGCGCGTTGGCCGTCGCCGAACAAAATATCCGCGGCGCCGAGCAATACGACGGCGAAGCGACCGACTCCAACGGTTTTGTTCGCTCCTACGCGGAAACGTTGCAACGCGAAGAAGGGCTCTCGCCCGAAGCCGCGTTGGCGAAAGCGCAAGCCGTCGTTCGTCAAATCGAAGGCGGAGGCCAACCCGCGCAATTCCTCCAAACCGCGCAAACCGCCCAACCCGCCCAACCCGCCGCGACAAACGCCCCGTATTCGGCGCAAATTCCGCAAAACCCGCAAACCGCCGCCGCGAAAACCCCGTACAATCCGACGCAAACTCGCCAAACGGCGCAAAACGTCCAAGCGACGCAAGCTCGTCAAACGGCGCAAAACGTCCAAGCGACGCAAACTCGCCAAACGACGCAACCGCGCCAAACGGCGCAAAACGCCCAAGCGACGCAACCGCGTCAAACGGCGCAAACGCGTCCTTACGGCGCCGCCGCTCCGGTTCGCTCGGCGCAAAAACCGGCCGCCCCGACTTATTGAGCGGTCAAACGTTAACGGTCGCGTCGAGTTTAACGTCCGACGCGGCCCAACCGAACGCCGCGTCGACCGCGATTTTTCAACGCCGACGCGCTTCCGAACGGTCGCGACGATTTTTACCGTTTTTTCGTCGCGACCGTTCTTTTCGTTCCTCGCCGCCGTTCTTACCGCTCTTGCCGCTCTTCTCCATTTCGCTCGCCCCGCGCGCTTTGCCCATTTCCGCTCTTTCCCGCAATCCTCCCGCTTCGACGCCGCCGGAACGGTCGCCCGACGCCAAACGCCGACGCTAATAAGCGCCAATTTTCCCAAAACACGCGCGATTTCAATTACCGAGACGATTACGCCGCCTTTTTTACCTCCGTCGACGCGAAAAATTACCCGAATTTAGCGTTTGCGACGAAAAAATCGACTAAATGGCGCTTTTTCGCGGGCCGCCCCTTGCGGTTTCTCGACGACGTGTTATCATAAAGTCGCCCTTGACGGAGGGCGTTCGACCGTTGCTTTCCGGGGGAGCCTACAACTTTGCCCGATGGCGCCTTAACAATCGAAAGTCGTTTTCGCGTAACGTCTTGCGCGACGCGCCGGCCCTTGCGCCGCCTCGTCGAAATTCAAGTCGTCGGCGTTTCCTCTTTCAAGGTTGCCGCATTTGTTTTTCGGGCTGCCCGCTGAGATTGTCGAACGCCGCCGTCAAGGGTTTTTTGTTTCTTGACGCGTCGCCGTCGAGCCGCGCCGACCCAATCGCGCCGCTTCGCGAACGCCCAAAGCGCCTTAACGATTTTAACGATTCTCCCGAACGTTCCGTTTATCACCGTCGATTTGTTCCCCTCTCGCTCAAAAAACGACGGAAAAGGGGGAAAATTTCGGTCGGCGGCGCTTGATAAACCGCGACAATATGCGAAAATAAAAAAAATTTGCCGTCGGCGCGCAACCTTGGCGCCTCTCTCTCCTCCTCGTCTCGCCGTCGACCGTTCGAGTCGCCGCGCCGCCTTCCCAACGTTTTCGGAAGCGTTTCGAGACGACTAAAAATGAAACGATTATAACGATTACAATGAGCGCAACCCCCGCCCCCTTCCTGTTCGACGCCGCCGCGCGCGCCGATCGCCCCAACGTCCAAACGCCGGCGCCGCTTCCGATGACCGCCGAAGAAATGCAAGAACGCGGTTGGGACGAAGTCGACGTCGTCTTTATTACCGGCGACGCTTACGTCGACCACCCGAGTTTCGCCGCCGGTCTTCTCGCTCGCGTTATCGAAGCGGACGGGTTCCGCGTCGCCGTTTTGAGCCAACCGGACTGGAACGACGTCGTCGATTTCCGCCGCTTCGGACGTCCGCGCGTCGCGTTCTGCGTTAGCGCCGGGAATATGGACTCGATGCTGAACCATTACACGGCGAATCACAAAGTCCGCAACAACGACGCTTACACTCCGGGCGGTAAAATCGGCAAACGTCCCGACCGCGCGACGCTCGCCTACTGCCAACGCGCTCGCCAAGCGTTTCCGGGCGTCCCGATCTTGACCGGCGGCGTCGAAGCGTCGTTGCGCCGCCTCGCGCACTACGACTATTGGAGCGATAAAGTCCGCCGCTCGATCGCGCTCGACTCGAAGTGCGACCTCCTCATTTACGGGATGGGAGAACGCCCGCTCCTCGAAGTCTTGCGCCGTTTGGCCGCCGGAGAAGAAATCGGCTCGATTCGCGACGTTCGCGGGACGGTCTACCGCCTCGGACGCAACGAAGACCTGCCGGAAGAGTCGGCGACGGTCGCGCACCTCCCGAGTTTCGAAGAGGTCGAAGAGAATACGAACAAGGGCAAAATGCGCTTCGTCAAGATGACGCAACTCGCCTACGAAAATCTAAATCCGTACCGCGCAAAGATTCTCGTTCAGGAACACGGCGACGAAGCGATCGTCGTCAACCCGCCGAGTTTCCCGCTGACGACGGAAGAGATGGACGCCGTTTACGACCTGCCGTTCACCCGCAAACCACACCCGTCTTACGCGGAGCTGATTCCGGCGGTCGACGTCGTTCGCGCGTCGGTTCAGAGCCATCGCGGTTGTTTCGGCGGCTGTTCCTTCTGCGCGATCACGGCGCACCAGGGCAAATTTATCCAAAACCGGAGCGAAGCGTCGATTTTGAAGGAAATCCGGACGCTCGCCGAGAAAGCCGGGGGCGATTTCGTCGTCGCCGACTTGAGCGCGCCGACGGCGAATATGCGCGGAATGGCCGGGAAAAACCGCGAACTTTGCGAACGTTGCGTCCGCTCGTCCTGCCTTTGCCCGACCCTTTGCCCGAACCTCGACGCCGATCATACCGCGATTCGTTCGCTGATGAAGAAAGCGCGCGAAACCGACGGCGTCAAGAGCGTTTACATCGCGTCCGGAATCCGAACCGACCTCGCGAACCTGTCGCCGGAGTTCGTCGAAGAACTGACGACGCATCACGTCGGCGGTCATTTGAAGACGGCGCCGGAACACGTCGACGACGACGTTCTGCGCTTGATGAACAAACCGCCGATCGCCAATTACGAACAATTTTGCGAACTCTTCGCCGACGCGACCGAAGCGGCGGGCAAGGAACAGTATCTCGTTCCTTACCTGATTTCCGGCTTCCCCGGTTGCACGCTCAAAGCGATGGTCGCGGTCGCCGAGTATCTCCGCGATAACGACATTCAACCGGAGCAAGTGCAAGACTTCATTCCGGCGCCGTTCCAACCGGCGACTTGCGCTTATTATACCGGGATCGACCCGATCGCCGAAAAGCAAATTTACGTCCCGCGCGGCTTGCGCGAACGTCGCCTTCAACGGGCGTTGCTCCATTATTACAACCCGGAATTCTATCACGACGTCAAGTCGGCGCTCAAAGCCGCGAACCGCGAAGACCTGATCGGCGACGGCCCGAACGCGTTGATTCCCGCTTATCCGCCGAAAGCGTCGGCGTTGCGCCAAACGTCCCGCGTCAAACGACTTAAGCGCAAGGAAGAACGCGAAAGAGCCCTCAAAGAAGAACGGCGTCAAGCGTTCGAGTCGAAATCGCAAGGGGGCGAACGCGGCGGCAAACGCTTTGGTCGCGCGACGACCGGCGGCGGGTACCGCGCGGGCGCTCGCGAGTTCGGTCGCGACGGCGGCGGATTCAAACGAGAATTCAACGGAGAACGGCGCGACGGAGGGTTCAAGCGAGAATTCAACGGAGAACGGCGCGACGGAGGGTTCAAGCGAGAATTCAACGGAGAACGACGCGACGGCGGATTCAAACGAGAATTCAACGGAGAACGGCGCGACGGCGGATTCAAACGAGAATTCAACGGAGAACGGCGCGACGGAGGGTTCAAGCGAGAATTCAACGGAGAACGACGCGGCGGCGGGTTCAAGCGAGAATTCAACGGAGAACGACGCGACGGCGGATTCAAACGAGAATTCAACGGAGAACGACGCGACGGCGGATTCAAACGCGAATTCGACCGCTCCGAACGGCGCGACGGAGGGTTCAAACGAGAATTCAACGGAGAACGACGCGACGGCGGATTCAAACGCGAATTCAACCGAGACGGCGAACGCGGCGGATTCAAGCGAGAATTCAACGGAGAACGACGCGACGGCGGATTCAAACGCGAATTCAACCGAGACGGCGAACGCGGCGGATTCAAACGAGAATTCAACGGAGAACGACGCGACGGCGGATTCAAGCGCGAAGAGCGCGGCGGCTGGATGCGTCGCGACGACCGGAATTTCCGGAACAATCGCAACGACCGCGGCGGCTTCCGTCGTCGGGACGACCGCGACTAAATTTCGCCCCTTGCGCCGAGCGATTTGTCGTCGGCATTAATACTAAAGGGCGAAACGGCCTCGTCGCCCCGGCGAGGCGCGCAACGGTGCCGTTCTCGCGGCGGCGCCGTCGTTTACCTTCGCGTCGAACCGGAGTTTGGGCGCCGTCGTCCGCAAATTCCCTTCGTCTTGCCCATTTTGTCTAAACGCAAGGTCGCGCCGCCGAGTTTTTCGTTCGACGACGCGACTCTTTTAAAATTTAACGTTTTTCTCCAAAAATTTCTATTTCTTCGCTCGTTTTTCCTTGCTTTTTCCGTTCGTTTGGCTTAAAATGATATCGACTTTTAGCGTTGCCAAACGTCCGAATCGCGCGATACTTCGCTTCGACGTTATTTTCAACGCTCGACGTTTCCGTCGCGCGTCGGCCTCGCGACGTCGCCGTTTTTTATTCGTTTACTACTCCCCGACGCAGGAGACCTCTCAATGTCCTCGCAATCCCAACGTTTTACCCCCCCCTCCCACTTTAACAAGGGTTTCACCCTCGTCGAACTCTTGGTCGTTATCGCGATCATCGGCATTTTGATCGGCCTGCTCCTCCCCGCCGTCCAAGCGGCGCGCGAAGCGGCCCGTCGTATGCAATGCACGAACAACATGAAGCAATATATGTTGTCCGTCCACAACTACCACGACGCGACCGGAGTCCTCCCGGCGTCGAAATTCAACTTCCACAACTTCAGCGTCAACCAACTCGGCGACGCGGCTTGGGGCGGCTACGTCGGTCAAGTCGTCGCGCTCCTCCCGTATATGGAGCAGGCGCCGCGTTACGACGCGATCTCCGCGAAAGCGCAAGCGGTCGCCGCCGGTTCTTGGCCTTGGCACGACGAAGCCCCGTTCACCGCGCCGATCCCGACGATTCTCTGCCCGAGCGACGGGAACGCGACGCAACCGGCGCACTTGAACAACGGTCGTAAAAGCATTTGCGTCAGCCTCGGCGACGGCATGTGGCACAACGCTCGTCCGGACTGGGGCGAAGGCGCCGCGTCGAAAGTCGACGCCCGCGGCTTCTTCGCGCCGTTCGGTTGGCGCTCGTCGGCGTTCGTTACCGACGGTCTCAGCAACACCGTCGCGATTAGCGAAATGCTCGGCGACGCGAACTGGTCGACGAAAGTCAAGGGCGGCGTCTACGTTACCGGCTCGATGCACGACGGTCGCGCGAAACCGGCCGCCTGCCTCACCGAGTCCCGCAAAGCCGACGACCCGACGCAACTCGTTTCCGGAACCGACACTTGGCGCGCTCTCCTTTGGACGGACGGGCGTTCGGTCAACAGCGCTTTCACGACGATTCTTCCGCCGAACTCCCCGAGCTGCATTCACAGCTACCCGAGCATTCACAACTGCTCTTGGGGCGTTTTCGCGGCGCAAAGCAACCACTCCGGCGGCGTCAACGTCGGGATGGGGGACGGTTCCGTCCGCTTCGTTTCGGAAACGATCGACGCCGGTTCGCCGAACTCTTACGCCGTTACGAGCGGCAAGTCGCCCTACGGCGTTTGGGGCGCGATGGGTTCCCCGTCGGGCGGCGAAACCGACGCGCAATGACGCCGGTTTTACCGATATTAACGTTTAAACAACGTTGACTTCAACGGTTTTACCAATATTAACGCTTAAACAACGTTAACCTCAACGGTTTTACCGACGACGGCGTTTAAACGACGTTAACCTCAACGGTTTTACCGACGACGGCGTTTAAACGACGTTAACCTCAACGGTTTTAC
>JAFSDX010000203.1 GCA_017436025.1 Thermoguttaceae bacterium
AACCGGAGTCGAGCGCCGCTTGAGCGACGATCGCGCTAGCCAGCAAAATCCCCTGTCCGCCGACGCCGACGAGAACGACGCTCGTCGTGTTGTTCGAGTTTTGTTGGGTCATCAGACGAGCCCTCCCATTTTAACGTCGATTTCTTCCAACGCGCCGAATTTGCAGACTTGTTCGCAAAGTTTGCAGTCGACGCAGAACGCCGGGTTGACGCGGACGGTTTTGTCGGCGTCGCGCTCGATCGCCGGGCAGCCGAGCTTCACGCAAGCGCCGCATTTCTTGCACTTGTCTTGGTCGACGCGGTAAATCTTTTCGATCTTTTTGCGATACGCGAGCGGGCAAGGCTCTTTCGCGACGATCAGCCAAGGTTCCGGCGACTCGATCGCCGTTTTCAGCGCGGCGGTCGTTTGCGCCAAGTCGCGAGGATTGACCTCGACGACGTTCTTAAAGCCGGTCGCTTTCGCGATTTCGGCGATATCGGCGGCGAACGTTTCCTCGCCGAGGAGCGTTTTGCCGGTGCCGGGGTTCTCTTGGTGCCCGGTCATCGCCGTAACGCGGTTGTCCAAAACGACGAGCGTCGCGCCGCCCTTATTATAAGCGACGTCGAGGAGACCCGTGATCCCGGAGTGGAAGAACGTCGAGTCGCCGACGATCCCGACGACCGGACGGTCGTTCTTGGCGCGGTCGATCCCGTGCGCGACGGTGAATCCGCCGCCCATACACAGCACCGTGTCCATGCAGGCGAGCGGCGGCGCGACGCCTAAGGTGTAGCACCCGATGTCGCCCGAAACGACGACGTCGAATTTTTTCAGGGCGTAAAAGAATCCGCGGTGCGGACAGCCCGGGCACAAGACCGGAGGACGAGCCGGGAGCGTCGGGAGCGTCGGAAGTTCCGTCGTCGGCGCGGTTTCGACGGCGGCTTGCGCGTCGAAGAGCGGAGCGGTCGCCGGGTTCGCGACGAGCTTGGCGCGGACGGCTTTCAAAACGTCGACGTCGAGCGCGCCGATGTTTGGAACGAGCTTTTCGTCCCCCAAGCGTTTGCCGATCGCGTTAATTCCCAACGCTTTAAGACGTCCTTCGAGGAAGTCTTCCAGCTCTTCGACGACGATAACTTGGTCGACTTGCGCGGCGAATTCGCGGAAAAGACGATCCGGGAACGGGAATTGCCAACCGAGCTTCAGGACGTTCGCTTCCGGGAAGACTTCTTTGACGTATTGGTAAGCGGCGCCGGCGGTTACGATCCCGACGCGGCGGTCGCCGGACGCGTTCCACTCGATTCGGTTCAGCGGCGAATTCGACGCTTCTTCGGCGAGCTTTTCGAGACGTTCTTCCAAACGGACGCGCATTCCGCGAGCCCAAGCCGGAATCGGAACGAAACGCTGCGGGTCGCTCTTGAACGACGGCGTTCGGTTCAGCGCGATCGGGTCGGCTAACTCGACGACGCCGCGCGAGTGGCTCGTCGTGGTCGTCGTGCGCAAAATCACCGGCGTTCCGAATTTTTCCGAAATTTCGTAACCGGCCAGCGTAAACGCTTTAGCTTCCGACGCGTCGGACGGTTCGAGAACCGGAACCTTCGCGAAATGAGCGAAGAGGCGCGTGTCTTGCTCGTTTTGCGACGAGTTCATACCGGGGTCGTCCGCGACGACCGCGACGAAACCTCCGACGACGCCGACGTAAGCGAGCGTCATTAGCGGGTCGGCGGCGACGTTCAGCCCGACGAGCTTCATCGTCGTCATCGAGCGGGCGCCGGTCGTCGACGCGCCGGCGGCGGTCTCGAACGCGACTTTTTCGTTCGGGGCCCATTCCGCGAACATCTTGTCCCCGTAAAATTTGCCTATATACTCCAAAATTTCCGTCGACGGCGTTCCGGGGTAGCCGGAAACGACCGTAACGCCGGCTTCGAGGGCTCCGCGAGCGATCGCTTCGTTGCCCGACAGCAGTTGTTTTGTCATTTTTCGATTCCGAATTTTTTTCCGTTGAACTCGAACCGACGCGGAGTCGACGCCTTCGCAAAGGGCGAGGAGGCGAGCGGGCCCGCGTTCGCGTTCTTTCGCGTCCCCTTTATTATACTGTAAAAACGTTTTTTTTCAAGCGGCGGCGCGCGCTTTGAAGGGGCGACTTTCGGAGGTTTAGGCAAGACGCGGGGAATAGGAAACGGAGAAGGGAAGCGTTGGTTTTTGCTTGGTTTCGCTATTTTCTTTAAAGCGTTTATTTTGTTTAAACGTGAAAAAAGCGCCGGATTTCCCAAAGCGCCTATCTTGCGGTTATAATGTCGACGTCCGAAAAGGTTCGCGGCGTCGAGTCGTCGCGGCTCGGCGTTTGCGCTCGACTCGTCGGACGAGCCGTTTCCCGTCGACGGGAGCGGTCGGCGAGTCGGCGCGTTTTCCCGTTTCGACGCGGCGTCGTGTTGGCGCGTCGGGGACTTTTTCGCCTTCGCTCGTTGGAGATTTTGCGTAAGAAACGGAGCGAAGCGCGCTTAACTCTCGTTGAGAAAGGAAAGAATGATGTTGAAGAAGTTTGCGTTTTCTTGGGTCGCCGCTTCCTTGGCTTTGGTTTTGGGCGCGAACGCTTGGGCGCAAGACGCGTCGCTCGATAAAACGACCGCGGACGCCGTCGCTTACGAAGCCGCCGCGATTCCGGAAAACGTCGGAACCGGCGACTGCGGGCCGTCTCCGTGCGGTTCGGTCGGCTGCAATCCTTGCGACGTCGTCTCTTGCGATCCTTGCGATTCCGTTTGTTGCGACCCGTGTTCGACGATTAGTTGCGGAATCGCTTGTTGCGATTACGGTTGCGGTTGCGGATACGACGCCGGTTGCTTCCGCGGTTGCGGTCGTCGCCGCGCTCGTTGCGTTTCGTATTCGTACTGCTCGCCTTGCTACTCGAGCTGCTATTCGCCGTGTTACACGAGCTGCTGCGACCCGTGCGGGTTCGGACGCGTCCGTCGCGGCGGTTGCTTCCGCGGTTGCGGTTGGCGTCGCTCCGCTTGCGTTCCGTATACTTATGGTTGGAACGGCGGTTGGGGCGGCTATACCTCTTGCGGCGCTTACAGCGGTTGGAACTCTTACAACGCTTGGAGTTCTTCGTTCGGCGGCGGTTGCGGTTGCTACTGAGTCGAACGGTCGCCTCGCGAGAAATTTTTTATCGCTTAGGTTTTAAGGAAAGCGCGCTTTGTTAAACGGCGTCGCGAAATAAACGATCGAAACTTGCCGCTTGAAACGCGACGCCGTCGAGAACGCGCGTCGCGTTTTTTTATCGTTGGACGGCGAAGCGGAGCGATTAGACGCCGAGCGAACGGGCGATTTCGGGGAGTTCGCTTTCGACGCCCTTGCCGATCGCGCGGAAAGCCCAGCCGTCGCCGTCGCGGACGAGGGCGCCGAAAACGAGCGAGCGTTCGACGCAAGCGTCTTCGCTCAAATCGAAGCGCGCCAACTCTTCGTTCGCGTCGCGATCGACAACGCGCATATAAGCGTCGTCGACGATTCCGAAGTTTTGACGGCGTTCGAGCGCTTTGTGAATCGTCGCGACGAAAACGAGTTGTTTAACGTCGTCCGGAACTAGCGTTAAGTCGACGAGAATCGCTTCGTCGTCGCCGCCGCCTTCGCCGGTTTGGTTGTCGCCGGAGTGTTTGACCGAGCCGCGCGGGGATTCGGGCCGGTTGTAGAAAACGACGTCTTGGGGCGAGCGGACTTTGTCGTCGGCGCCGAGAATAAAACACGAAACGTCCAAGTCGAACTCTTCGCCGACGTTGACGCGCGGGTTCCAACCCAAGCCGATTCGTAGTTTAGACGCGGTGATTCCGAGAGTCGCTTTTTCTCCTTTGACGAGCGAAACGGTCATTTTGGTTCTTTCATTGTCGGTTTGATTTTTGACGTGCGCCGCGACGTTGGGCGCGTTGCGTTTGATTTCTCTAATGATAATATTTTTTAGCCCGGCGTCAATACGGCGGAAGGCGCGTCGACGAACGATTTTGGAATTTGCGGCGGCGATTTCGGTTCAAACAGTCGAATATTAAGAACGCGGGGCTCGAGAATAAGGGGAAAGAGGCGGCGTTCGAAAGCAAGAAATAAAAAAGAGTCGACGCGAAAACGTCGACTCTTAAAAGAGGCGTCGACCGGATTCGAACCGGTAAATGACGGATTTGCAATCCGTTGCCTTAGCCGTTTGGCTACGACGCCTTAACTATTACGCTCGTTATTGTACCCCAAAAAAAGAATCGCGCAAGGGGGCTTTTTAAAATTTTTTTTTCTTTTTTTGAAGAACGACGTAAAATGGGACGGCGAGGCAAGCGGGGCGGTTTTAGCGGGCCCCGTTTTCAGCGTCGCGTAACTTTTGGCGCACCGCTTCGACGACGCAGGGGGGCAAAAACGGGCGCAACGCCGCTTCTTCGCCCGCGCCGGCGATTTCTTTGATTAACGTGCTGGAAACGTGCGCGAGTTCGCCGTCGGCGATGAGGAAGAGCGTTTCAACTTCCGGTTCGAGTTGGCGGTTCGCCATCATCAGCGTCAGTTCGGCGGGGAGGTCGGTGATGGGGCGCACTCCGCGGACGACGACGCGGGCGCCGACTTTTTTCGCGAAACGCACCGTCAAACCTTCGTAAACGCGCGTTTCGACGTTCGGGAGCGAGGCGGTCGAGCGGCGAATGAGTTCGCAACGCTCCTCCGGGGTGAACCAAGGCGACTTTTGCGAATTGACGCCGACCGCGACGACGAGGCGGTCGAAGAGGCGGCTGGCGCGCTCGATCACGTTGAGGTGTCCGAGCGTGATCGGGTCGAAGGAACCGGGGTAAACGGCGACGCGCGGGTCGGATTGCATCGAACGCTCCTAAAACGAACGCAAATTTAAAGGGGAGGAAAGAGAGCGGCCCTTAAAACGGGCGGCCCCTTGGCGTTTTACGGCAAACGCGTATAATTGAACAACGGCGCGCGTTTGGGACGTCGTCGCCTTTATTATTATACCGAGACGACGCGTTTGCCCAAGGGGGCGCCGCGTTTTTTAGGAGCGCCGTTATTAATTGGCGAGCGTCGCAAGATCGCGCAAACGAGCGGGAACTCGTTCGGCTTTGGCGCGTCCAATAGTTTTGCGTTTAAGAAAAATTTACCGAAAAACAATCGAGTCGGCGTCGCAAAATGCCGATAACGACGAAGACGCCCCGGAGAGCGCAAACTTCGGAGCGTCGCTTTGATAACGGCTTAGCGGCCCCGACCGGTTTTTTGAGCGAGAAAAATGAGTTCCGAGCAGCGTTACGATTCGAGTTTGTTGGAGCAAACGAAGCGGCAAATCCGCGTTCTTGTCAACGAAATTGCGGAAATTTCGCGTTCCGGCGCGTCGCCCGAAGAATTTCAAGCCGAGTTTTTGCCCCGCGTCGTAACGGCGTTGGGCGCGGTCGGCGGCGCTTTTTGGTCGGCGGACGAGTCCGGTCGGCTTTCGCTCGGGTATCAGGTCAACCTGCAGGAAACGAAACTGCACGAGAACGAAGAGGCGAACAAAACGCACTCGGCGTTCCTGTACAACGCGTTGCGCTCGACCGAAACCGATATGATCGTCCCGCCGCGTTCCGGGGGCGAAGGCGCGAACGAAGGCGGCAACCCGACCGACTTTCTCGTCGTCGTCGGCGTCGTCGCGACGGAGTTGGAGCGCGTCGGGATCGTCGAAATTTTCCAACGTCCGGACTCGAACCCCGCCGCTCAAAAGGGGTATCTGCAGTTTGTACGTCAGGTAACCCGTTACGCGGCCGACTTTTATAAGAACCGCCAACTCAAAAATTTTAGCGACCGGCAAAATCTTTGGACGCAACTTGAAGATTTTACGCGCAACATTCATAAAACGCTCGACTTCAAGGAAACCGTTTACACCGTCGCGAACGAGGGCCGCCGTTTGATCGAGTGCGACCGCGTTTCGATCGCGATTTGCCGCGGTCGCAAAGCCCGCGTCGAGGCGGTTTCCGGTCAGGATATGGTCGACAAACGCTCCGAAACGGCGAAGTTGCTCGGCGACTTGGCGACGGCGGTCGTCGCGGCGAACGAACCGATCGTTTACACCGGCGACTCGTCGCAGTTGGCGCCGCAGGTCGAGACGGCGATCGAGGAATACGTCGACGCGTCGCACACGAAGGCGATCGCCGTTTATCCGTTGATTCCGCGTCGAACCGACGAAAACGACGCCGACGAAACGGAACGGGACAAGATGATCGTCGACCCGCCGTTCGGCGCGCTGATCGTCGAACAGATCGAAAACGCTCGCGTTTCGGAACATACGATGAAGCGCGTCGAGATCGTCGTCGAACACGCTCGCGTCGCGATCGGCAACTCGCTCGAACACAACTCGATTTTCCTCGGTTGGCTTTGGCGAACGATCGGCAAGTCGAAGGTTCTCGTCGCGGCGCGCAACCTGCCGAAGACGGTTTCGATTTCGGCGGCGATTTTGGCGCTGATTTTGGCGTTGATTTTGGTTCCTTGGAACTTCAATATGCACTGCGACGGAACGCTCCAACCGTTGGTGCGTCATAATATTTTCGCGCGCGAAGCCGGGAAAGTCGACAAAGTCGAGGTCAAACACGGGCAAAGCGTTAAAGCGGGCGACGTGTTGTTAGTTTTGTCGAACAACGAGTTGGAAGCCGAATGGCAAAAGACCGACGGCGAGTTGAACGAAACGCGCAAACAAATCCTCGCGCTTAACGAAGCGAAAAACCAAGCGCGAGACGCGGAACGGATTCGCGTCGCCGGGCAGTTGGCGCAATACGTCGAGCGCGAACGAACGCTTCTGTTGCAACAAAAGATTTTGAACGCTCGCCGCGACGATTTGATCGTCCGTTCTCCCATCGACGGAACGGTGATGACGTTCGACCTGGAAAACAAACTCCGCAGTCGACCGGTGCAGCCGGGGCAAATTTTGCTCGAAGTCGCGCAACCGGAAAAGGGGCTGATTCTCGAACTCCAAATGCCGGAAAAGCGAATGGGGCATATCGACGGTTACTTCCGCAAGTTGCAAGCGAACGACCCGGAAGCCGCGTTGAACGCTAAGTTTGTAATGATGGTCGACCCGTCGAAAAATTACGACGCGACCGTCGTCGAGGAACACGATCGCGCCGAAAATCGCGGAACGGAGGAAACGACCGTGCAAATGCGGGCGACCATCGACGAACCGGAGTCGCTTCCGGAGGGAACGCGCGCCGGAGCCGGCGTTTCGGCGAAGGTTTACTGCGGCAAACGTCCGCTCGGGTACGTCTGCTTTAACGAATTGGTCGCGTTCCTGCAAAAGACGGTCTTCTTCTGGTTCGAGTAAGACGATTGAAGGCGTTGAAAATAAACGAGATAAACGACAAACGTCGGGAGAAAACGACGAAAATGAAAACGATATTCGAACGGAAAACGCGCTTGACCGTCGCGGCGGTTTTAACGTTGACGGCGGCGTCGAGCGTCGCGGTTTGGGCGAACGACGAGTTGGAACGCGCTTTAATGGAAAGTCCGAACGCGCCGACGGTTAGTTCGACGACGTCCTTGCTTCCCTCGCCGACGGCGGACGTCGAGAGCGTCGCTCGAATCGGTTCGAACGCCGGGGCGGCCGGCGTTTTCGAGAAGGAAGGGCGAATCGTCGTTCCGAACGCCAGCGTCATTATTCCGAAGGGCGAAGGATACGAAGCGCTCATTAGCGCGAACGGCCAAGGGCTTCTCGTCGAACTCGGGCTTTGCGAGCTTGACGAAAGCGGCGCGCCGGTCGTCGGCGAAGACGGAACGACGAAGCGCCGTCCGCTCCTGCGCGGTCTGCAAGTGCGCAAGGGCGACGTTCTCGGGAAACAAAAGGACGCGGAGCTGATCGAACAAAAGATCGTCGCGGAACAAGAGTTGCTCGTCGCGGAAAAGGAAGCGGCGAAAGAACTTGAAGTCGAAGTCGCGGTCGCGGCGGCGCAGGTCGCGCAAGCGTCGTACAAGCGCGCCGACTCGTTGAACAAAACGATGCCCGGTTCGATTTCGCCGGAAGAAACGCAAGAAAAGTATTACGAGTATGTGCGTTCGATGAAGGCGATCGACAAGGCGAAGTTCGACCTTGAAGTCAACCAAGAAAAGGTGAAGGTCGCCAAGGCCCGCGTCAACGCCGCCGACGTCGCCATCGAAGACCGCAAATTGGTTGCGCCGATCGACGGAATTATCGACGACGTGATGAAAAACGAAGGCGAATGGCTCCGCGAAGGGGACGAAATCTTGAAAATCGTCCGTTATGACAAAGTGCAAATCAACGCCGCCATTCCCGCCGACCGTTACGCGCCGGAAACCATCGCCGATAAAAAGGTTGTCGTCGAGGTGAAGCGTCCCGGCGGTCAACCGCAAAAGTTGGAAGGGAAAGTCGTTTACGTGCGACAGACTGTCGAATCGGGGCATTATTACTTTTACGCCGACGTCGCAAACCAAATGAATAAGGCCGGTTACTGGCTGTTGAACCCCGGCGCGTTGGTAACGGTCGAGATTTGCGTCGACGAACCGGCGGTCGCGCCGAACGCTTCCGCTCCGACGGCGCCCGCGTCCGCTCCGGAAAGCGCCTTGACCGGCTCTCTTTGAGCGTCGAGGGAAAAACGCTAAACGGAAACGTCCGAAATTTAACGAGTTCAACGAAAAGAAATAAAGAGGGAAGCGAATGGCTTCGTTGGCCGACAGTCTGGTTTCGAGCGCGGAACGGGTGTTGTCGATTTACGCGCGGAGCGATCTCGAAGCCAAGCGCGCGACGTATCTTGGGCGGTCGTATTGGATCGTCAAAGACCCGATCGGCTTGAAATATTATCGTTTCCAAGACGAGGAATATTTCATTTTAGAGCAGCTCGACGGAACGAAAAGCCTCGACGCGATCAAGGAGGCGTTCGAGGCGCGCTTTCCTCCGCAAAAGATTACGCTGGAAGAGATTCAGTCGTTCGTCGGACAGTTGCACCAATGCAGCCTGATCGTCGTCGGCGTTCCGGACCAAGGGCACGAACTCCTGAAACGGCGCAAGAAACGCCGCCGCAAGGAGGTGATGGCGCAGTGTTCGAACATTTTGGCGATTCGTTTTAAAGGCGTCGACCCGAACCGCTTTTTCGACCGACTGTTGCCTTGGGTTCGCTGGTGTTTCCATCCGGCGACGCTTTGCCTCTGCTTGGTTATGATGGCGGCGGCGCTGTTGCTGGTCGGAATCGAATTCGACCATTTCCGCTCGAAGTTGCCGGAGTTTCAGCAGTTTTTCGGGCCGGAAAACCTGATTTTGCTGAGTATTACGCTCGGTCTCACGAAGGTGCTTCACGAGTTCGGACACGGCTTGTCGTGTAAATATTGGGGCGGCGAGTGCCACGAACTCGGCGTGATGATTCTGGTTTTGACGCCGTGCTTGTACTGCAACGTATCGGACTCTTGGATGATTCCGAGCAAGTGGAAGCGCGCGGGGATCGTCGTCGCCGGCGTTTTCGTCGAATGCACGTTGGCGTCGATATGCACCTTTATTTGGTGGTTTACGAACGAGAACCTGTTGCACTATTTGTGCTTGAACGTGATGTTCATTTCGTCGCTCAGCACGATCGTGTTCAATATGAACCCGTTGTTGCGTTACGACGGTTATTACCTGCTGTCGGACTTGCTCGAAATTCCGAATATGCGCCAAAAAGCGACGAAGATTATGACGCAAAAAGCGTCGTCGTGGTTTTTGGGGATGGAGCAGCAGGAAGACCCGTTTTTGCCGAAGCGAAATCAAGGTTGGTTCGCGCTTTACACGGTCGGCGCCGTGTCGTACCGTTGGGTCGTTACCGCGTCGATTTTGTTCTTCGTTTACCACTTTTTCGACGCGTACGGCTTGAAGGTGATCGCGCAGATTATCGCCGCGATGTCGCTTTACGGGCTGTTGATCGCGCCGCTTTGGAAGATCGCGAAGTTTTTTTGGGTGCCGGGGAGAATTTACCGAGTGAAAAAGACGCGCTTTTACCTGTCGCTTTCCGCCGT
>JAFSDX010000204.1 GCA_017436025.1 Thermoguttaceae bacterium
GTTTCGATTTCGACGGTCGGCGTAATGCGCAACCCATTGTCGCGCAAGGTTTTTCTTGAAGGTTTCGACGCGGCGATGGAGCGCTTGGCGCCGTCGACGGTTCTTCTTTACGGCTCGCGCCCGAAGGAGTGCGACTTCGGTGCGGCGCGGGTCGTTCAGTACGCCAACACGCATTACCGTTGGGCCGACGAGCGTCGCAAGGCGAAGAAAGGGGGCCGCGATGGGAAGTAGAGGCGGGTTTAGCGAACCGCTTAAATATCAAGAGATCGGAAAAATCGAAGGCGTGAAGGTGTTGCGCAATCCGACGGCAAAAAAACAAAGTTTACCGCAACGCGCTAATACGTCGAGCGCTTACGTCGGCGTCGATAGTCGCGGCGCCGTGAAGCAGTTGCGCGTTTTCGAGAAGCGTTTTCCGACAATCGATATCGACTTTGGGCATTCTCATCACCGCGGCTTGTCGAAAGACGAGTTCCACGTTCACGAATACTTGAACGGCGAGCGAAGCAACGTTTCGCGGGCGCTTACGTCGACGGAGTGGATTCGTTGGCGTCCGGTTATTGCAGAAATTTTACGGAGGCGGCGATGAGTAAAAATGCGTTGGAATTTATTTTGGCGGAATATGAGAAACGCGGCGGATTGCTGGATCAATTTGATTTCGAGTTCAGGAATTATTTATTCCTTTACGCCGGTCCCTATTTCGGTTATGTATGCGAAAAAGCGGAGGACGGACTTGAAGATTACGACACGGAACACGAGTACGGTTGGAGTTCCTTTGAAGAATTTCTCGACGACACGATGACGGAAGTCGGTATGACGTTTCGCGAGGTTTTGGCCGCCTTACCTGCGGAGGCTGTTTACGATCTTGAATAATTGAATGCAATGCCTTAGATAACATTGGGTTAAGCGTTAAGGCGGAAGCGCGTTTTCGTCGAGCGGCGGGGACGCGCTTTTGGGTCGTTTTTGCGGGAGCGTCGTTTCGGGAAATTTCGGGCGGTCGGGGGTTCAAAAATTCGAAAATTGCGGTATGATGAAAGTAAACTTCGACGGTCGCGATTCCTGATTTTAGGGCGGGCGACGCGTCGAGAGGCGGGAAACGCGGTTTTGCGGCGGAAAATAGCGGAAATGGCGGAAATAGGCAAGGCGAAAGCGATGAAAAAGACGATTCGGGCGGCGTTTGCAACGTCTTTGCCGGTGATGGCGGGGTATCTCGCGCTCGGGTTTGGGTTCGGCGTTTTGCTCGCGCAGGCCGGGTACGGGCCCCTTTGGGCGCTGGCGATGAGCGTAACGATTTACGCCGGAGCGATGCAGTATCTCGCCGTCGATTTGTTGGCGAATCAGGCGCCGCTCGTCGCGACGGCGATCGCGACCTTTATGGTCAACGCGCGGCATATTTTTTACGGCGTTACGATGATCGAAAAATACCGGAACGCCGGTAAATACAAGCCTTACATCGTTTTCGGAATGACCGACGAAACGTACTCGCTCACCTGCGACGGCAAGTCGCCGGACGGAACCGACTTCCCGCGCTTCGCTTTTTGGCTGACGCTTTTCGACCATTCGTATTGGATCGTCGGTTGCGTCGTCGGCGCGCTTGTCGGAACGCTCGTCGAGTTCGATTCGCGGGGCGTCGATTTCGCGATGACGGCGCTTTTCGTCGCGGTTTTCGTCGAGCAGTGGAAGGGAACGCGGCGACGTCGACCGGCGTTGGTCGGCGTCGCGGTTTCGATTCTCGCGCTCCTCGCGTTCGGACCGGACAATTTCCTCATTCCGGCGACGCTCGGGATTTGCGCGGTTTTGATTGGCGGACGACGCTTTTTCGAAACGAAGAAAGAAACGGAAATGTCGACGGAGCAAGAGGTTGCGTCGACGAAAGGAACGCTCGCTTCGACGGACGCGGCGGAAAAGGAGGGGGAACGATGATCGATTTTTCGCATTCGGTCGCGATCGTCGCGGTCGTCGCGGCGGTAACGGCGGGGCTCCGCTTTTTTCCGTTTCTTGTGTTCGGCGGGAAGCGCAAGACGCCGGAAGTCGTTTCGTATCTTGGCGTCGCGCTGCCGCCGGCGATCATCGCAATGCTTGTCGTTTATTGCTTTAGGAACGCGACGCCGCTTCGGTATCCGTTCGCGCTTCCGGAGTCGATCGCCGGAGTCGCCGTCGCGATCCTGCACGCTTGGAAGGGAAATATGCTCCTAAGCGTCGGCGGAGGAACGCTTTTGTATATGGCGCTGTTGCAACGCGTTTTCGTTTGAGCGTTTAAGACGGTTGCGCCGATGAAAAAACGACGTCGAAGCGCGGTTTTCAAACGATAAAATTTTTTAGACAATAAAAAACGACGGAAAAAGCGTTTCGCTTCTTCCGTCGTTTTTCGTTTTTTGCGTCGACGGAGCGCGAATCGACGTTTCGACTCGCGCTCTCTACGTCGGCTAACGATTTAAATCGTTATCACTTTTGGACTTCCGTCAACGCTTTGTAGTATTCGTAGCGCTTGTAGATTTCTTCTTGCGCTTGCGCTTCGTACATCGCGGCGGCTTCCGGATTGATGCGTTTCAGCGACTTGAAGCGGTTTTGCTTCGCTTCGAAGTCTTTCAACGCGCCTTCCGGAGCCTTGCTGGCGAGTTGGAACGGTTTTTCCAAACGCGGGTCGTAAGACCAAAGCGGCCAGTAACCGCACTTGACGGCTTCTTTTTGAAGTTCCATACCGGTCTTCATATCGACGCCTTGCGCGATGCAGTGCGAGTACGCGATGACGAGCGACGGGCCGTTGTACGATTCCGCCGCGACGAGCGTTTTGATCGCGTGCGCCGGGTTCGCGCCGAGCGAAATTTGACCGACGAAGCACGTGCCGTAAGAAACGGCCATCATACCGAGGTCTTTCTTCGTCGTCGCTTTACCGCCCGCGGCGAATTTCGCGACCGCGCCCTTCGGCGTCGATTTCGACGCTTGACCGCCGGTGTTCGAGTAAACTTCGGTGTCGAGAACGAGGATGTTGACGTCCTTCGTCGACGCGACGACGTGGTCGAGACCGCCGTAGCCGATGTCGTAAGCCCAACCGTCGCCGCCGATGATCCAGGCGCTGCGGCGGACGAGGTAGTCGGCCGACATTTCGAGGAGCTTCGCTTGTTCGCAGTCGCAGTCGAGTTCCGCAAGTTTCGCTTTAAGTTCTTTGACCCAAGCGCGTTGTTGCGCGATTTCGCCTTCGGTTTCCTGTTTGTTGCCGAGGAGGTTTTCGACCAGCGCGTCGCCGAGTTGGTCTTTCTTCGCGACGAGGATTTCTTTCATAAAGCCGACTTGTTGGTCGACCGCGGCGCGCATACCGAGACCGAATTCGGCGTTGTCTTCGAACAAGGAGTTCGCCCAAGCCGGGCCGCAGCCGTCGGCGTTCGTCGTGTACGGCGTCGTCGGGAGGTTGCCGCCGTAAATCGAGGAGCAGCCGGTCGCGTTCGCGATCAACATACGGTCGCCGAAGAGTTGCGTAACCAGTTTGACGTAAGGCGTTTCGCCGCAACCCGCGCAGGAGCCCGAGAACTCGAAGAGCGGAAGCAGGAGTTGCGAACCCTTGACGGTGTCGACCTTCGCTTTGGAACGGTCGTAATCCGGAATCGTGAGGAAGTAATCCCAGTTGGCGCGTTCGGCGGCTTCGTTGGCGATCTTGTTTTCGAGGTTGATCGCTTTCTTGCCTTCTTCCGTCTTGTTCTTGGCCGGGCAGACGTAAACGCACATACCGCAACCGGTGCAGTCGTCCGGCGCGACTTGGAGCGTGAACTTCTTGCCTTCGAATTCCTTCGTTTTCGCGTCGACCGATTTGAACGATTCCGGCGCGCCGTCGGCGGCGTCGTAAATCTTCATACGAATCGCGGCGTGCGGGCAGACGAGCGAGCAGTTGCCGCATTGGATGCAGGTTTCGCTATCCCAAATCGGAATATCGATGGCGATGCCGCGTTTTTCGTATTTCGTCGTGCCGACCGGGAAGGTGCCGTCCGCCGTCGGGAGCATATCTTTGACGGTAAGTTCTTCGCCGCGCGAGGCCAAGATTTCGCCGAGGACGTTTTGGACGAATTCCGGAGCGTCGCCGACGACGCCGTTGCGACGGTGGAACGTCGACGTAACTTGTTTCGGGTAATCGACTTTTTCGAGCGCCGCGAGGGACGAGTCGACCGCCGCGTAGTTCTTTTGAACGATTTCGTCGCCCTTCTTGCCGTAAACCTTCTTAATACTGGCTTTAATGTAGCCGATGCCTTCGTCGACCGGCATAAAGTCGCCGAGCTTGAAGAAGCAGGTTTCCATAACGGTGTTGATGCGACCGCCCATACCCGCCGCTTTCGCGACTTTGACCGCGTCGACGACGTAGAATTCGAGTTCTTTCTCGACGATCTCTTGTTGGAGTTCGATCGGGAGGTGATCCCAAACTTCCGCGGCGCCGTACGGAGCGTTCAGGAGGAACGTCCCGCCCTTGACGATCGTCGAGAGCATATCGAGCTTTTGCGTGAAGACGAATTGGTGGCAGGCGACGAAGTTCGCTTGGTAAATCAGGTACGAACCCTTGATCGGACGCGGCGAGAAGCGGAGGTGCGAAACCGTAACGGCGCCGGCTTTCTTCGAGTCGTAAACGAAGTAGCCTTGGCTGAAGTTTTCGGTGTATTCGCCGACGATTTTCGTCGTTTCTTTGTTCGCGCCGACGGTGCCGTCGCTCCCGAGACCGTAGAAGATGCAACGACGAACGTCGTCCGCTTCGGTCGAGAAGGTCGGATCGTAGTCGATGCTGAGGTTCGTGAGGTCGTCTTTGACGCCGATCGTGAACTTTTTCTTCGGAGCGTCTTTCGCGAGTTCGTCGAAGATACCCTTGACCATCGCCGGGGTGAAGTCTTTCGACGCGAGGCCGTAACGACCGGCGGCGACGAACGGAAGCGCGCCTTCCCAGTTGCGAACGAGAGCGGAAACGACGTCGAGGTAAAGCGGTTCGCCGCCGGCGCCCGGTTCCTTCGTGCGGTCGAGGACGGCGATTTTCTTGACCGTCTTCGGCAACGCGGCGACGAACGCGGCTTCGTCGAACGGACGATAAAGACGGACGTTGACCATACCGACGTTCTTATCTTTACCGATGAAGTCGATATATTCTTCGACGATACCGGAACCGCTCGCCATAATAACGATAACGTTTTCGGCGTTCGGGTCGCCGTAGTAGTCGAAAATGCGGTATTGACGACCGGTCAGCTTCGCGAATTTGTCCATTTCTTCTTGGACGATAGCCGGGACGGCGTCGTAGGTCGGGTTGCACGCTTCGCGCGCTTGGAAGAAGACGTCCGGGTTTTGCGCGACGCCGCGGATGATCGGGCTGTGCGGATTGAGGGCGCGTTCGCGGAAGTTGCGGACGGCGTCGAGGTCCATCATATCGCGGACGGTCGATTCCGGCAGTTTTTCCAGTTTGTTGACTTCGTGCGAGGTGCGGAAACCGTCGAAGAAGTGGAGGAACGGAACGTGGCTGCGGTGCGTCGACGAGTACGAGATCATCGCCATGTCGTGCGTTTCTTGAACCGTGCCGCCGCAGAGCATCGCCCAACCGCAGGAGCGGGTCGACATCACGTCGGAGTGGTCGCCGAAGATCGAAAGCGCGTGCGTGGCGATGCAGCGAGCCGTAACGTGGAAGACGGTCGGCGTTTGTTCGCCGGCGATCTTGAACATATTCGGAATCATCAGGAGGAGACCTTGCGACGCGGTGAACGTGCAGGTCAGCGCGCCCGCTTGCAACGAGCCGTGAACGGCGCCCGCCGCCCCGGCTTCGCTTTGCATTTCGACGATTTGCGGAATCGTGCCGAAGAGATTTTTCTTGCCTTTCGCGGCCCAGTCGTCGGTCAGTTCGCCCATCGTCGACGACGGCGTGATCGGGTAAATGGCCATTACTTCGTTGCAAAGATGCGCGATCATCGCGGCGGCTTCGTTACCGTCGCACATGACGAAGCGTTTTTCGTCGCTCATTTAAGTCTCCTAGTAAAATATTCGTTCGGGGCGCCTCTAATAGGGCGTCGCAAGGAAGCGCGTCGCGTCGTTTCGCCGAGAGGCAAAAGTCGTCCAAAAACGTCGCGATTCGACGCCGCGCGGGGCGGGCGTACCCGTCCTATATTTTTTGCCCTCATTCTACCTCCAGTTTCTACTTTTGGCAAGCGGGGGGCGGCGTTACTTTTTTATTTCCGTCGTTTGGGCGAGCGTGGAACCGACGTAAGCCGCGCGTTTTGCTTAAAACTCCTAGTTTAACGTCGAAAAGCGGGCTAACGTTGCGAGATAAAGAGTTAGGCTTGGCTAAGATTTGGGCGTTTCTCGCGTAAAAACGTTCTTTTTCTCTTTGAGGGAGACGACGCGACTTGGCGGCGGGAGCGAATATCGAAAAAAGACGAAGGGAATATTGGCGACGTCGCGTTCAATATAATAGCGGCGTTTCGGCGAGGAAAAATATTTTTTGCGAAGAAAATTTCGAGAAATTTTTAAAACGTGTTGCTTTTTGGCGTCGGAGGCCTTATAATAAAGGAAACGAGATATTCGAGACGTCAATTTAGGTAAAATGTGAATTAGCGTATTGGGGAGCGCGTCGGCGAGCGTCGGCGCGTCGAACGATTTTGAGGACGGTAGGGCGAAGCGGCCGCGACGCGGCGGCGCGTTCGTTCGACCGTCTTTGCGTTTTACTCGGTCGGGTCGGCGAACGCGGTCGAGGAAAGCGGCGGCGTTCGGTTTCCCGATTCTCCCTTATTTTAGGAACGTAGAAAGTAACGGTGAACGAAATGTTTGAAAATCGAAACGAACGAACGTCCGAAGCGCGCGCCGCCGAGGATCCGAAAACGCTCCGTCTTCGGAATCAGTTGCTCGCTTGGTGCAAACATATCGCGTCCGAGGCGGCGAAGGCGCTCGCTTGGGGGAACCGCAGCGTTCCGGTCGAGGAGTTTTTGCTCGAAGCGTTGACGGCTTCGTCGCGGGCGTCGAGCGCGGACGCTCGGGAGTTGACGCGGTTGATTCTGAAAGCCGACCTCGTCTTCCAGCTGGCCGAATATTTGGGCGCTGAAAAAGAGCCCGAATATCAAGAAGATTTGGAAAAACAATTTCGCGAACAGGAAGCCGCGGCGCCCGAACCCGACGACGCGACGGTCGAAGAATTGGCGGCGCAAGGCGAAGAATACGACGCGGCGGCGCGGCTCGAACGGCTCGGCGCGGTTCCGTTCGGCTTGCAGGAGACGATCGTCGACGGTTTGAAGGGCGTCGCGACGTTGACCGTTCGCGCGACAGATTTGGGCGCTCGAACGATTTCGAAGCGCGAGTTCGAAGCGCAAGGGATTCGCGCTCGGGCGAAGGAAACGCGGGCTCGCGACGCTAAAGAAAAGGAAGCGAAGGCCGCGTTGATCGCCGAAGCGGATCGAATCGACGCCGAAGTCGAACGTTGGCGAACGACGCGGCGCGCGGTTGTCGACGGCGTCGTCGAAACGCTCGCGACGTTGGCGCCGGAGCCGACCGACGTCGACGCGTTGGCGGAAGCGGTCGAGAAGACCGGGCGTTTGGCGGCGTCGGCGTTCGAGCTGGTCGAAGTCGGGACGTTTCTCGAGTACGGAACGCCGGTTCCGACGGTCGTTCGCGCGTCGGCGGCGGGCGGGAAGTGCGTCCTCTTTAGCGGCGACGACTTCGACGTCTTGCTCGAACTTCTCGAACGGGCCGAAATTCGCGATTTGAACGTTTGGACGCGCGGCGAGGCGATCGCGGCGCACTCGTTCCCGGCGTTCAAAAAATTCAAGCGCTTGGCCGGTCATTACGGCGGGTCTTGGCTCGACCAACGTCGGGAATTCGGCGCGTTTCCGGGCGCGATTCTCGTCGCGTCGACTCCGTTGGCGGCGCCGGACGAGTCGTACCGCGATTACATCTTTGCCGCCGGCGCGACTCGGTTGGACGGCGTCGCCGCGTTGGAGCGCGACGCTTCCGGCAAACTCGATTTCGCCGAACTGATTCGAGCGGCGGTCGACTCGCCCGGTTTCGCCGAGTCGCGGGGCAAGGGCGCGACCGAAAAGATCGCGGTCGGGTTCGGCGGCGACGGGCTCGACGGAATGATCGACAAACTGGCGCGAGCGTTCCGACAAGACCGAACGAAGCGCGTTTTCGTCGTCGGCGGCGAGGACGCGCCGGACGGCGGGAGCGATTACTTCGCGAACCTTTTCGACGCGATTCCGGCGGAGTCGGCGGTCGTTTCGTTCGGCGACGCGAAATGTCGTTTCAACCGCAAACCGGCGCCGCCGACCGCGTTCGGAACGCCGAAAACGCTCGACTTGGGGCGCGTTTGCGACGCGGCGGCCGTTTTCCGTTTCGCCGAAAAATTGGGCGCCGAACTCGACCGCGAGCCCGCCGTTTCCCCGGTCGCGTTCTTCTTCAGTTGCTTTGACGAAACGTCGACGGCGGCGTTTTTGGCGGCGTTGGGATTGGGGTATCGACGCGTTTTCGTCGGCCCGACCGCGCCCGACGCTTGGAAGCCGGAGACGGTCGCGCTCTTCGCCGAGCGGTTCGACGTTCGCGTCGTCGACGAACCGACCGCCGACGTCGCCGCGGCGTTAAATTAGCGTCGACTTTGCCGATTTTGACGCGAAGCGGAGCCGGATTTTGCGCCGATTCCGTTGCGCGTCGCGTTGCGAGCGGGGCGAAGGGCGGTCAAAACGGTCGTTCGTCCCGACGCGGCGGAGCGTCGAAAAATGAAATTGGCGCCGTTTATCTTTGTTTTCGAGGAAATTTGAATGTCGTCGAAATTTTGCGTCGGGCGTCGAGCGCCGTTCGTCGCCGCGTCTTTGTCGTTTTTTCTTTATTGGGCTTCTTTGCCGCCGTCTTGGTTCGGTTGGGCGGTTTTTCTCGTTCCGACCGTTTGGGCCGCGACCGTTTTCAATCCCGATTTTGCCGCTTTTGTTCGTCGAAACGTTAAAAGCGCGCTGGTTGCGGAAAATAGCGAAGAAAGCGAAACGGGAAAAAAGCGGCGGTTAGGGATAATTCGGCGGTTTGCGCGGTTTCTCGGACGCGTCTTTTTCGGCGGCGAATACCGGCAATATTGGACGGCGGCGCTTTTCTTTTGGGCGGCGACGGTCGTTTGGATTTCTTACCCGCACCCGGCGACGACGCTCGGTTGGCTGGCGGCGTCGGCGTATTTGGCAATCTATTTTCCGCTTTTTGTCGCGATAACCCGGGCGCTGACCGGAAAATCCGAAACGCGAAACGGCTTGACGACGGAAAATAAGGGGAGCGGAGAAGATAGGGAAGCTGAAAAGGGTAAAGAAAATGGCGAATCGGCGCAAACGGCGCGAACAACTTTAACGGAGCGAAACGGCGAATACGCGGCGGGCGGGAAAGCGGCGCCGGTTTTGACGTTAAAAGTCCGACAAACGACGCAAGTCGCGCAAGCGGCGGGAAACGCGCAAAAAAAACAAACGGCGCAAGTTGGCGAGATTGCGCAAAGAACGCAAGGGGCGCAAAGATCGCGGGAGGCGCGAGAAACGCAAAGCGCGCAAACGGGGCGAGCGGCGAAACGGTTCGGACTCCCGCTTTGGTTGGCGGCGCCGATCGCTTGGACGGCGGTCGAATGGTTGCGCAACCGCGGGCTCGGCGGCTTTTCTTTCGCGGGGCTCTCGCACTCTCTTTACGACTTTCCCCAATTTATCCAAATTGCCGAACCGTTCGGCGAATACGGCGTCGGCGCGGCGATCGTCGCGATCGGAACGCTTCTCGGAACGGCGATCGCGGCGGCGCTTTCGGCAATTTGCGCGAACGAGGATAATAAAGCGGACGGGGCGCTTTCGGCGGACGGCGGCGAATTGGTAAACGGCGCAAAGGAGCGAAAGTTTGACGGCGCGAAACGGCGCCGCGTCGCGATTTCGGTCGTTGGCGCGGTCGCGATTTTCGGCGTCGTCGTCGGTTTCGGCGTTTGGCGACTCGACTTTTTCGACGCGGCGGAGCGTTCGGCGGTCGAGTCGGGCGCGGTTCCTTGCCGGGTTGCGCTCCTGCAGGACGGAACGACGTATCGCTTCCCGGTTCCGGATTGGCAAAATACGCAAGTTGCGGAAACTTATCTAGCGTTGGCGGCGGAAGCGGCGCGCGCCGAAACGCCGTTCGACGTCGTCGTTTGGCCGGAAAGTTGTTTCGACGTCTTTTGGGACGAGAAAACGGCGGCTGAACCGATAAACCGGGCGAACGCGGCGTTTGCGGAAGGCGGCGCAAACGGGGTAAAATCGGCGGTTTCGGAAGGCGGCGCAAACGGGGCGAACGCGGCGTTTGCGGAAGGCGGCGCAAACAGGGCAAACGCGGCGAATCCGGCGTTTGCCGCGGCGGAAGTCGAGCGAATCGCGCGGGCGGAAAAGTCGCGGGCGCTCTCCCGGTCGCGACGGGACGCGGCCCGATTGACGGAACGACTCGGCGCGTCGGCGATTTTAGGGACGACCGCGCTTCTCGTCGACCCCGACGCCGGGGACGAAACGACCGTCTTTAACGCCGCCGTCTTCGCGCCGCGTTGCGAGCCGGCGACCGTCGCGGCGCTTAAGGGGGAATACGTCGACTTTAACGCGGCGGTTCCGGCGAACGGAGCGGGGGGAACGGGTAAATTGGGGAGATTGGGCGGATTAGGGGGGGCGACGAGCGCGGCGAAAGTGGGGAAAGAGGCGAGTTGGGAAAAATACGTCGACTGGAAAACGCCCGCCTCGACCGCGCCGAACGACCCGAATCCGGCGATTTTCCGGCTTTACGGGAAGCGGCGGCTCGTTATTTGCGGCGAATACATTCCCGGCGCCGACTTGCTCCCCGATTGGTTCCCGTTGAAGGCGGTTTGCGCCGATTTTTCGCTCGAACGCGGCGCCGGGCCGGTCGTTTTTCCGGTCGTTCGACGCGGCGGGACGGCGAAAAACGGCAAAATTGGGGGAGTTGGCGAAGTTGCTACGGTTAAGCGAAGCGGGAAAAGCGGCGAAATTAAAAAGAACGGCGAAATCGGGCGAAACGCGCAAGCGGAACCGTTCCTTTTCGCGCCGCACATTTGCTTCGAAAGCTCGATACCGCATTACGTTAAGGAGCAAGTCCGCGAACTGACGGCGGCGGGCGCGGAGCCGGACGTTTTGGTTTGCCTCTCGAACGACGGTTGGTTCCGCAACGGTTCGCAGACGGACGGGCACCTCGCGACGCAAGTTTTCCGCGCCGTCGAGAATCGCAAGCCGGTCGTCGCCGCGACGCACGGCGGGTTTTCGGCGCATATCGACCAAGCCGGGCGGGTTCGGAGTCGCGGCGCTCGGGGCGGAACGGAGGTCGTCGCGGCGGAGGTCTTGCCGGTCGACTGCGCTCGATTCGGGCGCGGGGCGCTAATCGGCGGGCGCGACCTCGCGGAAACGCTCGCGCTCGCTTGCGTCGTTCTCGGTTTAGGCGCGCTCGTCGTTCCGAAGAGTCGGCGGACGGCGGGAAAAGCGCAAAGTTAGGTTAGTTTAATCGGGCGTCGACGCGTCCGGTCGGGCGCGGTTCGGCGTTTGGTTCATTGAAGTTTTTTCTTCGTTGTTTTTTCCGTTTTGGCCAATATTAATATAAGGGGAAGAAAATGAAACTTTCGCGACGAAATTTTTTAGGCGCCGCCGCGACGTTTGGGGCGGTCGCGCTCGCGCCGACGATCGTTCCGCGCTCCGTTCTCGGACGCGGCGAAACGGCCCCGAGCGATAAACCGACGCTTCTCGGAATCGGCGTCGGCGGCATCGGCTGTCCGCAAACGCAAGACGCGGCGCGGGTCGGCTTCCAAGTCGAAGCGCTTTGCGATATCGACTGGGCGCACGCCGAGAAGACGTTTAAAGTCTTCCCGCAAGCGCGAAAATACAAAGACTTCCGCGAAGCGCTCGACGCCGAGGGAGACAAAATCGACGCGGTTTACTGCGGGACGCCGGATCACACGCACGCGATCGTTTCGCTCGCCGCGCTCCGAGCCGGGAAGCACCTTTGCTGCGTCAAACCGTTGACGCGAACGCTCGAAGAGGGGCGCGTCGTCGTCGACGCGGCGAAAAAAGCGGGCGTCGCGACGCAAATCACGACGAGTCCGGCGACCGGCGAAACCGGCTGTCGCGTCGTCGAGTTGTTGGAAGCGGGGGCGATTGGGCAAGTTAGGGAAGTTTACTGCTGGAGTTTGCGCCCGGTTTGGCCGCAGGGCGCGCCGTCTTACCCGGACTTCACGAGTCCGATTCCGGACGGGTTCGATTGGGACGCTTGGCTCGGCCCGGCGCCGAAAATTCCGTTCGCCGACCGTTGGCCGGAGGCGTCGCCGATTCCGAAAATGAGTCCGGAAAATTGGGGCGGTCAAGCGGTTTTCCATCCGTTCAACTTCCGCGGTTGGACGGCGTTCGGAACCGGCGCGCTCGGCGATATGGGCTGCCATTGGGCGAACATTCCTTATCGAGCGCTCAAACTCGGGACGCCGAGCCGCGTCGTCGCGTCGACGTCGAAATTTTACGACGTTTCGTTCCCGTTGGCGAGCGTCGTTACTTACGACTTCCCGGAACGCGACGGACGGGCGCCGGTTCGGCTCGTTTGGAGCGACGGCGGAATCCGCCCGCCAATGCCGCGCGATTGGAACGGCGATTCGCTCCCGACCGAAGGCGTTCTTTACGTCGGCGACGAAGGCGTTATGTTCAACGACCAAATCTTGAATCCGGAGCGAGCGAAGAAGTTCGCGGACGTTCCGAAGCGGCTCGAGCGGCGCGGCGACGTTTTCGCCGAATGGTTGACCGCTTGCAAAGGAGGCGAAAAAGCCGGGTCGAATTTCGTCGACGCGGCCCCGATTCTCGAGTTCGTTTTGCTCGGAACGCTCGCGATTCGCAGCCGCAAGCCGGTCGAATACGACGCCGCGACGAACACGATTCCGAACAACCCGGAAGCGAACGCGATGATCGCCGCCAACTACCAAAACGGCTGGACGCTTTGACGTTTAAGACGGCGAAAACGACGAAACGCGATTTATTGCCGACCGACTTGGTAGTCTTTAAGTCGCGTTAAAATAGGAAGTTGAGGAAACGTCGAAGGAGAGCGCCGGTCGCGCGGGCGCTTTTTTCGACGTTTTTTTCCGTCGCGCGCCAAATTCGGCGCCGGGGGCTCTTGCGTTATTTTGAATTTGACGATATATTAACGGTTGACGAAGTTGGAAACGGAAATCGGCGTTAGGGTTGGTTTTCGTTTTCCCCTTTTCTTGCCGTCGTAAAAAAGCGCGTCGCCGACGCGCAAACGATATTCCCAATTTTCTTATTTTTACCTACTTGAGGTTCAGAAATGAAAACGAATGGTAAACTGGGGGGGGGGGTAAACAATACGGTTTTACTCTCGTCGAATTGTTGGTCGTCATCGCGATTATCGGGATTTTGATCGGTCTGCTCCTGCCGGCCGTTCAAGCGGCGCGCGAAGCGGCCCGTCGTATGCAATGCACGAACAACCTGAAACAATTGGCGTTGGCTTGCCAAACCTACGCCGACCAAAACCAAGACGCGTTTCCGATGGGGATGCTCCTCGGCAACGCGGGAAGCAACGACGGCGACCCCGACCGCGTCTCTTGGCACGGGCGCACGCTTCCGTTCATCGAACAAACCGCGCTTTACAGCGGTCTCGCCTTCACCGGCACCGGCAAAGGCTACAATAACAACACCGACACGACCAAACTGAACGGTCAGTCGAAAAACGACAACCCGGGCCACTACGAATACCGCACCGCGTTGATTCCGGCGCACCAATGCCCGAGCGAACCGGAAGCGATCGGCGAATCGAACGCCGAAGGTTGGTGCCACCGTCGTTCCTGCTACGTCGCGAACTTCGGCAACTCGAACTTCGGGAACGAAGAAGTCGTCAACTGGGACGGTCGCGAATCGTACAAAGCGCACAAAGCGCCGTTCACCCACAACAAAGCCGTCAAAATGGCCGCGATGACCGACGGCACCTCGAACACCCTTTGCCTCTCCGAAGCGGTGATCAACCCGAACACCAGCGGGTACAAAGGGAACTACGGTTGCGTTATCTTCTCCGCCGGTTGCGGTTTCACCACTTGGAACGGCCCGAACACGACCGCGTCGACCGACTACGGGCGCGCCGCTTGGACGCCGGAAGACTTCAACCCGCCGTTCTACTGCCACGGTTACGGGCGTTGGAAGAGCGCGACTTATCCGGCGAAATCCCACCACTCCGGCGGCGTCAACGCCTCGATGTGCGACGGTTCCGTCCGTTACTTCAGCGATACGATCAACTTGGAAACTTGGCGTTCGCTCTCGACGTCCGACGGCGGCGAAACCGACCTCGACTGATTTTAGCGACGTTTGAACGAAATCGCGCTCCGTTTTTCCGCTCGACGACGGTTTTCGCGTCGGCGGCGACGGGGCGCGTTGCAGAATCTCGACGAAGAAAGGAGAGAATGACGATGTTGAAAGCGATTTCGAAAGCGGGTTTCGCGTTGGCGTTGGCGGTTTGTTGCGTCGCGTTTGTCGGTTGCGCCCCGAAAGACGGCCTCACTCCGGTCAAAGGGACGGTTACCCTCGACGGCGCCCCGATTGAAAAGGGAACGATTAACTTCGCGCCGAAGGGCGGCCCCGGCACCGCGACCGGCGGTCCGATCGTCGACGGCAAGTACGAAGCCCGTGTTTCGCCGGGCAAAATGGCGGTTACGATTTACGCTCAAAAAGCGGAAAAGATCGAAAATCCGACGCAAGAGCAAATCGAACGCGGCATTACCGAAACGACGGTCGATATTATCCCGGCGAAATATAACCGCGCCTCGACCCTCGAAGCGGATATCGTCGAAGGGCAAAAAGACCCGGTCGACTTCGAATTGACGACCGACGAATGATTTTCGGCGTTTAATTCGAAAGTAAATGAAACGCGCCCGACGGCGAAACGTCGGACGCGTTTTTTGTTGGCGTCGAGCGGAGAAAGTTTGACGAAAATCGGTTTTTTCGCAAAATTTGCCGTCGCTTTCTTGCGTTTGCGGCGCCGATTTGGTACAATATCGGAAAAGCGCGTCGTTTGCGGGCGACCGTCGGCGGCGCGGGTCGAACGTTTAGGCTTTATTGCATTGGGAGAGCGTCGAAATGAAAACGAATCGCAGAGATTTTATGGGCGCGGCGGCTTTTTTTAGCGTCGCGGGACTTTTGGGCGCGAACGCGCAAAACGCCGACGCCGCGCAATTGGCGAACTTGCTCGAGGTCGCCGGTTCCGACCCGGACGGCGAAGTCGGGAAGCCGTATCGCGGTTGGAAGGAAGGCGAACTCGACCTCAACTTCATTCACACCGGCGTCGGCGAAAGCTGCTTCCAAATCTGCCCGGACGGCACGACGATTCTGACCGACGCGGGCGACCGCGACGCGGCGTCGTACAAAGATAAAGTCGCGATCAAGCCGAACGAATCGCGCCGCCCGGGCGAGTGGATCGCTCGTTACATCGGGCGCGCCAAGCCGGGAATCGAGAAAATCGACTACGTCGTCGCGTCGCACTACCACGACGACCACATCGGCAGTTGGCGACACGGCGTCGGCGTCGCGGAGGGGCGCGGCGATTACCAAATCAGCGGCATTACGCAAGTCGCCGAATATTACGCGATCGGCGCGGCGTTCGACCGCGGCTACCCGGACTACAATCAACCGAACGAGCGAGCGCCGCGCGACCGCGACAACTGGCGCAAGTTCTTGGATTACAAGGAAAAGAACGAAGGCCTCAAGCGCGAGGCGTTCGTCGTCGGCGCGCTCGACCAAATCAAGTTGGTCAACGAGCCGGAAAAATACGATTATCACGTCCGCAACATTTGCCGCAACGGCGTCGTTTGGACCGGGCAAGGGGACGAGACGGTCGACTATTACGCGAAAAACCCGAAAAACGCGGCCGGTTCGATCAACGAAAACACCTGCAGCGTCGCGACCGTTACGTCGTTCGGGCCGTTCCGTTTCTTCAGCGGCGGCGACGTCAGCTGCCCGCTTCTCGACGAAAAGGGCGAGTTGGTCGACTACGAAGGAGCCGTCGGACGCGCCGCCGGGCCGGTCGACGTTTGCAAGTCGAACCACCATTCCTACCGCGACGCGATGTCGCCGGGGTTCGTCAAAGCGACCAAACCGCGAGTTTACGTTACTTGCGTTTGGGACCGTTGGCACCTGCAAAACAACACCGCGTCGGCGATGACCGACGAAGCGTCGTATCCGGGCGACCGTCTCATTTGCCCGACGACGATTCACCCGGGGAACGCTCCGATGATGGAAGGGAAGCCTTGGCTTAAAAAGCTCGTCGAGCGCACCGGCACCGTCGTCGTGAAGGTTTACGACGGCGGCAAAAAGTACAAGGTGTACTACCTGACCGCCGAAGACGAAAGTATGACCGTTACCGCGGTTTACGGCCCGTTCGACTCGCGCGGCGGCGTTTGAGCGGAAGCGGAAAAACGTCCGAATTAACGAAAACGACGGCGCTTCGGCGGCGTTCGGAGCGTCGTCTTCGAACCTTTTTGAAAGAGGCTGAACAACGATGAAACGACTTGCGTTAACGTTGGCGTTCCTCGCTTGCGTTTGTTTCGGAACGTCGCGACTTTACGCCGAAACGGCGGGCGGCTGGGTCAAGCATCCGGCGAACCCGGTTCTCGGCGGCGACTTGGGCGTCTGCTTCGACGTAACGCTTCTCAAAGAAGGCGATACGTACAAGATGTGGTTCTCGTGGCGGACGAAAGAATCGATCGGTTACACGGAGAGCCGCGATGGCGTGAAGTGGTCGAAACCGCGCGTCGTCTTGGCGCCCGACCCGGAAAGCGGTTGGGAAATTCGCGTCAACCGGGCGTCCGTCCTGAAAAAAGACGGCAAGTATTATATGTGGTACACCGGCCAAACGCAAGACCGTTCGCGAATCGGGCTCGCCGTAAGCGACGACGGCGTCGAGTGGAAGCGCGTCCAAAGCGAACCGGTCTTGGTTTCGGAAGCGGCTTGGGAAAAGGGCTCCGCGATGTGCCCGCACGTCCTTTGGAACGACGAGAAAAACGTCTTCCAAATGTGGTACTCCGCCGGCGACCAATACGAGCCGAACGCGATCGGGTACGCCGAAAGCGTCGACGGAATCAAGTGGAAGAAGCGCGACGCGAACCCGATTTTCGCGGCGGATAAAAACTCCGTTTGGGAACAGCACAAGGTTACAGCGTGTCAAGTTTTTCCTTGGGAGGGCGGCTATCTGATGTTTTACATCGGGTTCGAGAACGAGCATTTGGCGCGTATCGGAATCGCCCGGTCGAAGGACGGCGTAACCGATTGGGAACGCCTCCCGGCCAACCCGATTATCGGCCCCGACGCCGGAACTTGGGACGCGTCCGCCTGTTACAAACCCTACGCGATGTACGACGAACAAGCCGACCGCTGGCTCCTTTGGTACAACGGGCGCAACGGGAGCGTCGAGCAAATCGGCGTCGTTACCCGCGACGGCAAAGACCTCGGTTTCCCGAGCGGTAAATAAGCGGCGAAAAGAAGAAGAGGGAACGGCGCTCGACGGCGAACGCGTCGCGGCTAGTTCGGCGCTTTTCCCCATTATATTAATAAACGACGAAATCGATAAAATTTTCACCTCGATTTAGGAGATATTGATGAAACGATTTTCTATCCTGACGACGGTCGCGCTCCTCGGCGCCTGCGTCGTCGCGACGGCGACCGCTTTCGCCCAAGACGCGGCGCAAGCCGACCGTCCGAAGCAAGCGTTGACGGCGGTGCCGTTTACGGAAGTCAAGTTGACGGACGATTTCTGGGCGCCGCGCATCGAAGCGAACCGCGTCGTCTCCGTTCCGCACAATATTAAGTGGTGCGAAACCGAAACGAAGCGCATCGCCAACTTCCGCAACGCCGGCGCCAAACTGCAAGGCAAGGAACACGGCGACTTCGGCGGCATTTACTTCGACGACTCCGACGTGTACAAGATTCTCGAAGGTTTCGCCTACTCCCTCTCCGCGCATCCGGACGCCGAACTTCAAAAGAAGGCCGACGAATGGATCGACGCGATCGGTTCCGCGCAAGAAGAAGACGGCTACCTGATGGCGTACTTCACGCTGATGAAGCCGAACGAAAAGTGGACGAACCTCGCGCATATGCACGAACTCTACTGCGCCGGGCATATGGCCGAAGCGGCGGTCGCCTACTACCGCGCGACCGGCGACGACAAGTTCCTGCAAATCAACCGTCGCGTTCTCGACCTGATCTGCAAGCGTTACGGCCCGAACGAAGGCCAACTGAAAAACGTCCCGGGACACGAAGAAATCGAACTCGCGCTCGTCAAGATGTACCAACTGACCGGCGACCGCAAGTACCTCGACCAAGCGAAATTCTTCGTCGACATTCGCGGCGTCGCGGACGGCCGTCAAATTGAAAAGAACAGCCGCAACGGTCTCTTCGGCGAATATTGTCAAGACCACGCGCCGGTTCGCGAACAATCGGAAATCGTCGGGCACGCCGTCCGCGCGATGTATCTGTATTGCGGCGCGACCGACGTCGCCGGTTATTACCGCGACCCGGAACTGATGGCCGCGATGAAGCGCATCTTCAACAACGTAACGCGCCACAAGATGTATATCACGGGCGGGATCGGCTCCTCGGCCTCGAACGAAGGTTTCGAAGAAAACTTCAAGCTCCCGAACAAGAGCGCGTACTGCGAAACCTGCGCCGCTATCGGGATGATGTTCTGGGCGCACCGTATGAACCTCGCGACCGGCGAAGCGAAATACGCCGACGTGATGGAACTCGCGATGTACAACGGCTTTATGTCCGGTTACGGTCTCAACGGCAACTCCTATTTCTACGTCAACCCGCTCGCGTCGGACGGCGGCCACCACCGTCAACCGTTCTTCGGTTGCGCCTGCTGCCCGTCGAACGTCATCCGCGCGCTCCCGTCGGTTCCGGGTTACGTGTACGCGACCGCTTCTTCGAAGGATAACGGCGTCGACGATACGGTCGTCGTCAATATGTTCGTCGAAGGCAAAGCGACCGTCGAACTCGCCGACAAAATCGTCGAAATCGCGCAAACGACCCGTTACCCCTACGACGGTAAAGTTTTCATCAAAACGACCGCTCGTATGAAGGACGAAAACGCCGAAAAAACGCCCTTTACGTTGAAAGTTCGCGTCCCCGGTTGGGCGCTGGCCGAAGCCGAAGCGGACGGTTATCGCTCCTTCGCTCGCGGCGTCGACTCGTTCGACGGCGCCGTCGAAGCGCTCGTTTTCGAAACGCCGGTCGTCCGCACGATCGCGAACCCGAAAGTGAAAGACGACCTCGGACGCGTCGCCTTGAAACGCGGCCCGGTCGTTTACTGCTTCGAACAAGTCGACAACCCGGGCGTCCGCGTCGACCGCATTATCCTCGCGAAAGACCCGCAATTCAAGATCGAACAACGCGTTATTACCGGGAACAACGCCAACGCCGCGACGAAAAATAGCGCCGCGCGCAAAGTCGACGTTATCCTCGCGAAGGATTACGAAGGCCGAACGCTCGTCGCGATTCCGTACTGCGTTTGGGACAACCGCGCCGCCGGTAAAATGGCCGTTTGGGTTCGCCAAGTCGGTCTGACCGACGCGCCGGCCGCCGATTCCGAACTCGGCAAAGAAGCGAACTGGATCGACGCCGAAGGTCTGCCGATTCTGTACAAACCGCTCGACGCGTCGCTCCTGACGGACGAAGTTCCGCAAGTCGCGAATTCGCCGGAACTTACCGGTTCCTACTTTGCCGACTCGCACTCGCTCTTCGACGGAACGAACGCCGGAAACCCGAAACACTCGGGCGACCAAGGCGTTCCGCGCGCGACCTGGTGGCCGCGCAAGGGCTCGAAGGAATGGTTCCAAATCGAGTATCCGAAAGCGCGTAAAATCAAGAGCGCGACGATTTACTGGTTCGACGACACCAAAGAACGCGGCGGTTGCGCGACTCCGAAATCTTGGAAGCTGACGTACCAAACCGCCGACGGCGCCGACTGGAAAGAAGTCGAAACGACCGACGCCTACTCGGTCGAGCGCGACAAAGAAATCGTTATCGACTTCGCCGAAGTCGAAGCGCTTCGCGTCCGCGTCGAAGTTCAACTTCAAGACGGCCTCTCCGGCGGCGTCCTGAAAATGGAGTTCAAATAAGTTGCGACGCGCTAACGAGTTAGCGATTTAGCGACGAAACGTCGGCGGCTTTCTTCGCGGAGGTCGCCGACGTTTTTTTTTGTCGCGTTTTTCGACGAACGTCGAGAACGCCGAAAACGGCGAGCGAGCCGGTAAACGCGACGCCCCCGGTTGACTTTTCCGCCCGCGAAGCTAAAATAACATAGACGGCGCGTTTGCGTTCGCCGTCGCGCTTTTTATCGCGCTTAACGAATTGAAACAACGATAAACCGAGAAAAACGAGGAAGTTATGACCGTCGAAAACGCGTCGCCGATCGATTGGGCTCTTTTTAAGGAAACGTTCGACGCCGCGCGAACGGTCGTCTTGACCGGCCATATCCGACCGGACGGCGACGCGATCGGCAGCGTCGTCGCGTTTGGGCGCGCCTTAAAGTCGCTCGGCAAAACGGTTTTGCTCGTCAACGGACACGCGGTTCCGCCGAACCTCGCGTTCCTCGACCCGGCGAACGAAATCCGCAAATTCTCGGAGCTAACCGACGAAGAACGGGCGTTTATCGCCTCCGCCGACCTCCGCGTTTCGCTCGATACGAGCGCTTGGGCGCAGCTCGGCGACTCCGGCGAACTCTTCAAGGCGCCCGGAAGCGTCAAGGTCGTGATCGACCATCACGCGAAGAGCGACCCCATCGGCGACCGTCGTTTCGTCGACACGAGCGCCGAGTCGACCGGAAGCCTTGTTTTTGAAGCGGTTAAGACGCTCGGCGTTCCGCTGACGCCGGAGATCGCGCTTCCGATTTTTGTCGCGATTTCGACCGATTCCGGTTGGTTCCGGTTCGCGTCGACGAAAGCGGCGACGTTCCGTCGCGTCGCGGAGCTGATCGACGCGGGCGTCGCGGTCGATTTCGTTTACAAGATTCTTTACGAGCAAGAGTCGTTTGGGCGGCTGAAGCTGGTCGGCGCCGCGCTGAGCCGTTGCGAACGTTTCCTCGACGGCAAGGGAATCGTTACGTCGTTGCGCTGCAAGGACTTCGACGACGCCGGAGCGTTGCCGTCGGACAGCGAAGACATTGTCAATATGGCGCTGCAAGTCGCGGGCGTCGAGGTCGCGGAGATCGCGATCGAGCAAACGGACGGAAGCGTTAAGTCGAGTTTTCGCAGCCGTTGCGCGCTCGACTGTTCCCAACTCGCGGCGGCGTTCGGCGGAGGCGGGCACAAAGCGGCGGCGGGCGCGACGTTCGACTGCGGACTCGACGAAGCGTTGGCGCAAATGATCGCGAAGACCGCCGAAACATACGCGGCGCTCGGTTGAGCGTCGACGGTAAACGACGCGTTCAAAAGGTTTGCGAATCCTTAGCGGCGCGGCGTTTTTAACGGATTTTCAAAATAAGCGAAAGCAAGCGGAGGTAAGCGCGATGAAGTTCGACGTCGTAATCGGCGATATTACTAAGTTTGAGGCGGACGCGATCGTCAACGCGGCGAACCGGACGCTTCTCGGCGGAGGCGGCGTCGACGGCGCGATTCACCGAGCGGCGGGCCCGGAGCTGTTGGTCGAATGCGAAACGCTCGGCGGGTGCGAAACCGGCGAAGCGAAGATCACCGGCGGTTATCGTCTTCCGGCGGCGTTCGTAATTCACACGCCGGGGCCGGTTTACCGCTCGTACAAGCCGGAGGAAGCGGCGCGGCTCTTGCGCAACTGTTACGTGAATTCGCTGAAAATCGCCGAAGAGCGCGGCTTGAAGACGGTCGGGTTCGCGTCGATTTCGACCGGAATATACGCCTTCCCGTTGGACGACGCGGCGCGAATCGTCGCCGAAACGTTCCGCGACTTCGCGTCGCAAGCGGAGAGCGTCGAACGGGCGACGATGGTTTGTTTCGACGAAAAGACCGCCGACGCGTACCGCCGAGCGTTCGCCGCGCTCGAAAATTAACGGCGTTTGACGCGTTAAGTCGCCGTATAAAACGCAAAACGCTTTAAACGAATTGAACGACGCCGCTTAACAAACGCGGTGAAGGGAGTCGACGTTTGGCAACGACGCAAGTCTTTTTTGTCGCCGGTTTTTTCCTTTTCGCCGGGATTTTGGCGAGTAAAATTTCGACGATTCTGCGCGCGCCGACGCTTCTCGTCTTTTTGGCGGTCGGAATGCTCGCCGGGACGGACGGTTTGCTCGGCGTCGAATTCGACGACTTTGAAACGTCGAACTTTATCGGCTCGTTGGCGTTGGCGTTTATTCTCTTTTCCGGCGGGTACGACGCGGAGTGGAAGTCGGCGAAGCGCGTTCTTTTCCGCGGGACGCTTTTAGCTAGCTTAGGCGTTTTAGCGACGGCGGCGCTTCTCGGCTTCTTCATTCATTGGGCGCTGGGCTTGCCGCTTGAATATTCGCTCCTTTGCGGGGCGGTCGTTTCGTCGACGGACGCGGCGGCGGTCTTCGCGATTTTCCGGTCGCGCGGCTTCGGCTTGAAGGGCAACCTGCGGCCGATGTTGGAGTTCGAGTCCGGCTCGAACGACCCGATGGCGGCGTTTTTGACGCTCTTTATGATCGAGAAGATCGCGTCCGGCGACGCGTCGGCGTTGGGGTACCTGACGATTTTGCCGAACTTCCTCTTGAAAATGGGCGTCGGCGTCGCGGCGGGACTCTTAATCGCAAAGGGCGCGGCGACGTTGTTTAAGCGGCTCCGGCTCGAGTACGAGGGCCTTTATTACGTCTTCGGAATCGCGACCGTTTTCCTCCTGTACAGCTTGGCGGAGTTCGCCGGCGGGAACGGGTTTATGGCGGCTTACGTCGGCGGAATGGCGCTCGGGAATCGGCGTTTTCCGTACCGACACGGCCTCGCGCGCTTCAACGACGGGATCGCTTGGCTGATGCAAGCGACCGTATTCTTGATGTTAGGCTTGCTCGTAACGCCGTCGGAACTCGTCGCGACGATACCGTCCGGCTTGGCGGTCGCGGCGGCGTTACTTTTTGTCGCGCGTCCGTTGGCGGTCGAGTTGTGTTTGATCGGTAGCCGTTGGACGCTGAAAGAGCGGCTGGCGATCGACTGGGGCGGGTTCCGCGGCGCGGCGCCGATCGTGTTGGCGACGTTTCCGGCGATTTCCGGCGTCGAGGGGGCGCGGGAGCTATTCAACCTCGTCTTTTTCGTCGTTTTGGTTTCGATTTTCATTCAAGGGAAGACGTTCCCGGCGCTGGCGAAGCGGTTGCGTTTGGCGAGCGAAGAGCCGTTCCGCGTTCGGGCGCCGCTCGAATTTGAGGAGACCGACGGCGGACGCGAGCGAATGTACGAGTTCCCGATTTCGGCGGACGCGGCGAGCGTCGGCAAGTCGTTGGCGCAGTTGAGTTTACCGGGCGGGGCGCTCGTGTTGCTGATTCGGCGCGACAACCGCTTTATCGTCCCGCGCGGCGAAACGGTCGTCGAGGCCGGGGACGATTTGCTCGTCTTTTACGACCCCATCGCGGTTCCGGAAGTCGAGGAAATGCTGACGAAAACGAACGCCGACGCGGCGGCGGACGCGGCGAAAGCGGCGGCGGTCGCGCAAGAACTCGCCGAAGCGAACGGCGAAACGGCGGACGAAGAACCGTCTGAACCGTCGGCGAAATAGGCGTTTGCGGCGTCTCGCAAGCGAAAGACGAAGGGCGGCGCTCGACGAAAAGAGCGACGCCCTTTTTAACGTTTAACCGTTACTCGACGTCGCGCAAAACGACGCGAAAACCAAAGGTCTCGTCTTTTAAGTCGGGAGATACAAAAGCTCGATAAGCCGATCTTGCCGCCCAGGCGCCCGAATACCAACTCCCGCCGCGGATGATTTTAAATCTTTCGCGCGGGAATTCTTGAGCGAGACTTTCCTCGGTGGAATCGGGGTAACGCCAATCGGCGAACAACTCCGGACAGTCCGGACAGTCTTTGTAGGCGGGATACCAATCGGCGACCCATTCCGAAATATTGCCGTGCATATCGTAAATTCCCCAAGCGTTCGGCGGGTAACTTCCGACCGGCGTCGGACGTTCCAAGGTGAAACCGTCGTCGTCCCAAAGCGGCGCCGTCGGGCCGTAAGGCGAGCGACCGTTGCAGTTCGCTTTATCGGGGCTCCAAGTATCGCCCCAAAAGAACGGCGTCGACGTTCCGGCGCGGCAGGCGTACTCCCATTCCTGTTCCGTGGGTAAGTCGAAGTAAAACGGTTCTTTAGCTTTGCGAAGTTTCTGCGACAGTTTGCGGCAATAAATCGCGGCGGCGTCCCAAGAGACGTTGTCGATGGGAAACTCGCTCGTGTCGAGGTCGACGACGCGGCGTCGATAACTTCCGGTCGAGCAAAACGCGGCGGGGTTGCGCTTTTTGGTCAACATAAATTGACGTTGTGTAACCGGCGTCGCGAGAATCCAA
>JAFSDX010000205.1 GCA_017436025.1 Thermoguttaceae bacterium
CCGACCGCCGCGACGACGCCGATTCCGACGACGCCGAGCAAAACGCAACCGACCGTCGCCGCGATCAAAAGCCGTCGAACCAACCGCCGACGCGGCGCCGCTTGTTTCGAAACGTCCGTTTTCATCTCTATTCTCCTTATTCTTCCTTATTTAACGTTGTTTTAACGTCGACGGCGCCCGCGTCGAGCGTCAAAGCCCGAACGGTTCGACGGCGCGCTCCAAAATTCCGTTCAGAAACGCGATCGCGGTTCCGTAATTCGTTATCGGGACGCCCGCTTCCGCCGCTCGCCCGAGCCGCGCCGTCGTTTCGCGCCGATTCAGCGAACAAGCGCCGCAGTGCAGAATCAAGTCGAAGCGCCGCAACTCCTCGACCGTCGGGAAATCCCGCCCTTGCGCTCGTTCGATTCGGAGCGTTTCGCCGACCCGCGCTCGCAACCAACGCGGCAGTTTGACCGTTCCAATATCGTCGTCGGTCGCGTGATGCGAGCAAGCCTCCGCGATTAAAACCCGCGAATCGGGCGAAAGTTCCGCGATTCGCCGCGCGCCGTCGACCGCCGTCCGCAAGTCGCCTTGTCGCCGAGCGAACAAAATCGAAAACGACGTCAACGGAATCGAACGCGGGACGATTTCCGCGACGGTTTTAAACGCTTGCGAATCGACGACGACCAACGCGGGCGGCGCCTTAAAGCGGTCGAGCGCGGAAGCGAGAAGTTCCGGTTGGACGACGACGCAGCCGCGCGCCGCGTCTAAAAGGTCGCGAATCGTTTGAACTTGCGGCAAAATCAGCCGTCCTTTCGGGGCCGCTTCGTCGATCGGGACGACCAAAACGGCGAATTCGCCCTTCGGAATCAAGTCGGCGACCAACGGCGGCGGCGCGAAAAACTCTTCCGGCGCAAGTCGAGTCAACGCTTCTCGAATCTTCGGCGAACCGCTCTTTCCGGCGCCGTCGCGAACCGCCGACGTTTCGACCGCCGCCAAACCGCGCGCCCGAACCGCTTCGACCGCCGCTTTGTTCGGCGACGCCAAGTCGACTTTATTCCAAACGACGAGCGCCGGAACCGACCGCCGCGCCAGTTCGTCGGCGATTTTCTCCTCGAACGGCCCCCAAGCGCCCGCGCCGAGCGTCGAATCGACGACGATCAAGCCGACGTCGACCCGGTCGAAAACGCGCTCCGTCTTCGCGACCCGCTCCGCCCCGAGCGCGCCTTCGTCGTCGACGCCCGCCGAATCGATCAGCAAAATCGGGCCGAGCGGCGCCAACTCCATCGCCTTTTCAAGCGGATCGGTCGTCGTTCCGGGAACGTCCGAAACGATCGCGAAATCTTGCCGCGTCAACGCGTTAAGCGTCGACGACTTCCCGACGTTGCGCCGTCCGAAAACGCCGATTTGCAACCGAACGCTCTTCGGCGCGGAAAAAGCCGCCGCCATTTTGCCCCTCCTTCTCCTTGATATTAAGACGCGACGTCGACGCGCCGCGTTACCGATTCGCGTTATTTTTTCCAAATTTCCGTCCGACGCGACAAATCTTGAAACGCTCGCCGCCGTCGCAACGTCTATATTCTTATCGCCGCGTCTTTTCGTCGTCATTATACGTCCAAACGCGCCGTTCGAAGAGCCCCCCCGAAAGCGCGGAAAATAAAATCGATAAAAAACGACGAAAATCCCGTCTTCCCCGTTTTCAAGACGTCTCTTCGCTTGTATAATAAGGCGACGCCGGTTTCTCGTTTTTCGACGCGGAGCGCGTCGGCGACGAGAAACGCTCCACTTGGCGACGTTCAATCAAAGAAAAGCGGTCTCTCCGCCCGCCGCGTTCGACGACGCTCCCGTTACGACCGTCGACGCGACGAGCGCAAGGCGGCGTTATGTTTCGTTCGGTCGGACGCGTTCCGTTCCCAACCCGACGCCCCTTCTTGAGAGCCGACGTCCGCGCTTCTTCAAACGCCGCCCCAACGCAAGGAACCCCCGTTTTGTCCGACGCCCAATCGCTCAACGCCGTCGCGCCCGACGACGAAGACGCTCGCCTGATGCTCGCCGCGCAAACCGGGGACGCGTTCGCGTTCGAAGAGTTGATGGCGCGCAATCAAACTCGCGTTTGCGCGTTTCTGCAACGTTTCGTCGGCAACCTGCAGTCGGCGGAAGACTTGACGCAGGAAGTCTTTATGCGGGTTTACAAACATCGCGACTCCTACCGTCCGGAAGCGCGTTTCTCGACTTGGCTTTACCGCGTCGCGCACAACGTCGCGTTCAATTCGTTGCGCGCGAAAAGCCGCCGTCCGGAGCTTCTTTTCGGCGGCGCGGCGGGGGACGGCGCCTCGTCGTCGCTCGGATTCGTCGTCGAAGAAAACATCCTCGCGCAAAGCGGGGCGACGCCGACTCGCAGCGTCGCGCGGCTCGAACTTCAAGCGGTCGTCCGCGCCGCCGTCGATTCGCTCGGCCCGCGCCAACGCGAAGCGCTCTTATTGGCGCGGTTCGAGGGAATGAGTTATCAAGAAATCGCCGACGTAATGAAGTTGACGCCGAAAGCGGTGAAGTCGCTCCTTTGCCGCGCTCGTCTCAACTTGCGCGCCGCGCTCGAACCTTACGTCGAAGAAGGAAAACGCCCGCAATGAACTCGCCGATTCGCCCCGACGACGCCTATTTTTCCGAACTCGACGACGAACTCGACGATTACGCGTCGGAAACGGACGCGGAACTCGATCCGCTCGACGAAGAGATCGCCGCTTATCTCGACGACGAACTCGACCCGAAATCGCGCGCCGCCTTCGAACGCCGACTCGCCGACGAACCGGAACTCCGCGCTCGCGTCGACGCGGAACGCTCCGCTTGGAACGCTCTTTCGCTCCTCGACGTCGCCGCGCCGGACGAACGCTTGCCCGACGCCGTCGTCGAACGCCTCGACTCCGAAACGCAAACGGAACTCCTCGCGCTTACCGCGTCGCTGCGCCGCCGTCGCGCGCTCCGCGCTCTTTTCCTCGCCTCGACCGCGCTCCTGCTCGCCGCGCTCGGCTTCGGCGTCTTTTCGCTCCTTTTTCCGGACGTTCAAACGCGCCGCGAACGCGATTTTCGCGTCGTCGAACGCCTCGCGCAACTCGAAATCGTCGGCGACTTCGACTATTTAACGGCGCTCGACGCGTCCGGACTTTTCGCTCCGACGCCGACGTCCCCGCCGCCGTTCGCGTTTCCCAATAACGCGCGCCAAGCGACGCCGAGCCCGACCTCGTTCGCGCCCCCCGCCGACGCGTCCGCTCCGCCTCCGCCTCCGACGCCGAAAACGTTCGAGGAACTTGCGCAAGACCGCGTTTTTTACCGCCTCCAACAAAAGTTCGAACGTCTCGACCCCCAAACGCGGGAACGCCGACGCGCGCTCTATCGCCAAATCGCCGACGCGCCGAACGCCGACGCGCTTTGGCGCCTCCTCGACCGATACTGCGCTTGGTTCGCCTCGTTCCCCAGCGACGACGACCGCGAAAAACTCCTCGTCGCGCCGATTCCGGAACGGCTCGAAATCGTTCGCCGTTATCGCGATTTCGCCCGTCGATTCGCCGAACGCCAACGCGACGCCGCAAACCGCTTCGCGCCGCTTCCGCCGCCTCGGCAAACGTCCGACGACGCCGAACGTCGACGCGCCGACTCGCCGCAAATTCGCGCCTTCCGCGACGCGCTGCCGGAAGAACTGCGCGACGAAAATCTCGACGCCATCGGTCAAAAGTACGCCGAGTTCCTCAACGCCAAACGCGGATACGGCGGACGCCGCGAAAACGCGCTCGCTTTTTTGACCGAAGAATCGTCCGAAAAAATCGTCGCCGCGCTCTCCGAAAAAGCCCGCGTCTACTTGCGCGACCTCTCGGAAGAGGAACGCTCCGCCGCGCTCGGTCTTCTCGTTACCCTCGGTTTTTGGGAGCGCGAAGAGCGTTCGTCCAAACCGTCGGCCCCCTTTCCGAACGTCGGGCGCGGCGCGCCGTCCTTCGGCGCTCAACCGTTCGCAAGAGACGCGCAACGACGCGACTTTATTCGAGAACTCGCCGAAACGTTGCGCAAACTCCCCCCGGAACGCCGCGATCCGTTAACGTCGCTTCCCGCCGACGAAATGCGCGGTTTCCTTTGGGCGACGCACTGGCGGTTCGCGTTCCGAAACGCCGAGCGCTCGCAACGCTCCGCCGGGCCGAACTCTCCGGAAACGCCGCCGTTCGCGCCCGACGCGCCGTCGCAACGCCCGACCTCTCCGCCGTCGAAACGCTGAGCGCCGCGAACGTTCGCTCGTCGCCCTTTTTCTTTTTTACGCCGAATCGTTTTCGGCGTTTTTTTTCGTTTTTTTCGTTTTTTTCGTTTTTCCTCGATTTTCCGGCGTTGTTTTCGCGTCGAGCGCGTTTCCGAGCGCCCGACGCCGCGCCCAACCGCTACAATCGATACATTTGTTCGCGTTTTTGAAAACATTTTTACAAATTTCTCTATTTTTACTATTTTACCATTGTTCTTTCTTGAAAAAACGGTATACTTTTAAACAAGATAAGGTAGAGAGAATAGCAAATTTAAATTGTTTTAACCGCCGCATTTTTTCGAATTTTGCGTTGTTTACTTGGGTGACGACTTGCAACGACGCGAAACGCAACGGAGCCGAAAAAGCGTTTTTTCGGCTCCGTTCTTTTTTACGACTTTTCTTTTTTTCCGGCGCGTTCCGTTCCTTTTCCTCTCCTTGACGTTTTGCGAAAAACCGTTATATTTTTAAGAGTCGCGTTCTGCCGTCGTCGCGCTTTCGCGTTCCTTGCGCTTTCGCGTTTCGTCGTCGACCGCGTTTTACGTTTCCGAGCGGAGCCTTTTCCGCGTCGAAACGCCCTTTAATTTTCCCTTAAAAGACGCCGAGCCTATATCGATTCGCCTTTTTTCCTTTTTTGACCAACGTTTAAAGCGACCGGCAACCGCGTTCGTCGTTTCCGCCGTCGACTTTAACGTCCCTCCAACCGCGGCCTAGCCGTCGGAGACGCGCCGATGAGTTCCTCCAATCCCCTGTTGCTCCCGGAACTTCGCCAAATGATCGCGTTGAACGACGCGGAGGAAATGCGCGTTTTCTGTTCCGCGCTCCACCCGGCGTCGACTTCGGAATTTCTCAGTTCGTTGGAAGCGGGCGAAATTTGGACGATTCTTCTGGAAGTCGACGCGACGCTCCGCGCCGAAATCTTCAGTTACTTCGACGAAGACCTGCAGGTTCAAATCATCGAATCCTGCCCGCGCGAAGAAATCGCCAAACTCATCGAAGAGATGCCGTCCGACGACCGCGTCGACGTTCTCGAAGAAGTCGAACAAGACGCCGTCGACGAAATTCTCCCGCTTCTCTCGACGGAAGAGCGCGAAGACGTCGAGCTTCTGCGAAGTTACGCCGACGACGCGTGCGGCGCCGAAATGTCGTCCGACTTCATCCGCCTTCACGAAGGAATGACGGTCGGGCAAGCGATCGCGGAAATCGGCGCGCAAACGCACCTAATGGAAACGGTCTACTACCTTTACGTTCTCGACGACGCGGAGCGGCTCGTCGGAATCGTTTCGGCGAAAGACCTCCTGCGGCGCATCAACCGTCAAGACGAGCCGATCGAAGGCTTTATGAAGTCGAAGGGCACGCTCGTTACGGTCGACGCGAACGACCAGCGCGAAGAGGCGATTCGCTTGGTCGAAAAATACGACTTCGTCGCGATTCCGGTCGTCGACGGCGACGGCAAAATGCTCGGCGTCATCACGCACGACGACGTTCTCGACGCGGCGGTCGAGGAGTTGGTCGAGAACGCGCACATGAGCGCGGCGGTCGATCCGCTCGGCGACGAAACGTATTTGGACGCGAACCTTTGGACGTTGGCGCGCAAACGCTTCACTTGGCTGGCGATTCTCCTTTTCGGCGCCATTACGACGGCGATTATCTTGAAGTTTTTCAACAACGTAACGGAGCAGATCGTTTGGCTCGTCGCGTTCCTCCCGATGGTCGTTTCGAGCGGCGGGAACTGCGGCGGTCAAGCGGCGACGCTGGTCGTAACGGCGTTGGCGACGGACGAAATTTCGCTCGAAGACTGGAAGCGCATCGCGCGTCGAGAAACGGCGATGGGCGCGATACTCGGCGCCTTGATGGCGGTCTGCGGTTACGTCAACGCCATCCTCATTTACACTTACGGCGAAGACAGCGTTAGCTTTACCGACCTATTAATCGTTCCGTTGGCGGTTTTCTGCGTCGTTTTCATCAGCAATTTGGTCGGCGCGTTGCTTCCGTTGCTCTTTAAGAAGATGCGCCTCGACCCGGCGTTGATGAGCAACCCGTTCGTCGCCGGTTTGTCGGACGCGCTCGGCACGTTCGTTTACCTCTGGTTGGCGTTGCTCCTGATTATGCCGTTCGCGGCGTAACCGTCGAACCGTCGCTTCTTTCTCTTTAAAACGTTAGAATCCCCGAGCGTTTTTCGTTCGGGGATTTTATTTTTTCCCCGTTTTTCCTTCTCGCTTCGGCGCGCTCTTCCTTCTCGCCCTCGCCCAGGCCGTCTATTCCACGCAACCGGCAAAACTGCGTCTTTTTTACGTCGGCAAGTTAAAATTTCCGGATTTTTTCGAAATTCGTGTTGAAAAAAAAATGCGCTTATATTACCCGTAGAAAATTCTCTAAAACGCGCCGCCGCGTCGAAACGCCGCGCCGTTTTTTCTTTCTCGCGCCGCCGGACGCCGTTTCGTCGCCGCGCTTCCTCGTTTAGAAATTTTAGGAATCAAAATCGATGAGTTCGCAAGAAAAAAAGAAAAACGGTTGGGGACGCCTTTGGTTTGTAATCCTCCTCCTTCTCTTTCTAGCCCCTAAACTTGGTAAGCTCGGGTGCGTTCGCGAGTTTATGGACGGCGTCGACAAGGGCGTCGCGGAAGTCCGACAAATCGTCGTCGTCCGCGACGCCTGGGACGAGACGGCCGACGCTTATAACCGATTGGCGGAAGCCCTCGAATCCACGCAGACGCTGGAATATAGCCGCCGCGCCTTAGTCCGATGTAAAGACGAACTCCTCGCGGTCGACGTTTCCGAATGTCCGGCGGATTTCCAAGCGGCGTTTCAAGATTTGCTCGCCGCCTTCGACCGCGCGATCGCGACCTGCGACCAACTCAACGGCGACGCCGGATTCGACGGTATGCTCGAAGGGGTCGGCACGGCGCTTTTCGACGATCCGCTCGCATACCTCGACGACGCGCTTCTCGAGCTGAAATACGTCGCGCAACGACACGGCGTCGAAATCCCCGAGTAAACGCCGCGTCGTTTTTCATTCGCGCGCCGTCGGTCGCCGGTTCGTCGACGCGCTTGGCTTTTATTTCTCATAGGAGTTGAAACAAATGAGTTCGCAAGAAGAAAATAAAAACGAAGAGCTTTACGGCTGCTTGGGGTTTGTCGTAATATGCGTCCTGGTCTGCGCGTTCGGTCGCGGTTGCGTAAGCGACTTTATGAGCGGCGTCAACGAAGGCTTGTCGGAAAACCGGCAAGTTTCCGTCGTCCGCGACGCTTGGAACGAGACGGTCGGCGCCTATAACCGAGCGACGGAAGCCGTCAACTCCGCGCAAACGTTGGAATACGCTCGACGCGCCGCCGTCCGCTTTAAAGACGAACTCCTCGCGGTCGACGTTTCCGAATGTCCGGCGGACTTCCAAGCGGCGTTTCAAGATTTGCTCGCCGCCGTCGACCGCGCGATCGCGACTTACGGCCAGCTTAACGGCGACGCCGGGTTCGGCGGCGTCCTCGAAGGGGTCGGAACGGCGCTGTTCGACGACCCCGATATGTACGTCAACGACGCGATCCGCGAGCTGAAATACGTCGCGCAACGACACGGCGTCAAAATACGCGAGTAAACGCCGCGCCGCTTCCGTTGTTATTCCCTTTGTTTTTTACGCTTAGGAGTTTTCCAATGAGTTATAACGACCCTCAAAACGCCGCGCCCGAACGCCGCGGGAACGACGGTTCCGCCGCGCCCGACGACCAAATTCAACGCGAAATTCAAGAGGCGAAGAACTACCTTGAACTGCAAGAACTGCGAAAACGCGTCGACGAAGAGCGCAAGAAAGAAAAAGACGCGCTACAATGGGAAAAGGCCAAAACCGAGTGGAAATGCATCTTCTTCGCTCTTCTTGTCTTTCTGATCTATCGGCTTTGGAAACAAAGCCAATGAAACTTTCAACGTTCCGACGCGACGCCCCGCCCGTCGAACCGGTTTGACCGGGCGCCGTCGTTCGTCCCCCTTTTTTCCCCGGAAAGGAAATCGTCATGACGCCTAACGAAAACCCGAACAACGCTTCCGTCGACGCGCAAACGCCCGGCTATCCGCCGCAAACGCCGACGCCGCCGAACGCTCCTTACGGCCCTTCGTCGGAACCGAAACTCGCCGAACGCTTGAACGTTCAAGCTCTCGTCGACTTAATCAAACGCCCGCCCGTTTTGATCGCGCTTCTCGTCGTCGGCGCTTTTTGCTTAGGCCGTTGCGACGGCGGCGACAAAAACGAAGTCGCGCAAACGGAATCCGCCGTGCAAACGGAGTCCGTCGCGACCGCCGAGCCCGATTACGAAAAGTCCGCGACCAACGCGACCTTCTTCGACGAATTTAACGACGTCTTTCATCGTTTCAACGAGCGCGTCTTGAAAAAAGTCTTAAAAGCCGAATTCGGCTCGACGGCTCGCAGCGCTGTTGAAAAGGCGCAAGACTACAATGGCCCCGTGGGAGAAGCGCTAAAGCTGAAAGACGATCCTATCCAAGTAGAACTCGGCTCGTTTGATGTAATGTGCAATCTGAACCAAGACTTCATTATGGGCGACGTGTCGACGCGCGTTATCGTTCGCGACGAACTTCGGGTCGTTCTCGACGAGTTGCGCGATTTGGACGCGTCCTCCTTGTCTCCCGCCCTTCAAGAGTCGTTTCAAGAATGCATTAAGGCCTAGCGCAATTTCTCGACTTCGATCCTACCAACGAGGTTGTTTGGGCGACTTTCGTTCACCTCGATTTACTCTCCATATTCCGCAACTTTGCCAAACTTGCCAGAAAAAAGATTCCCGACGCCGACGCCGCGACGCTCGCCAAACCGCGTTCCATTACCTTTTAACCGAAAATCGCCGAACGCCGCGCGCCTTTTTCCCCGGAACGCGGCTTTTTTGTCCGGCGATCATTTCCAATCCAACGCCGGGTAAGACGCGGATTGTCGCTTGGTCTCGGACGGCGTTATTCCCGGTTTCGACTTCGCGTCGACGTCAGTTTTGACCGTCTTCCTCTTGGTCGCGTCGGAGGCGGTCGAAGCGGCGCGGCGGGTCGCTCGAACGGAAGGTGCGCGGACGGGGCTTGCCGAACGGGAAATTTTCCGTTTTCGCCGCCGACTTTTCCGCTTTTTTCGATTTCAACGCCGCGTCGGCAAGTTTTTTCGCCTCCGCGTCGATTTTTGAGCGGCGCGTTTCCTTCCAAAGGCGCCGAACGACGGTCGACGAGCGTTTCTCGGGCGGCGCCGCCTCCACTGATGTTTTTTTCTCAGGCGGCGCCTCCTCTATTTTACGCAACCCACGCATTTTTCCCCTTTGCTCGCGCCAATCTTTTTGGCAAGCCTCCGCTTCCGAACGTATTCCTTTGTTAAACGCGATTTCGAAGCGCTTCCAACGTCCGATTTTTTGGGGCGACGACATTTTTTCTCCTTTGACTTCAACAAGTCGCTTGAACTCGGCTTCGCTCCGCCTTGCCAACGCGGCAAAATCGGACGAACCTAATTCAACTGTCGAAATCGCCGCGGACGCCAGGGGCCCGTTTTGCGCCCG
>JAFSDX010000206.1 GCA_017436025.1 Thermoguttaceae bacterium
CGTTAACGTCGGTCGAAATTCCGGACGGAGTCGAAACCGTCGGCGACGACGCGTTTGCCTTTTGCCGCTCGTTAACGTCGGTCAAAATTCCGGCGAGCGTTAAAAAAATCGGCGTCCGCGCGTTCAACAATTGCGACTCGTTAACGTCGGTCGAAATCCCGGCGAGCGTTGAAAAAATCGACGGTCAAGCGTTCGAAGGTTGCTCCGCCGATTTAACTCTTTATGGAGCCGCCGGTTCCGTCGCGGAGAAATACGCCGCCGAAAACGGGCTCCGCTTCGAAGCGCGTTAGTTCCGCTCCGCGTCGACGGTCGTTCGCCGCCTATTCGCCATATTTAACGTCGTTCGCGTTGGAACGCCGCGTCTTTGCGTTTTCTTCGTTTCAACCCAAACGCCGCCCGACGCGCCGCCGTCTTTCGCGCCGCTCGGAGCGTCCGAAAATTCTCGGCAAAATCGGAAAACGCGCTTCTTCGACGGCGAAAACGCTTGACGCGGACACGTTTTCGCTTAAAATAACGTTTAACGAGAGCGGTTCGAGTTCGCGCCGCTCCGCTTTTACGTCGACGCGGGCGCCGTTCGCGTCGACGGTTCCCGCACTTTCCCTTTATTCGCAATTCGTTGCGTCGACAGGATTTAACGATGAAAAAGTTTTTGATCGCGGCTCTCGTCGCCTGCGTTTGCGCTTTCGCGTCCTCCGTTCAAGCGCAAGAACTCAACAAGCTCTCCCCGCAAGAAGAAGCGCTCGGTTTCGAACTCCTCTTCGACGGCAAAGCCCTTTCCAGCGATATTTGGCAAGGGAGCATCGACGGTTACCCGGTCGAAGGCGACTCCTTCGTCTGCCGTAAAGGCGGCCAACTCTTGACGAAAAAAGAGTACGGCGACTTCATTCTCCGCTTCGAATTCAAACTCCCGCCGAAGGGCAACAACGGCGTCGGCATCCGCACCCCGCTCGGCAAAGACTCCGCCTATCACGGGATGGAACTCCAAATCCTGAACTCGGACTACCCGGGCGCCGCCGACTGGCAACAACACGGCTCCATTTACGGCGTCGTTCCGGCGAAAACCGGCGCGCTGAAACCGACCGGCGAATGGAATACCGAAGAAGTCATCGCGATCGGCCCGTTCATTAAGGTCATCGTCAACGGCCAACTCATCGTCGACGCCGACATTACGAACGCGAAACCGATCCACAACGCCGAACACCCGGGCCTCAAGAACAAAACCGGTTTCCTCGGCTTCCTCGGGCACGGCGACCCGGTCGAATTCCGCAACGTTCGCGTTCTCTCGCTCGACAAATAATTTCGACGAACGGGTTTGACGCTTCAAACTTTTTTAAAAGCGCCGCGTTGGACGGTTTTCCCGTCGAGCGCGGCGTTTTTGGACGTTTTATCTCCGCGACTTCTCGCTTTTTATCGTTTTTCCCCCTTCCTGCGGTTGTTTGACGTTCGTCGCCGCACCGTTTGGCAACGCCGTCCTCGTGCCTCAAGAACAAAACCGGTTTCCTCGGCTTCCTCGGGCACGGCGACCCGGTCGAATTCCGCAACGTTCGCGTTCTCTCGCTCGACAAATAATCGCCAAGTTCGAACACTCGAACTTTTAAGCAAGCGCCGCGCTCGACGTTTTCCCGTCGAACGCGGCGTTTTTTTGCGTTCGGCCCTCTTTTACTTTCTCGACGTTAACGTTTCTAACGCCAACGTTTCGTTCGCCAAAATCCTCCGCGAGAAAAAAATTAGAAAAAACTAACTTAACCCGCTTGATGCCGCTCCGTTTTGCGATATAAATTAGACAAAGCTAACAAACAAAGATTCAAACCTCTAAGAAGAATAAAAGTTCCCTTATTTTGCCGCCCAACAATTAAGGGCGACAAACAATTTGCAGGAGATACGCATAATGAAACGCGCCGTTTCTCGTTCTTCGTTCGGTTTTACGCTCGTCGAGTTGTTGGTCGTTATCGCGATCATCGGTATTTTGATCGGTTTGCTTCTCCCGGCCGTTCAAGCGGCGCGCGAGGCGGCCCGACGCATGCAATGCGTCAACAACGTTAAGCAATGGTCGCTCGCGCTTCACAATTATCACGATACGCACGGCTTTTTCCCGTCTCTCGGCGACGGAACCTCGTTCTCCGTTACGGCTCGTCTGCTTCCGTTTATCGAGCAAGCGTCGCTCGCCGACTTCTTCGACTACGACAAACCGGTTTGGGGCGGCAAAGGAAGTTCGCTCTACAGCGACGCGGAATACGATATGCAAGACCGCGTTACGATTCCGATTCCGATTATCGGCTGCCCGAGCGAAAGCGGCGACCGTTCCTTCACGCACAAGTCCGGCTGGAACTGCGTCGGCGGGAACTACGTCGTCTGCACCGGTTCGGCGACGGACTTTAACCGCTGGAACGGCAACACATCTTGGCAAGTCGCGGGTCTTCGCACCGACGGTCTCTTCCACTGCGGCGGTTTCGCGAATATGGCGACGATGACCGACGGCTCCAGCAATACGCTCGCGATTTCCGAAGCGATCTGCGGTTCCGGCGACGACGCTTGGTACGGCAAAGTCGACGATAATCAAATGGGACGCTATATGCTCCGCGACTCCGGCTCCCTTTCCGCCGTCCAAGAGAGCCCGGCGGCGCTCCGCGCTTACGTCGAAAGTAAAATGAGCGGCGACGGCGCGGTCGACTCGTCCGGCGGTTCCCCGCGTTGGCGTTGCGACCGTTTGTTCCCTTGGGTCGCCGCCCGCCATTGGGCGTCCACCTTCCAAGCGTTTCACGCGCCGAACGACGCCGCTCCGGACGATTGGCAATACGCTCGTTACGCGGC
>JAFSDX010000207.1 GCA_017436025.1 Thermoguttaceae bacterium
CGTTCCCGAAGTAAACGCCCGGGAAGTTTTGCGCTTCGTTGCCGGCGATCGTCGTGTTCAGGAGCTTGACGTCGCCGCCGATCGCGTAAATCGCGCCGCCGGTCTTCGCCGCTTCGTTGCCGTAAATAACGCAGTTGATCGCCGTCAGCTTGCCCGATTCCATATAGATCGCGCCGCCTTCGTTCGCTTCGCCGCCGGTCAGGACGACGTTTTCGAGCGTAACTTCGGCGCCGTTTTCAATATTGAAGATTCGGTCGCCGTCGCCTTCGATCGTCAAGCCGCCCGGGATGTTCGACGCGTCGAGAACGATCGACTTGTCGAGCGTCAAGGCGCCGTTTTCGAGGCGGAGCGTCGCGTCGACCGCGTCGCCGAGATCGAAGGTAATCTTCGCGCCTTCTTCGGCGTAAGCGAGGGCTTCGCGGAGCGAAATAAGGCCGTCCGCTTGGTCGACGACGTCGGCGAGAGTCGTAACGACCGTCGACGGGACGTCGAGGTATTGCGATTCGTAGGCGCCCATATCGACGACGGTTCCGACGACGCGTTCGTCGCCGTTGAGGTCGAACTTGAGGCGGACGCCGTCCGGGCCGAACGCGTAAACGTTCGAACCGGAGTTGATCGCGGCGGAGTCGGCGCTCAGGCGCAGGAAGTCTTCCGAGGTCGGGTCGGTCGAAACGAAGCGCGGGTCGGTCGGCGAAAGAACCGTGCCGACGACGTTGCCGTTCAAACCGGCGACGGTGCGCCAAGCGTCCATCCCGCCGATGAGGTTCGTCGTCGCTTCGAGGTTTTGAGCGCGAACGTCGACGTTTTGCGCGCCGCCGTTTTGCGCGACGATCGAGTTGGCGAGGGTAACCAAACCGTCTTCGGAGTAAACGCCGCCGTAAATACCGGCTTCGTTCAGCGCGATCGTCGAGTTGTAAACGTAAACCTTGCCCGCGTCGGCCGCGATCGCGCCGCCGTAACGCTTCGCTTCGTTGCCGTAGAAAACGGTGTTGACCGCGAAGAAAACGCCGCCGCTTTGGTAAACCGCGCCGCCGTCTTTCGCCGCGTAACTGTTCGAAACGACCGAGTCGACCAACGAGAGCGAACCTTCGCGGAGTTCGAACGCGCCGCCGTTCTTGTTTTCGCCGGTCGCTTTACCGTTCGTGAAGGCGAAGCCGCGGAACTCGACGTCGCCTTCGCCGGTCTTGACGAAGAGTTGCGTTTCGTTGCGACCGTCGATCGTAATGTCGTAGTACTTCGTTTCGCCGAATTCGTCGACGTAAGCGCTCGTAATAACGACGGAACCGCTCAAGACGATCGCGCCGAGGTCTTGACGCGCCGTGCCGCCGAACGGGTCTTCGTAAATCGCTTCGCCGTTCGAGAGGGTAATCGTTCCGGACTTATCGAAGACGAAGAGGTCGGGCGAGAACGTAACGGTGCGGCTCGCTTCGTCGGTTCCGGTCGCGCTCGCGGCGTATTTGACCGCTTCGCGGAGCGAAATTTGACCGTCGTAGGGGTCGAACGTGTCTTCGAGGGTGGTAACGACCGTCGACGGCGTTTCGGAACTGGCGTCGACTTCGTAAGCGCCCATATCGACGGCGTTTCCGGTTTCGCGGGACGAACCGTTGAAGTCGACCTTCAGCGCGACTTTGGCGCCGTTGAAGTCGAGGTAGAACGCGTATTCGCTCGACGCGGCGTCAAGCGCTTGGCTCGACGCGCCGAGGCGGAGGTTCCATTCGGTCCAATCGGCGGTTTCGTCGAAGTTGACGAAGTCCGGCGCGTAAACGGAGGCGTTCGTCGCGTCGAGCGTTTCGACGGTCGTTTCGATCATCGAGTATTTCGCGTCGAACGTCGCGTCGTCTTGGGCGACGGTTCCGCCGATAATCGAGTTGTAAATCGTCAGCGCGCCTTCGGAAGCGTAGACGCCGCCGAGGTTGCCGACCGCCGTAACGTTGACGAGGAAGAGCGACGCGTCGGCGCCGAACGCGGACAACGCGTTTTCGCCTTCGTTCGCCAAAACGAGCGAGCTAGCCAACGTCGCGGAACCGGTCGAAACGACCGCGCCGTCGAGGTTGTCGGCGAAGACGGAGCGCGTCGCGAAGAATTGTCCGACGTTGTAGACGCCGACGGCTTCGTTTCCGGTGATTTTCGCGTTCGTCAGGGACGCGGTTCCGGCGTTGTAAATCGCGCCTTGCCCCGTCGCGACGGAGTCGGCGAAGGTCGCGTTGTTGGTCGAAAGGGTTCCGACGTTGTAAACCGCCGCGCCGTTTTGCGCTTCGGCGCCGGAAATCGTCGCGCCGCGAGTCGCGGAGAGGACGCCCGCGTTGTAAACGGCGCCGCCGTCGGTTCCGGCGACCGCGTTTTGGATCGTCGCGCCGACGAGCGAGGCGGTTCCAACGTTGTAAATCGCGCCGCCTTCGGCGTTAGCCGTCGCGCCGTCGATCGTCGCGAGACCGACGGAAAGCGTTCCTTCGTTGTAAATCGCGCCGCCTTGTTCGGCTTCGACGTCGGTAACAAGCGTCTTCTTCGAGTTCGCGTCGATCGAGAACGAACCGGCGTTGAAGACCGCGCCGCCGCGAGTCGCCGTCGCGGATTTCAGCGTCGAATCGGCGATCTTGAGGTTCGAACCTTCGGCGACGTAAATCAAACCGCCGTCTTCCGCCGCGCCGTTTTGGAGCGTCAAACCGGCGAAGTAGGCGGACGCGGTCGCGGAGGTTTCGCGGTAAGTATCGACGTTAAAGACGCGCGATTCGCCGCCGGCGTCGATCGTCAAGCCGCCGATCGTCGTCGCGTCGAGGGCAACGGCGCGTTCGACCGTAATTTCGCCCTTTTCGAGTTCGACGACGCCCGCCGCGAGGCCGCTTTCGAAGGTAATCGTCGTTCCGAGCGTAACGGCTTCGTAAACGATCAGCCCTTCTTTGTAAATTCGTTCGGAACCGTCTTCGAGCGTCAGGACGTCGCCCGTTTCGAGGTCGGCGGCGGCGAAGTTCGAAGCGCGGTAAACGATTTGCGCGCCGTCCGGCGAAATCAACTCGGTTCCGCGCGGGAGGTCGACGACTTTGCCTTCGACGTCGTAGAAGACGCCGCGTTCGAGCGTAAAGGTCGTTCCGGCTTCGAAGATCGGCGTTTGGACGCCGCCGATCGTTTCGACGAGCGGATTAACGAGCGTGTAAACGCCGTCTTGCATATCGATCCCGCGCGACGTCGCGATAACGCCGATCGGCGCTTCCGGATCGAACGTATAAGTCGTGTTCGTAATCGTCGTCGTTTCGCCGGTTTCCTCGTCCGTCGTTTCGGTCGTCGTCGTTTCGGCGATCATAAACTCGAACTCGGCGCCCGTCGGAAGCGTGAACGTAACGGCGACGGCGGTCGTCGTCGATTGGTTCGTATTCTCGTCGGTCGTCGTAACGTTGACCGTCGCGGCGAACGTTCCGTCTTTTTGGTACGTCGCGACGTAGGTTCCGGCGTCGAACGCGGTTCCGACCGGCAGGAGGTTTTCAACCGTCGTCGCGGTCAGTTCGACGGCGATCGCTTGGCCGACGAGGAAATCGGCGACGGCGCCGTAAGAAAGCGTTCCGGTCGAACCGTCGGCGGCGGTAATCGTTTCGCCTTCCGCGACCGGAATACCGGACGAAAGAACGAGTTTGCCGTTAAGGACGGTCGCTTCGCGTCCGTCGGCGAGGAAGAGGACTTGCTCTTCTTCCAGCGCGACGTTTTCGCCGTAAGCGTCGACCATATAGACGCCTTGGAGCGCGTAGAACATTCCGGTTTGCGTTCCGGAGACGCCCTCGAACTCGACGAGAACGCCGTTCTTGACTTCGAGTTGGCGTCCGTCGGCGGTCGTCAACACGTCGCCTTCTTGGAGTTCGGTTTCGACTTCGTAGGTCGTTCCGGCGTATCCGAACGCTTCGCGGAGCGAAATTTCGCCGTCGGTCGGGTTGACGACGTCTTCGAACGTCGTAACGACCGTCGAAGGCGTTTCGAGGTTTTCGGCGTCCGGCGCGAATTCGAAAGCGCCCGCGTCGACCGAGCCGCCGCCGAGTCCGATACGAACGGAACCGGCGAGGTCGAAATCGAGAACGAGACCGCAAGCGAGGCGCGTCGCGACGTTCGAACCGCGGTCGACCGGAGTCGCGTCGAAGGCGGCCAAGCGGTAGTCGCCGTTCGCGGCGTCGACGAAGCCCGGGTCTTCCGCGCCGCAATCGACGTTCGTATCGGCGAGTTCGTAAGCGCCGTCGACGAGCGTTCCGTTGTTGAGCGCGAAGAGCGAGTTCGCGATTTCAAGCGTTCCGGCGTTCGCGATCAGCGCGCTTTCCGACGCGCAGTTAACGAACGTAACGTTGACGAACGAAAGCTGACCGGCGTTCGAAACGACCGCGTCCGCGCTCGCGTCGCAACCGGAAATCAACGAGTTCGCGAGTTCGAACTTCGCGCCTTCGTCGACGATAATCGCCGAACCGGTTCCGCCGATTTCCGAACCGCTCGCGCCGGTAATCTTAACGCCGATCAACGAAACCAAGTCGGTTCCGGAGATTCGGAGCGCGCCGGTCGACGCGTCGAAGGCCAGTTCGCCCTTCAAGTTCGTCGCGTCGATAATTCCGCCGTTCGCGAAGACGATCGCGGCTTGCGATTCGTCGACCGTCAACGCTTGACCGGCGAGCGATTCGTCGAAGACGATCTTCGTCATTTCGACGTTTTGATCGACGTTGGCGCGGGTCGACAGCTTGACTTCTTCAAAGACGCCCTTCGACGTTTCGAGGTAAAGGCCGGTCGTGCGCGCGTAATCTTCGCCCTTGGCGGTCTTCAGTTTGTAACCTTGGCCTTCGGCGACGACGTAAAGCGTTTCGCCGCCTTCCGCCGCGGTCTTCAGGGTCGAACCTTCTTTCAGGAGGTAATCGACTTCGAAGCGTTCGTCGTCGACGATTTGCGAACCGACCGTCGCGTAAAGTTTGAATTCGACGTCCGCGACCGCGACGCCGGCGTCGTCGGTCAACGAAACCGAACCGGCGGCCCAATCGTCGGCCGTCCAAGAGACCGCGACGTTCGTTTTCTTGAATTCGACCGTCTTCGTTTCGGTATCGAGCGCGCAAGGTTCCGTCGTGCGGAACGAACCGGCGGCGTACTCGACGACGATCGTTTCGGAAAGCGTTCCGGTCGTCGTTCCGAGCGTAACGACCGAACCGGCGCCGAGGGCGAACTTCGCGCCGTCGACGAGTTCGGAGGAACTCGGAATCGTCGACCCGAGGAGCGCGGCGGCTTCGCGGAGCGAAATTTTGCCGTCGTGAGCGTCGACCGCGTCGACCGTCGTCGTAACGACGATCGCTTTTTCGGCGAGCCATTTTTCTTGGAACGCGTCGTTTTCCGACCATTCGCCGTTCGCCAAGACGGCTTCGGCGACGTCGTTCGTCGCGTAAGTCGGGAGCGCTTCGAGTTTCGTCAAGCGTTCGTCGGCGCCGAGAAGGTCGGCCAACTCTTGCATCGTAACGCGACCGTCGGACGTTTCGGCGGTTTGCGCGTCGTCGGTCGGGAATCCGGCTTCCGGTTTCGCGACGGTTTCCGCGTCTTCGTCGGCGACCGGGCCGACTTTTTGCAGTTCGGCGATTCCGGCGGTCAACGCGAGGCTAAATTCGGAACGTTGCATAACGCCGACCGGCGAGATTTGGCCGTTCGCTCCGGCGGTCAGGACGCTCGTTTGCGCCGGACGCGCGGACGCGCCGTTCTTCGTCGAGTTCGTCAGCGAATCGGCGAACGCTTTGTAGTTCATCGCCGTTTCTTCGACTTCCTTCGCGACTTGGCCGCCGTCGAGGAAGAAGAGTTTCGAACCGGCGGCGATCTCGTCGAACGCGGCGGTCAGCTCGAGACTCGAAACGTATTGCGAACGTTGCGAACCGTAGGTTTTCAGGTAACCGACCGATTCGCCGCCGACAAAACCGGCGGAACCGCCGCCCGCGAAGTAGAAGACGACGACGTCGTTGTCGTCCGAAGCCGCGGCGACTTCGGCCAGCGCGTTCAGGACGGCGGCTTTCGTTGCTTCGGAGTTCTTCAGGAGCGTAATATTTTCTTCGGCCCATTGCGGATCGGCGAGGAGCGCTTCGCGGAACGCTTCGGCGTCGTTGGCGGCGGCGGTCAGGTCGGCGGCGGAGCCCGGGTAGTCGGAGACGCCGACGATCACCGCGCGGTAAACGACTTCGTTCAGGAAGTCGGCGGTCGTTTTTTCAACGCTCGCGCAGAGCCAACCGTCTTCCAAGACGGCGCCTTCCGGCGCGACGAAGTCCGCGTCTTCGGTGAAGTAGTTCTTCACTTGGAGTTGGAACTCGTACTTCGTTCCGGCTTCGAGACCGGCGATTTTGCAACCGGTCGCGGCGCGATCGTAGGTTCCGGCGACGACCCATTCGCCCGGGTTTCCGTCGGCGTCGAGCGCGCGGTAACGGACGCGAACGTCGGAGACGTAATCGCTGTTCGGGACGCTCCAGGTCAGCGTCGCGACGGAGTTCAAAAGCGTAACGGCGTCTTTGCCCAACGTCGTCGTTTCGTCGTTGAAGTATTCTTGCGGGTCGGTCGGAACGACGGCGCCGGATTGCGTGAAACCGCCGAGTTCGAGGTCGTAACGGTTCGCCGAACCGTTGAAACCGGCGACGCGAATAAAGTACGTTCCTTCGCCGATCGAGCGGTTCGCTTTGCCGCCCGACGCCGCGTTGACGTCGGCGAAGTTAATCGTTTCGACGTCGGAAACGCCCGAGCTTTTGCCGACGAGTTGCAGCGTGTAAGCGCCGGTCGCGTAGGCTTCTTCGAACGTCGCGTTCGGGTCGTTCAAGACCGCTTTGTAGAGGTAAAGGTCGAGGTCGCCGGTCGTGTTCGCCGGATTCGCCGAATCGAGCAAAATGCGAACGTAAGCGTTTTCGTAATTTTGCGTCGCGGCGTTTTCGTCGTCTTTCAGCTCGAACTTGAACCAGTCGGAAATCGGAGCGTCGCTCGCGTCGGTTTTGCCGGTAACGCTCAGGTTTTCAATAACGCGACGCAAGAGCGCGTCGCCGTTCTCGTCGACGACGACGTCGCCGTTTTCGTCGAGAATCGGGCGCAGATTTTCGATGTTCGCGACGCCGAGGTCGGGATTCGTTTCGCGCGGGTTTTCGTTTTCGACGACTTCGGACGGATTGGCGTTCGGCGCAAACTTGTCTTCATCCATATTGTCGAGCGCGAAATACGCCGTCGCAAAGTTGTTGTCGACAAGGTATTCGATTTCCTTCGCGACGCCGTCGAGCGCGACGTAATCGTCGGCGACGGAACCGTCGGCGAGGGGCGTTCCGAAGGCTTTCGTCAACGTAATAACGCCGTTTCCGCGATTCAGCGTCGCGGTCGAACCGACGGTCGTCGCGACCGCGTTTCCGGAAGCGTCGACGAACGCGCCGTTTTGGTAGGTCGTTTCGACGCCGTCGACGACGACCGATTCGCCTTCGAAGAAGGAGAACGGCTCGCTCGCGTTTTCGGCGTAGAAGGCGCCGAGTTCGTAATTCGCCGGGTTCAGGACGAGCGCGACCGCGTTCTTGGCCAGCGCGCTCGAATCGAAGTATTTACCGGCTAAGGAGTTCGCGTCGGAAACGCAACCGATGTTGAAGTCGGCGACGTTCAACGTTTCGCCCGCGTTCATATCGAGACCGGTCGAGAAGAGCGAAATCAAGCGTTCGCGCGTCGAGGCAAGCATTCCCTTGACGTTCGCTTCGGAGTTCAACGCGGCGACGACGTCGGCGGCGTCGACGAGCGCGCCGTTAATATAAAGGGCGAGCGACGCGCCGGAATAGTCGGCGTTTTGCGAAATCGCGACGGAGTAATTCAGGTAAATATCCGAATCGGCGCCGATCGTCGTTTCGTTTTGGAAGATTTCGGTTTCGGAAGCGGATTGCTTTTGCGTCGTAACGACGAGCGGGGATTCCCAAGCGGAGTCGGCCGGAGCTTCGAGGCGCGCGTCCGGAACGTCGCAGACGCCCGGAACGAGTTCGAGTTTGTAACCGACGTTGCTCGCGCCCTTGAAACCGACGATCTTAACGAAGTAAACGCCGGCGTCCAAGCCTTCGAGCGAAATCGATTCGACGTTGTCGACGACTTTTTCGCTGCGCGTAACGAGTTTGTAACCGCGCGGATCGGAGTCGTCGGCTTTGTAGAGATAGACGTCGAGGTCGCCGTCGTTCGTTTGGACGAACTTCGACTTGTAGTAAAGGTTGACGGCGCTGTCGGCGGTTCCTTCGGCGGTCATTTCGAAGCGGAACCAGTCGACTTCCGACGTTTCGTTGCGGTTGTATTGCTTCAAAACGAGGTCGGTCAAGACGGTCGGGCCAAAGAGGACGCCGAGGTTGCCGTTCGTACCGACCGGCGCGTTCGCGACGTCTTCGAATTCGTCGTTTTGTTCGAAGCTGTCGTCGAAACCGGCGTGGAAGGTCAGTTTATAACCGTCGTTGATTTGTCCGGCGGCGGTCGGATTCGCGAACTCGACCTTGAGGTAGAATTGGTTTTCGCCGTAACCGCCCGGGTTCAAACCGGCGAGCGAGATACGATGGCGGCAAGTCGTCGACGCGTAAGTTTTGCCGTCTTCGCCGACGTTGTAAACGGTTTCCTTCGAGAAGGTCGCGTCGTAACGGCCCGGTTCGTAACCGTAAGCTTCGGAGTCGAGCGGAATCAAGGAGCCGTCTTCGCCGCGCAGGTAGAGCGTAACGCTCAGCGGGGCGACGCCGTAAGCGTCCGCGTATTCAAGGAGGATATAGTCGGAGTTCGACGCGGTTTGACCGAGCGAGAAGGCGTAGTAGTCGACCGGGTCGGCGGTCGTTTCGGCGTTCGGCGCGTCGGAGTAAAGCGTCAGATTTTCGAGAACGAGAACGTTCCCTTCGATCGTACGGTCGACGTTCGCGTCCCCGACGATCGCGTCGATTTCGCCGAGGTCGGCTTTCGGGTTGGCGATAACGTCGGCGAGCGTGTCGTTCTTTTCGTAAACGTCGGCTTCGACGCCGTAGCCGGGCATGCGTTCGAGCGCGGTGAACGAGTAGACGTAAGGAACTTGCCCTTCGGAGGCGTTCGTTCCGACGAGGCGGTACGCGCCGTTTTCGCCGATCGAATTATCCCAAACGACCGGAATCGTGCGGATTTCGCCTTCGGTCGTCGAAACGATCATTCCGGTATAATAACCTTTATCGTTTTCGTCGTAGAAGCCGTCCGCGTCGTCGGTCGTGAAGCCCCAGAGGGTAACCCATTCTTTTTGCGGTTGTTGCGTCAACGCGTTCGTCGCGTCGCCGGCGATCGTCGAGAAGCGGATTTCAACGCCGACCGCGGCGCCGTTCGCGAGGTATTCGGTTTGAATCCCGTAGAACGGCGACATAATATCGGACGCGAGGACTTCGCGGCAGTATTCGGAGTAATTGCCCCATTGTCCGGCCGTCGCGGGGAAGAGGTTGCCGGCGGTCGACTCTTCGTCGAGTTGCGCCCAACCTTCTTGGCCTTGCGGCATATACTCGGCGGCGCCGTTCATAAACCAAGCGAGACCGTAAAGGAGCGACGATTGGTCGTTCGTGAAGGCGTCGGCGAAATAGTCGAACACTTGGTTTTCCGGCTTCGTTTCGGAATCCGGGTCGACCGCTTCGGACGACGGGCCCCAACCGGCGTAGGTCAGCATATTCGCGAGCGTCGCGGCCCAGCCCATTTCGCTGTATTCGGTATAATATTGGAGCAAGTTTTCGACGTAATTATCGTCGTATTCGCCGTCGGCGTACTCGGGACGGAGCGAAACGGCGATATCGGGCGCGGCGGCCGCATCGGTGTCGTCGGCGATAACCGCGTTCGAAACGAGGTCGCCGACGGTCGCTTGGAACGATTCCGGTTTCGAGACGAGCGTCGTTTCTTCAAAGGTTCCGTTCGAAACGGAGAAGGTCGGCGCGGCGGCTTTGACTTCCGTCGACGCGGCAAGGTCGAACTCGACGACCGGGCCGACGAGGGTCGACGTTTGAGCGGCTTCGGCGTTCGCCGCGGCCAACAGCGTCGGATCGACGGCGAGCAATTGCCGATCTTCCAACGGTTCCATACCCAAACGACGCGACGGCGCGTTCGTCTTTTTCTTCGAGTGAAAAACGCGATTCACAAGACCGGACAGAAATTGCTTACCTTGTTGCGACATTGTGTTCATTCCTTGAGTAAATAATAACCGAACGCGGCGCGAACGAACGAAAGCGGATCCAAACCTTCGTCGACGCCAAACCGCGCGCCTTTTTTCTCTTTTTTACCGCCGTATTTTAACGTTAAGTAATCGATACGATCGAAACCCCGAACCGACGAAGCCGATTCGAAGCCGACGACCGAGACCGACGGCGCGCTCTTCCAAAGGAAAAAAGACGCGCTCCGACGTCGTCCCGTCCCCCCGTCGCACTCGACGTCGAGACGGGCGTTCGCGACCGACGCGCTCTTCCGCTTCGAACGAGTCGAAGGAGGTCGAAAAGGAAATCGCCGGTCGTCGCGGCGTTCGATTTCCTTGGGACGCGCAGATCGCCTATTGGGACGTATTCTTATTTAGTTTAACGTAACTTGTCAAAAAATACTATATAAAAATAAAAATTTTTTAGCGACCGGCGCGTTTTGGTCGTCGGTCGTTCGGGATACGCCGATTTTACCAATAACGCCGACGCGTCCGAAAAACGCTTCTTTGTCGAAAAAAGCCGAAATTCCCGGCGTTTTCCTTAAACGTTTTTCTAAAATCGCGTCAAGTTTTCGCCTATTTTCTCCACTTTCCCCAAACCTCCCAGACTTCCATTTTTTCCGTCGTTCGCACGACGCGGACAAAACGTCGTTCCTTTCGACGCGTCGAGCGGCGCGGCGTTCCGAAAAAACGCCCCGACGCGGCAAAAAGAGAAGAAAAAATAAAGAAAATCGGTCGAAAATTTCCTCCGTCGCCGCCTCGCTCCGAAAACGGCTCGAAAACGCGGAAATTGTTCGCCGTCCCGATTGCAAAATTTTCCGCTTGTAATAAAATAGAGTCAATGGATTTTGGAGCGGAGCGGGTCGACGCGTTCTTTCGACCGCTTTCGCCGCGCCGCTCCTCTTTCGTCGACCGTTGAAATCGCGACTTTTACCCGCTTGCCGCGCCGCCGAGTTTCGCTCGTTTCCCGAGCTTCGCTCGCCGCCTTGGTTCGCCTTGTTTTCCCGATTTCGACATTTTATCCAAACAGAAAGGTTTTCCCAATATGACGACCGCGCTTGACAGTCCTTCGCGTCCGAACACGGATATTAAACGAGTCGCTATCCTCTTCTCCGGCGGGCCGGCCCCGGCGGCGAACGCCGTCATCGGCGGCGCCGCGATCTGCTTCGCTCGCGCCGGCGTCGAAGTTTACGGTATGCTCAACGGCTACACGCACCTCGTCGACTACAAAGAAGGCGACGTCCTGAAAGAAGGCGAAGCCTACGTCCGTCTCGACAAATGCACCGCCGAAGGCCTCCGCACCCGTCAAGGCATCTGCATCGGCACCGCGCGCGCCAACCCGGGCAAACACCTCAAAACGCCGGCCGACCTCGAAGACGCCGAAAAGCTCGCCCCGATGGAAACCGTCTACCAAGCGCTCTGCTCGCTCGGTATCGACGCGCTCGTCTCGATCGGCGGCGACGACACGCTCACGACCGCCGCGAAGTTCAAGCTCTTTATGGACCGCAAACCGGCCGACGCGAAACGCATTAAGGTCGTCCACCTCCCGAAAACGATCGACAACGACTACGAAGGCATCCCGTTCACGTTCGGTTACTTCACCGCCGTCGAACTCCTCGCGAAGCAAGTTCGCAACCTCTTGGCGGACAGCGAAGCGGCGGGCGCCGGTTTCGTTTGCCAATTGATGGGTCGCGCCGCCGCTTGGTTGGCTTACGGCGCCTCGATCGCCGGCGAAGCCAGCGCGGTCGTCGGTCTCGAAGATATCGACGAAAGCTGGAAAACGACCGAAGTTACGATCGACCCGGAAACCGGCAAAGAAGTCCTCGACGCGGACGGCAAACCGGTGATGCGCACGATCGTCGATATGTCGCACGTCGTCAATCACTTGGTCGACCTCGTGATCGCTCGCGAAAAAGAAGGCAAAAAAGCGTTCGTCGCGATCATCTCCGAAGGCGTCGCCGAATTCCTTCCGCAAGAAGAAATCAAAAAGTGCATTTCGATGGACGAATATCAATCGCTCAAACCGGACACCTTCGGGCACTTCCCGGTTTCGCAGCTCAAATACTCGTCCCGTTTGGGCCGTTTGATGGCGGAAGAATACAAACGCCGCACCGGCAAGAGCCGCAAATTCAACGGTTTGCAATTCGGTTACGAAGTTCGCTGCAACCAACCGACGGCTTACGACGTCATCGTCGGCAGCCAAATCGGCGTCGGCTGCTACCGCGCGCTCTGCGAAGACGGCAAGAACGGCGTTATGATCTCGGTCAACAGCGGTTCCGACCCGATGGGCCTCACCTTCCCGGCGTTCGAAGACCTCATCAACATGAGCAAACTCCGCGCTTACCAACGCCCGATCAAAGTCGGCAGCGATATGCACAAGTTGGCCCGCTACCTCGAAGCGTGGAAGTAGTCGAAAAACTCGACGCAAAGCGCCGACTTTAACAACAAGGCGGCGCGACGCTAACTTCCGTTAGCCGTCGACGGTCGCGCTCTCGGCCCTCGGTTTTCGTTCGGAAATCGGGGGCCGCGTTTTTTAAGCGACGAACGCGCCGACGCTCCGCTTTTCGACCTTTTTCGAAAAAATTTGAGAAAAACGAGAAAAATTTACGTTTCGGCCCTTGCGCTTTTCGAAATATGCGTTAGAATAGTAGCGTCGTTAGGGGAAAGATTCCCCAACTGCGGCGGGCGCATAGCTCAGTTTGGTTAGAGCGCGTCCCTGATAAGGACGAGGTCCATGGTTCGAGTCCATGTGCGCCCACTTGAAAGCTCCGGAAGTAATTTCGGAGCTTTTTTTTGTTTCTTGACGTTTCGCAACCTTGCGGCGCTTTCCTCCCGACGCGCGACTTTCGGCGTTTCCCCCGTTTTAGATAATTTAACGCCTTTTCCTTGCCGTTCCTTTTTCGCGTCCGAAGTTCACCGGACAAAAATCGCGTTCGGTCGCTTCATCCGAATTCGCGCTCTCTCCGCCGCTCGACAAAAAAACGCCGCGACGGTTCGTCTTCCGTCGCGACGTTTTCAATTTCGCCTATTTTGCGCCGTTTCGCTAATCCGCCAACTCGCCCATCAGGGTGAAGGGAGAACCGTCGACGATCTTCACTTGGCGGAACTCGCCGGCCAACGAACGCGGGCCGTTAAAGACGACGACGCGGTCGCAAACCGTTCGCCCGGTCAGTTGAACGATTTCGTCCGACGGCGCCCAAACGCCCGGTCGCGACGCGGCCAACATTTCTTCCGCGCTAACGACTTGCCCGGTCGACGTTTGCGTCGACGTTTGCGGCGGGAGCGGCGCGACGTTTCCGGTCGCGTCGACGGTCGCTTCGAGCGGCTCCGCGTCGGCGTACAGGGCTTCGTCGGCGTTCGACGTCGTTTGACGCGCTTCCTTTTTACTCGGCCCTTCGACCAAAATTTCGACCGTTTTCCCGATAAACGACGCGTTCCACTCGGCGCAAATCGCGTCTTGAACCGCGAGCAGCTCGTTGTTCCGACGCTTTTTCACCTCTTCCGGCACGTCGTCGACCATCGTTCGCGCCGCTTCGTTGCCGGGTCGCACCGAATACTTAAAAATGAAACTATTTTTAAATCGCGCGTACTTAATCAATTCCGCCGTTTGCGCGAACTCCTCCTCCGTTTCGCCGCAGAAACCGACGATGAAGTCGCTCGTGATCGCGGCGCCGGGAATCGTTTCGTAAATTCGGTCGCACAAGTCTTTATATTCCTCGACCGTATACCGGCGCCGCATCCGTTCGAGAACCGCGTTCGCCCCGTGTTGCGCCGGGACGTGCAAATACGGCGTCGCCGTCGGCAGGTCGCGCACCGCTTGAAGCAAGGCGTCCGACATATCCGTCGGGTAGGAGCTGACGAAGCGAACGCGGCGGATTCCCGGGATTTTGTCGATTTCGACGAGCAAGTCGGCCAAGCGCGTCGTCTTTTCCCCCTCGACGTAACGGTAACTATTGACCGTTTGGCCGAGAAGCGTTACTTCGACGCAACCTTGGTCGGCGAGGGTTCGAATTTCGCTCAAAATATCCTTCGGCGGGCGCGATTGTTCCGGGCCGCGAACGCTCGGGACGACGCAGTACGAGCAGAACTTATTGCAACCGAACATAATGCGCACCATCGCCTGAAAGACGCGCGGACGGACGCCCGGCAAGCGTTTCGGGTCGTGTTGGCGGAACGAGTCGCGAACGGCGCCCGGCGCGTTGCGGTTCTCGAAACGGTTGACGCTGACCGCGATCTGTTGCGACCCGGTCGCGGCGGCGTCGGCGACCAAATCGACGAGGCGGTCGATCTGCCCCGGCCCGACGACGACGTCGACGTGCGGCGCGCGGCGGAAAATCGTCGTTTGGTCTTTTTGCGCCATACACCCCATCACGCCGATCAGGCTGCCGGGTTTTTGCGTCTTCCAATGTTTCAAGCGACCGAGCGCGCTGTAAATTTTCTCTTCGGCGTGTTCGCGAACGCTGCAGGTGTTGAAGAGCAAAAGCGCGGCGTCCTTGCGCGTCTCGGTTCGCTCCCAACCGGCGGAAATCAGTTCCGCCGCCGCGAGTTCCGAGTCGAGCGTGTTCATTTGACAACCGACCGTTTCAATGTAAAACTTTTTCATCGCCGTCGTTTCGCTTTCTTGTTCGAGTCGCTTTCGCTTCCGCCTTTTAACGCGTCTTTCGTCGGCGCCGCGCTTCCGAAAAGCGCCGGAAAACGCCGCGTCCGCTTCCGCCTATTTTACCCGAATTCGCCGCGACGCAAAGCGCCGCCCAACGAAAAGCCCGCCAAAAACCCGGCGTCCGCGCCAATTTCGACGAAATTAGTCAAGAAAAGTCGTCGATTCGAATTTTGCAGTCCGGGAGCGCGCGCAAAAACTCGCGACCGTAAGACTTCGTATGAACTCGCGGGTCGAGGACGACGACTTGACCGACGTCCGATTTCGTCCGAATCAGCCGTCCGACGCCCTGCTTGAACTTCAAAATCGCCGTCGGAAGCAAGTAGTCGCGGAACGACGAACCGCCGCGCGCTTCGATCGCTTCGAGGCGCGCTTCGACGAGCGGCTGTTCCGGCGCCAAAAACGGAAACTTAACGATGATAACGTTTCGGAGCGCGGCGCCCGGAACGTCGACGCCTTGCCAAAACGAGTCGACGCCGAACAAAACGCTCCGCTTCGTCTCCTTGAACGCTCGCACCATCTTCTGACGCGGCAAGCCCTCCGACTGCGAGAAAAACGGATACTCGTTCTCCGCGAACCAAGGGAAAAGCGCGTCGGTCGCCCGCCGCATTCGCTCGTTGTTGGTGAAAAGGACGAACGCGCCGCCGTCCGTTTCGGCGATATATTCTCGAAGCGCCGCGTAAAACCGCCGTTCGTCGACCGCCGCTCGGTCGCCGTCGCCGATTCCGCGCCGCCGCGCCGCTTCGTCGTCGAGTTCGAGGCCGCGCGCCAAAACGAGCGTCATTTGACGGCGGTAATCGAACGGACTCCCGAGCGCCCGCGCCCGAGCGTCCGACAAGCCGACCCGCGACCGGAAAAACGCGAACGCTCGACGCGTTTCCTCCGCCGACGCCGCGTCGAAATCGGCGCCGCCCGGCGTCGCGCCGTTCGCTTCGGACGCTCCGTTCGCGCCGTTTTTTCCCGACTTTTTGCGACTTTTCGGCGTCGCGGTCGTCAAGGTCGCGCTCGCGGCGACGACGGTCGGAACGACGTTGAAAAGCGTCTTGCGCAGAATCGGCGCGACGTCGACCGGAGCCGCCTTCATAACGATTTTCAACCGTCCCCGCGAACGCGATTTTTCGAGCCAATAAACAAAGTTTTCCGCCCGCTGTTCGAGCCAATCGTCGAGCGCCGATAAAAACGCCTCGACCCGCGTTCGCGCCGCGACGTACTCCTGCCGCCGCGCCGGGTCTTCGAGCGAATCGGACGCGTTGCGAAGCGCGTCGCGGAGCCGCGCGAGCCCCTCCGAAAGCCCGTTTTTGACGATTTTCCGCTCGAAAACGCGCCCCGACGAGCCGGGCCGCGCCGACAACCAATCGGCCAACGACGCGAAAAACTCCTCGGCGCGGAATCGGCAGTCGTCGACCCAACGCGCCGCCCGCTCGAACGTCTCCTTGTCGGCGCCGAACGGAACCCGCGCCGTCTCCTCGACGAGAAGCCCGCGGTTCGTTCGGTCGTTGTAAAGTCGATTAAGTAGGTAGTCGATCTGATACTGCGACAACTCGACGCCGAGATGTTCCGCCGCGACCTGCTCCATCGTATGCGCTTCGTCGAAAATCACCGCGTCGTATCGGGGCAAAATCGAACCGCCGATGTTGCGAATCGCCAAATCGCTGAAAAGAAGCGCGTGATTGACGATCAAAATTTTCGCCGAGTCGAGCCGCCGCCGCGCCTTCGCGTAAAAGCAACGCTCGAAAAACGGGCACTTGCGTCCGAGGCAGTTCCCCTGTTCGCAGCAGATTTCGTTCCAAACTTCCGGATTCGGCGTCGGCGACAGGTCGGAAAGGGAACCGTCGACGGTCGTTTCGAGCCATTTCTTCAACCGCTCGAACTCCTTTTGCTCCTCCGTTTCGAAGAGCGTTCCCCCCGCCGCCGACTTCGCCGCCGACGCGAACCGCCGTCGACAGAGGTAATTCGACCGCCCCTTGACGAGCGCGACGGAGAATTCGAACGGCAAAATCGACGACAAAAACGGCGCGTCCTTCTCGAAAAGCTGCTCCTGCAAGCCGATCGTATGCGTCGAAACGACGACGCGTCGCGTCTCGGCGGTCGACTCGACGCCGTCCTTGAGAACGCCGAACGCGCTTTTCGGACGCTCGACTTCCCCGGCTCCGCTTCGAACCGTTCCTTGCGGACGCAAAATTTCCGACGCCGCCGCTTTCGCCGCTTCGATTCGCTCGCTCAACGCTCGCGACGCGGCGCTTTCCGTCGACGGTTCGGGCGCCTTTTCCGGAGAAGCGGAAGAATTTAAAGACGCGTTCTCCTCCGACGGCGTTTCGTCGGGGGCCCAAGGGAACGCTTCGTCCGGACGGTAGTCGCGGACTTGGTCTTCGACGGCGAAAAGAATCGCCGGAACGAGATACGCGAAACTTTTGCCGACGCCGGTGCCGGCCTCGACCGTTAAATGGCGGCGCTCGCGCAACGCCGCGTCGACCTCCGCCGCCATCTCCAGCTGCTCGACGCGGCGCTCGTAATCGCCTCGACGCCGCGCGATCAAACCGCCGTCGTCGAGAACGTCGCGAAAATTAAACAACTTCGCCTCGGGTCGCGTCATTCGACGACTTTAAGAACCGGACGCCCGCTTTCGTCGAGTTCGACCGGGCGCCAGTCGCCGGGATGGACGTTCCAACCGACCGACTTTTCGCCGCGCGCCGTTTTGCGCAACCGTCGCTCGACCGTCAACTTCAAAAAGAACGTTTGCTTCGGCTCGCCCTCTTTTTCGGGCGCGACCGTAACGGCGTAAACCCGCGTCGCGACTTCGGCTTTCGAGTTGATCGTTTGCGACTCGGTCGCGTAAAAGGTCGGCTCGACGCGGTCGCCGAGCGCGGCCAGCGTCAAAAGCGTCGGGTTCGCCAAGAACGAATGGAGTTCGCGGTGCGCGTCCTCGTCTTGCGTCGACGTAATCCAATATTTGACCGCGTCGCTTTCGTCGATAATCGGCGGACGATCCCAGTGCGAACGCGTCAGTTGGCGCAACGTCAAAACGTCGCCTTTTTTCGCCGCGTCGAACCAAATTTGACAAAATTCGTCCGCTTGCGCGTCGAAGTCGGCGCGGTACGTCGCGGCGCTAAGCGGCCCCGAAATCGCTCCGGCCAAAGCCAGCGCCAATCCGCCGAGCGCCCAAGAGCGCCCGACTAATTCTCCGCCCGATTTCGCGATCGCCGCCAACGCGAAAACCGCCGCTAAAACGCCGAACGCCGAAAAAAACAAAAACCCTAAATTCAAGAGCGACAAAAACGAAAACGCACCCAACAACGCCGAAACGATCGCCAACGCGGACGCTCGCTTCGAAACCAGTTCGTCCGCCGCGTTCGAAACGTTCGCGGCGCTCGCGTCGGCGCTCCACGCGTCGAACAAAGAGGAAGACGTTTTTTCCAAAGGCTTCAATTTGTCGGCCATCGCGCCGGCTCCTTTGCGTTAAAAAAGAGAAAGGCGGCGTTCCCAGACGCGGAAACGCCGATTTTAAACGTTTTACCGAAACGACAAACGGACTCGAAACGTCGCGCGCCGATCACTCGCCGCCGTACTTCCACGTCCCCTTTTCTTCCGCGCCGTCGTTGTAAACTTGTTCAAACACTTCTTTATTGCGTTTCAACTGATTCGCGACAAACGTTTTCGAATCGAAAGTCGACGAACCGATCAGCGGTTTCAAGGAACCTTTCGACATAAAATCGACGACGGCCATCGTCGGCGGCGGCGCCGTTTCGCGCGGTTCTTCCGGCATCGTCATAAAGAAGACGAAGACGCCGGTTCCGCAGAAACTGCCGAAAATAACAAACAACGCGATCCACTTCGCGATCGAGTCCGCCTTTTGCGAAAACCAAAGATCGGCCTTCGTAATCATACTCGTTACGAACATCAAGATCGCGAGAATCAACGCGAACACGATCATAAACGCCCACATATCGTTGTAGTACGCGCTAACCGACATCGCGGAGTCGAGCTGATTCGCGACCAACTCAAACAAACCGATCGCAAAAAGCGTCGCGAAAAGAAGATTGAAGCCTTGAATCGCCACGCTCCAAATCTTCATTTTATGCCAAAACGCAAAGCCCGCGACCCCCATCAAAAACGCCGCGACCACAAAGCCAATAGGAAGCCCCATCATAATATTTTATCGCCTTATTCTCGATTTTTACCGAATGTTAGTCGACGTCCAACGGCGCGAAACGTCCCGCTCGTTTTTGCAACGGGAACGCTCGCGCCCGACGCTCCGTCGTTACTTCAGAACGCGCGCCAACTCCTCGAACGACGTAACGCCGTCGCGGACGAGTCGAGCGCCGTCGACCAGGAAGCCGCGTTGCCCGCTCTTGATCGCCGCGGCGCGAAGCGCCTTGTCTTTCGCGGCCAAGTCGGCGTCGGCGGCGATGATTTGCCGCATTTCGTCGTTGATTTCGAGGAGGTCGAAAATCGCGACGCGCCCTTGGTACCCGACGTCGCGGCACATTTCGCACGGGACGTAATAGTCGCGTTGGCCCGGTTCGACCTGCGGTCGCACGCGTTTGCGCCAGAGCTTTTCGGTTTTCGGGTCGAGGGCGAGGTTCTTCAAAATTTGCGGATTCGGCCTGATCTCTTCGCGGCACTCTTCGCAGAGTCGGCGGACGAGTTTTTGCGCGATCACCGCCGTCGTCGCGTCGGCGAGCGCCTTTTTGTCGACGCCGCTTTGCAGAAGCGCGATCAGGGCGCCGACGGCGTCTTTCGCCCGTTGCGTCGAGATAATGAGGCGGTCGTTTTTCACTTCGTCGCAGCAGAGCTTCCACGCTTCGGTCGTTACCATATCGCGCACCAACACGACTTTCGGCTCTTTGAAGAAGACGTCGACGAGAACGTTCATCGGCGTTTCGCCCTTGGCGGAGTCGTAAGTGTTGAGCGTAATATTTTCGATCGTTTCATACGGGTTTTGCACGTCTTCGACGGTCGCGAAGTCGCGCGTGAAACGGTCGGCGGTGTTGAACGCGACGGTCGTGAGCGTCTTCAAGCCTTGATGCGGCGCGGCGGCCAAGACGACGAGCCCGTTTTCGGAATTGATCAGTTCGCGCATTTTCCCTTGACGTTCGGGCGAGACGCCGATTTCGTCGAGCGTGCGGAGGCGCGCCGCTTGGAATTTGAACGAAACGCGGAACATTTCGCCGGTCGGCGTTCCGGCGGTTTCGAGCAAAGCGTCGCAGGTCAACGGCTTGCCCTTTTTATTTTTGTCGTAAAACATCCGAAACATACCGCTTTGACGCGAACGACGGTCTTTCGGATTCGCGCCGATCAGGAGTTTCGCGGCTTCGGCGACGGAGTCGGCTTCCTCGCGCGTCCACGGATTTTTAAAGGCGTCGGTTACCGGATGGAAGACGCCGTCGAGTTGGTATTGGAACTTCGTTTCCTCGGCGCCGAACTCGATCGCGACGTCGGTCGCGCGGTTGTGCAACGCGTGATACAGGAGTTCGCGGAAAAGGTTGTATCCGACGGCGTTGTTCGCCTGACGCGAACGAAAGAGGCGTCCGACGAGGACTTGCTCTTCGGCGTCCTTTTCGAGCGCGCCAAGTTGAATCGCCGAACCGCCTTCGTAAGCGAGCGGCTTCGGTTTCACCTTTTGTTTCAAGACTTTAGTGCGGAACCAAAACGCAAGGTGCCCCGCCGTCATGACCTTGTCGGCGTCGAGCATATCTTTGTTGCGCGCCTTGACGTAAATCATATTCGGAATGATCCACGCCAAAATAACGACCGGAAGCCCCGCCCAGAAAATCGGGACGAAAAGCGCGACCAACATCCCGACGGCGAACGAAATCATATTCATTCCGTTCCAGAAGGAACGGTCGGGGTCGCCGAGCCGCTCCGCGTCGTTGTTAATCCAACTCGTCGACGCGAGCCAACTCATATAAACGACGACAAGAATCGCCAATTTAATCGGGCAAATCGTCATCCCGTCGTTGCGCCAACCGCCGACGCCGCCGGCCAACACCGCGTCGGAACCGCACGCCGTCGCGAACAACGTCGCGAACGCAACCAAACCGACGAACTTCATTATTTTAAGAGATCGTTTCAACGTCGACGCTCCCCTGTCGGAAACGCGGTCGACCGGTCGGCGGACGCGCTTCCTCGTTTTTCTTTTGAACGTTAGTTTTCCGTTGTTGCGCGACGGCGGCTCGCCCCGAAAACGCCGAGACGAAACCGCCGCGAAACGAACCGAGATTACAAAATCCCCGGTTCCTTAACTTCGACGCCTTTGAGCGGCGTCTTAAGCGACTCGCCTCGAAACCGCCGAGACGAAACCGCCGCGAAACGAACCGAGATTACAAAATCCCCGGCTCCTTAA
>JAFSDX010000208.1 GCA_017436025.1 Thermoguttaceae bacterium
AAGACGCCGCCGCGACCGAGCCGGTCGCCGAAGAACTCGAAGTCGTCGCGACCGCGCCGACCGAAGCGACCGAAAAATCGAATTTGCTCCCGGTTCTGCTCCTCTTCGTCGCGATCGTCGCCGTCGCTTGGGCCTTGGCGTTCTACGGCGCGAAGAAATTCCGTCAACCGCACTTCAAAACCGCCTATTTTATCATCGTCTTCTGCTTCGTCGGAGCGTTGATTTCGACGGTTCTCGGCTTGAAACAAGGTCGCGTCAACCTCGGCGTCGACCTGCGCGGCGGTTCGATCCTCGTTTATTCGGTCTCGCCGATCGACGCGGAACAAACTTCGATCGACTCCGAGCAGATGAACGATCTGAAAAACGCGCTTTCTCGCCGCATCAACCCGTCCGGCGTCCGCGAAATTTCGATCCAAGAACTCGGCGCCAACACCGAAATCCGCATCACCATCCCGGAAGCGGACGAAGCGGAAGTCGAACGCTTGGAACGCGTCATTAATAACGCCGGTCAGCTGAAGTTCCGCATCCTCGCGATCTCCGGTTCGAAATATCCGGAAGAAGAAATCCTCGTCAACCGCGCGCAAAACCCGGACTTCGCCGACGCTTGGAACATCGCCCTTAGCGCCGACGAACAAACCGGCGGCGTCGTCAAAGGCGCGACCTGGATTCCGGTCGACCCGGCGCAAGAAGACAGCGTCGGCGGTCGCAACCTGACCCGTCCGTCCCAAGCGAAGGAAGTCAAAGGGCAAGCGAAACCGAACTTCGACGTTCTCGTTCTCGAACTCGACGAAGCCTACAACGTCGCCGGGTCGCATATGGCGCAAGTCAACGACTCCTTCGGCGCGATGGGCAAACCGGAAATCGTTTTCGAAATGAACCCGCTCGGCGCCGAACGTATGCGCAACTTGACGACCGAATTCGAAAGCCGTCAACTCGGCGTCGTGATGAACGACCGCCTCCACAGCGCGCCGAACATCAACGAACCGATCGGCAAAAACGGCTCGATCAACTTCGGCGAAAACCTCTCCGCCGACGACTTCGAACGGATTCAAAAAGACGTGAACGACCTCGTCGCCGTCATGCGCGCGGGCGTCCTTCCGGCGAAACTTTCGGAAGAACCGATCACGAAGATGATCACCGGCCCGACCCTCGGCGCCGACACCATCGCCAAAGGTAAAAACGCGATTCTTTGGGGCGGCGTTCTCGTCCTTCTCTTCATGATCGCCTATTACGGCTTCGGCGGTTTGATCGCGACGTTCGCCGTCTTGATGAACCTCGTCATGATCATGTCCGCGATGATCGCGATGCGCGCCGCCTTCACCCTCCCGGGTTTGGCCGGTCTCGTTCTCACCGTCGGTATGGCGGTCGACGCGAACATCCTCATTTTCGAACGCATTCGCGAAGAACTCAACGGCGGCGCCGCGCTCCGTATGGCGGTTCGCAACGGTTACCAACGCGCCTTCACCGCGATTTTCGACTCGAACATCACGACGATGCTCACCGCTTGGATTCTGTACCTCGTCGGTTCGGAACAAATCAAGAGCTTCGCCGTTACGTTGTTCCTCGGCGTTTTGTTCAGCATGTTCACGGCGACCTACGTCTGCCGCGTCATTTTCGAAACCTGCGAGAAAAACGGCTGGATCGGCAAACGCTGCGTTTCCCCGCTTTTCCCCGCTTTGAAACCGATCGGGCGTTACAACGTCGACTTCTACTCGATGAACAAGAAGGCGGCCGCGATCTCCTGCGCGATCATTCTCGTCGGTTTGCTCGCCGTCGTCGCTCGCGGCAAGGGTATCTTCGACGTCGACTTCGTCGGCGGCGTCGAAGTCCAAACCGTCTTCACCGAACCGGTCGAAATTTCCGAAGTCCGCGACAATTTGAGCGAACTTCCGGACTTGACCGTCGGCGAACTGACCTTGGCGAAAGACAGCGTTGGAAACGAAGTCGCGGCGCACTCGTGCTACTCGATTAGCGCGTCTTGCCCGCCCGAAATGGAAGCGGCCGACTTCGAAAAAGACGTTCAAAAACTGTTGAAGGACAAATTCTCCGCCAAGCTGCCGCGTTACGCGATGGAATATACGGTCGGCGACGCGCAAGACGTCGTTCTGCCGGGCTCGACCGAACCGAAGCCGCAAATCGCCGTCGACGTGAAACTGAACCGCCCGATGAGCGGCGAAGTCGTCCTCGCTTACTTCGGCGACGTTCAAAAGGCCGCCGACGGAACCGCCGGCGTCGAAACCTTCGTCGTTTCGTTCCCGCAAGACGTCGACGCGACCGCCGCGAAGACCGAATGGACGGTCAACGTCGACGCCGCCGACAAAGCGAAGGTCGAAGCGATCGCGCAAAAGGTCGCCGACGCCGTCGCCGAAGAAGTCGCGTTTGAAGCGTCCAGCACGATCGGTAGCTCCGTCGCCGGTTACGCTCGCGTCCAAGGGATGCTGGCGATTTTCGGCTCCCTGCTCTGCGTCGTCGCTTATTTGTGGCTCCGCTTTAAGCGCGCGGTCTTCGGTATTTCGGCGGTCGTCGGGCTCGTTCACGACGTCCTTTTCACCCTCGGTTTGATCGGTTTGAGCTACTGGCTCGCGCCGTTCCTCGGTTTCCTCGGGATCAATCAATTCAAGATCGGTCTCGCGACCGTCGCCGCGTTCCTGACGTTGATCGGTTACTCGCTCAACGACACGATCATCCTCTTCGACCGTATCCGCGAAGTCCGCGGCAAGTCGGAGGCGCTGACGAAGGAAATCATCAACCGCGCGACGAACGAATGCTTGAGCCGCACCTTGCTGACGTCGTTGACGACGCTCTTCACCGCGCTCGTCCTCTACGCCTTCGGCGGCGCCGGGATTCACACTTTCGCGTTCGCGATGTGCGTCGGCGTTATCGTTGGGACGTTCAGCTCGATCTTCATTTGCGCGCCGTTCCTCCTTTGGTTGCTGAGCCGTCAGGCTTCGAAAACCCCGTCGAACCGCGTCAAATAAGTTTGCGCTCGACGCAAATAACGACTCGATTTTTAGCGGCGCGTCGGCGTTTCGGCGCGTCCGCTTCGGGTCGACGTTAACTCGAAAACGCTCGAAACGGCGTTTTCAAACGAAATTCTGTCGGGCTCGAACCGACGTTTCCCGTCAAACGAACCCCCGACGGCGCGTTCCGACGCCGCCGTCGCAAGCGGTTGGGAGGCCGACGACTAAGGCGAACGTTGCGAAGCGTTCGCCTTTATTTTTTACCCGCGCTTCCCATTTTTCCCATTCCGCTTACTTCCCCCGTCTTTCCTTCCCTTTATCCCGTCAAGAGGCAACCGATGCAACGCCCTCAACGAAAATTCGCGTCGCTTCTCGCCGCGTGTTGCGCCGCCGCGACGTTTTCTCTTCCGCTTTCCTCCGACGCGACCGTCGACGCCGCCGAGCAAACCGCGCCGACGCCGCAAGTCGCGAAAAAAGTCGTTAATCTCGCCGAAACCGACGCGCTGCGGCTCGTCGAGCCGGTCGGCGTTCACCCTTACAACGACGGTTTCGTCGAAGAAAACGGCGTTTACGTTTGCGACGCCGGGAGCGCGACCGACAAAGCGTTCGGCGTTTCGCGCCGTTACGTCCTGAACCAAACGACCGCCGCGCCGATCGTCGCGACCGGCTGGAGCCGCGCCGAGAACGTTAGCGGTTCCGCCGGTAACGATTATTCCCTTTATATCGACCTCGAGTACGCCGACGGCGAAATGCTTTGGGGCCAAACCGCGCGGTTCGCGACCGGCGATTCCGACTGGTCGCAAGAGCGCGTCGCGATTTTCCCGGAAAAACCGATCAAATCGTTAACCTTTTACGGCCTTTTCCGCAACCGTTCCGGCAAGGCGTCGTTCCGCGACCTCGAACTGCGCGAAATGAAAACGTCGAACGCCTTTTACCTCTTCGACGGCGTCCCGGTCGAGCGCGACGCTCAAACCGGCGCGACGCTTCGCGGGCCTTATCCGAAAATCGGCGACTCGAGCGTCTTGCTTCGCGACGTCGCGAAAAACGGCGATTTCTTGCGCGTCGGCAATAACGGCGGCGAAGTCGACGGCGTCCGCGTTACCCCGCGTTCTCCCAAACCCGGATTCGAAACGTTCGTTTTGGAAAATCTCGCCCCCGTCGATCGCGCGTTAACGTTCGTTTACACGATTAGCGTTCCCGATTTCCAATACGAGCCGTCAAAAGAAAAAACGCCGCCTTATGTTTGGCTCGACGACCCGCGACGTTCGCGCCCGATCGTCGGCGACGGCGAGTTTATCGCGTCGCGTTCGGTTCCGGAAATCGGCGGCGGTCGTCTTTCGCACTACCCGATCGGCGGCGTACTTGCGCCCGGCAGGCTCGGCGGCCCGATTAGCGAGACGAACGCGATCGGTCTCGGCGTCGACCCGAACTATCCGGCGTTTTACCGCATCGCGTTCAACGCCGCGTCGCGCGAACTTTATATCGCTTTCGACGTCGCGCTGACGCCGGAAAAGCCGACCGCCGAACTTCGCTTCGTTCCTCTGGGCGCCCAACTTGTCGACAAGACCGACGCCTTCCGCGGGCTCCTCGACGCCTACCGCCAAAAGTTTCCGGAAGCGTTCGTCGTTCGCGCGCCGAACCAAGGAAACTGGATGCCGTTCGCGCCGATCTCTAAAGTCCCAAACCAAGAGGACTTCGGTTTCCAATTCAAAGAAGGAAACGACGAAATCGCTTACGACGATTCCGTCGGCGTTACGACCTTTCGTTACACCGAGCCGATGACTTGGTGGCAGGCGCTCCCCAAGGAAACGCCGAAAACGATCGACGCCGCGCTCGAACAGGCGAAAAAGCAAGCCGACGCCGGGAACCGCGACGCGCAAGCCCTCTTAACGAGCGGTTATCGCGACCGCGACGGTCGATTTTGCGCTCGTTTCCTCGACACGCCTTGGTGCGACGGCGCCGTTTGGAGCCTCAACGACGCGCCCGGCCTCGTTAAGTTAGCGAACGAAGGCAAATTGGGCGACGCTCAAACTCCGTCGCTCGGCGGTTTCGAGACGAAGTGGAACGAAAAAATCGCCGACGACCTTTACGGCCCCGCGCTTCCGCCGTCGTCCGTTTCGCTTCCGCGAACGCCGGAGCAGTTCGCCGCCGCGCAGTCGCGCCCGGGTCTCGACGGCGAATACATCGACTCGAGCGAAGGTTACGTTACCGCGCTTCTCGACTTCGACCGCTCGCACTTCGCCGGAATGCGGACGCCCCTTGTTTTCGACGCGAAAACGAAGCGCCCGGCGATTTATCGCGGCCTGATCGCCTTCGAATACGTCGAAAAGATCGCGAAAGACGTTCATGCGCGCGGTCGTTTGGCGATGGCGAACTCGACGCCGGGCCAATTCTTCTGGCTCGTTCCGCAGCTCGACGTCGTCGGGACGGAAACGAACTGGAACTGGAACGACCGTTGGTCGCCGATGAGCGACGCCGACCTCCTCTACCGCCGCGCGCTTTGCTACGGAAAACCGTACTGTTTCCTAATGAACACCGATTTCGACAAATTCGGCGCCGATTACGTCGAAAAGTTTATGAAGCGTTCGCTCGCATACGGGATGTTCCCCGGCTTTTTCAGCGCCGACGCGTCGACGAAGCATTATTTCTCGAATCCGGCGCTTTACGAGCGCGACCGTCCGCTTTTCAAGAAGTATATGCCGCTCTGCAAAGCGGTCGCGGAAGCCGGTTGGGAGGCGCGAACCGGCGCGACGTCGAGCGACGAGAAGGTTTACGTCGAGCGTTTCGGAAGGTTCCTCAGTCCTGAAAACCGTCCGCAACCGACGCCTTGGGCGAAACCGGCGCCCGCAAAGTCGCTTTATTTTACCGTCTTTAACGATTCGCAAGAAGAAAAGACGTTTGAAATCGCCTTCGGCGGCGACTATTTTGACCGCGTGCAAGCGTTCGTCGACCGCGTTTCGGGCAAGACGTTCGAGCTGAAAGACCGCAAACTGACCGCGACGCTCGCTTCGGAAGACGTTATGGTTCTCGAACCGGTCTACGAAGAGCGTTAAAGTCGCCGCCGTTTAACCAATTTAGCGTCGTTTTCAAGTAAGCGACGCTAAAATTAACCGTCGAACGCCGTTTTTCGTCCCTTTTTCGACGAGAAACGGCGTTTTTTCGCCTCTTCCCGTTTCACTTCGGCCCGCGCCGTTTTCCTCCGCGTTCCTTCCGCTCTTCCTCGGCGTCTTGCAAATATTCGAAAAGATTTTCGCGCCGCGTCGTTTTCGCCGAGAGTCGAAAAGCCGATTCAAACGCAAGTCGCCCGGCGTTTCCTCACGTTTCCGAAACGCAAACCGTCAAGAAACAAAAAAACTCCGCTCAAAAGAACGGAGTTTTAACGTTTTAAGCGCCCCAACTAGGACTCGAACCTAGGACCCAGCGGTTAACAGCCGCTTGCTCTACCAACTGAGCTATCAGGGCGTTGTCGTTTGGAAGTCTTACGTCCCCCAACAACAAAATAGATTATAACCGAAGAATGCAAAACCGCAAGCCCCTTTTTCCAATTTTTTCCAACTTTTTCTCGCCGCCTCCATTGTTCGACGCGCCGCCGTCTCCGTTTTTCGACTTTTACTCGCTCTCGACGCTTCCCGAACGCCCGCTTTCTCAGCCGCGACTCGAAAACCGGAACCCCGAGCGTCAGATTTCAACCGCGCTAACGAGGAACCCGCGAACGCGTTCCGGTTCCGGCTTTCGCTCCTCGACGGCGCGAAGTTTTAAAAAATTTCCGCCGTTAACCGCCGCGTTTGCCGACGCCCGTTTGCCGACGCCCGTTTCCCAACCGCCCGCTTCCCAAACGCCCGTTTCCCAACCGCCCGCTTCCCCCGCCGCCGTCAAGAAACAAAAAAACTCCGCTCAAAAGAACGGAGTTTTTGACGTTTTAAGCGCCCCAACTAGGACTCGAACCTAGGACCCAGCGGTTAACAGCCGCTTGCTCTACCAACTGAGCTATCAGGGCTTGCCGTTAGAGGTTTAACTTTCATTTCCCCTCAACGCTTCATATCATACCACAAAACCCGAAACGCGCAAGGGTCTTTTTAAAAATTTTCTCGATTTTCTTCGCCGACGCGAAAAACTCGCCGCGCCGCCGTCGATTGTCCCGCTATTTAGCGTTTGACCAATCAGCGAAACGGCGTCGGCGCCGTCGACCTTTTATCGGCGCCTTTTTACTTTTTATCGAAATTGCGCCCGTAAGTCTTCCAGCGGTTGTGCAACCACCAATATTGGTCCGGTTGGCGGCGAATTTCCCCTTCCAACGCCGACGCGTGCCACTGCGTCATCTGCTGAATCGTCCGCATCCCCTCCGGCAAATCGCGAGGGTCGACGCAATCGATATGTTTTAACGTAAAATGCATCGGTTTGTCGTCGTTGCGCGTCGCGGAGCAAACCAACATCGGCGCGTCGTACTGCACGCTAAGCAACGCCGGCGCCTTAAACGCCGACGCGGGCCGCCCAAAAAAGTCGATCCAAGCGCCCTTGCGCCCGGCGGACTGGTCGGCCAAAAACGCCATCGTCCCTTTGTTGCGCAGAACGTCGAGGATTTCCTCGTACCCTTCGTTTTTATCGATGAGAAACTGTCCCGTTTGCCCGCGAAACTCGCCGATAAAATCGTTCAAATACGGATTATCGAGACGACGCGCCACGGAAAACGTCGGATAACCTAAAAGCCCCAAAATATACCCGCCCATTTCGAAATTCCCGAAATGTCCGGTTATCACAATGAGCGGGCGGTCGTCGAGGAGCGCGTTTAGCATCCAGTACGGATTTTCCAATTTTACCGATTTCCACCAGTTTAACTCGTGCAACGCCCGCGGCGCGTGCGCGACCTCCGCCGCCATCAGGAAAAGATGCGTCCACATCCGCCGAATTTCCTCGCGACGCTCTTTTTTCGTCGATTCCGGAAACGCTTTCGACAAATTCGTTTCAAGAAGTCGACCGCGCGCTTTCAACACGTCGGTAAAAATAAACGCCAAAACCTCGGCGCCGCGACGGCAAACGTCGAGCGAGAGGCACTGCGCGACGCAAATGACGACGCGAACGAGCAAATAAACCGCGTAATCGGCAAAATTTCGCAAAAATTTCTTCATCGCAAGGAACAATTAGGCAAAACGCGCAAACTTTTCGGTCGCAACGGACGACCGCCTTCCCATTTTACCAAAATTCCGCCCGCCGCGTCAAGCGCAATCGTTCCCGTCGCGACGTCGCCCCAAACGCGATCTTTGCCTAAATCGCCCCGCCACAAAGTCGCCGCCCTTCGCAACGCGACCAAACGCTTTACCCCATTTACCCAAACAACGCTTTTCAACATTTTCGACGACGGCAAGAACGCCGTTAAAGAATCAACGCTGTCGACGCGGCGGCAAGTTAAAGAATCAACGCTGTCGACGCGGCGGCAAGTTAAAGAATCAACGCTGTCGACGCGGCGGCAAGTTAAAGAATCAACGCTGTCGACGCGGCGGCGGCAAGAACGCCGTTAAAGAATCAACGTTGCCAACGCGGCGGCGGCAATTAAAGAATCAACGTTGCCAACGCGGCGGCGGCAAGAACGCCGTCAAGAAATAAAAAAAGAAACGCCGCTGGGACGACGTTTCTTCAATAGTTCGCGCCAAAAATCGGCGTTCGTTTAAGTGGAGGCGGCGGGAATTGAACCCGCGTCCCGCGACGTCTCTACGAGAGCGTCTACGCGTATAGTCGATTCTTTAAAATTTAATCCCCTCGAACCCTTATCGACGACGGTTTCTCAGAGACGATCCGAAAGCAAAATTTAACCGCTCGCGTGTTCGGCGCGACGAGCGACGATCCGAAATTATCGACCAGGTTTTTCGGCTCTTCGGCGAAGCGTCAAACCCGGGGTCGCCTGTTCTTAGGCGGCCAGAGCCACTTGATTGTTGGCAATTGAAATTTTTAATCGGCTTTTAACGAGGCCAACCGATCAACCTCGACGCGCAACTCACGCTTCGCCCGCCCGGTCGAACCCAGTTCGCCCCCGGAGAAAAAAATTTTGCGTTTTTCGGCAAAACGAAATCGAACTATCTCTATTGTACGCCAATAAAGCGCGCCGCCAAGGGAAAAAATCGCCGACGCGCCCATTTTTCGCAATTTTTTTGTCGAAAACGCAAAATTTTTACGCCGCCCAGCTTGCCCGAGCCGTTACGAACGCTCGCCGACGTTAACTCGCGCAATTTACGCAAAATCTAACGCCGACAAGCGTCCGCCAAAACTTGCTTCACTTTTTCACCGGCGAAACGAAAATCAACGTTCGCCGCCCGCCGAGTTCCGCCGGAAACGCGCCGCCGTCGGTCGCGAACGTCTCGACCGCCCCGGTTTTCGGGTCGAGCGCCGTCCAACGCTCCGACGCGAACTCGGCCCCGTCCGCTCCGGCCAAGCGAAACGAACCGCGCCAGTCGTTCGTCGTCGGGTTCGAAACGACGAAAATCGTCCGCCCTTCCCGCTCGAACGTTCCGGCGATCAAGTCCGGGTTCGCCGGTTCCGCGACAAGGCGTTCCCCGGCGAAGTCGGCGGTCGCGGGCCGAACTTGCTCCCAACGATGAATCGGATTTTCGTCCGCAATCCAAAGCTCGCGGAAGTTCGGGTCGGCCCAGTCGTACTCGATTTTTTCGGACCAACGCGGGAAAATAACGCCCTTAAACTTCCCGGCCAAGCGCGCCGCTTCCTCGGCGTTCTCCGGATTTTTCGTCAAACTCCGCAAAGTCGCGCGGTCGACGACGTAAAACGAAATTTGCGCCCGCGAAAGCGCCTCGCCGAGTTGGTTGAACGAGTCGAAAATCTGCCGCGTTTTCTC
>JAFSDX010000209.1 GCA_017436025.1 Thermoguttaceae bacterium
CAAGCGCAAACGCAAAAGCAAGACCAACGTCAAACGCAAGCGCAGACGCAAAAGCAAGACCAACGTCAAACGCAAGCGCAGACGCAAAAGCAAGACCAACGTCAAACGCAAAAGCAACGTCAAGTTCGGAAAACGTTTTGGTTTTGGTTTTAAATCGAACGTTTAACGGTCGATTGAAGTAAGGCGTCGGCGCGGTTCGGGAGGAGCGGCGTCGACGCGGGAAAAATTTTCATTTTTTTTCGCCAAAACGTCGTGCTTTCGCTCTTAATAGTAAACGGCGAAAGATAACGACTCAACGATAAACATCGAAAGGAGCGACGATGAAAAAAATGATGACGACGGCGGCTTTGCTCGCGTTGTTGGCGGCGCCGTGCGCGACATACGTTCTAGGCGCGGGCGACGGAGAAAAAGGCGTCCCGAAAGAGCGAATTTTGGGGACGCTGCTGCAAAGCGACGGGCAAGCGCAAAAGCAAGACCAAGCGCAAGTTCAAGCGCAACAACAAGTTCAAGCGCAAAAGCAAGACCAACGCCAAGCGCAACAACAAGTTCAAGCTCAAAAGCAAGACCAAGCGCAAGTTCAAGCGCAAACGCCGGTTCAAAAACCGCGTAAAAACCGCAAATACGGGCCGGATTGGCAAGTCGGCGACTACTGGATCGTCGAGTCGACGAACCGTCAAACGCAGAGCGGCGCGCAACGTCAAGCGCAGGCGGTTCGCTGGCGCTTCGAAGTCGTCGGAATGGCGCGAATTCAAGGTCGCGACTGTTACCAAGCGAAGATTACGGCGATCGACGTCGCGGCCGGCTCCCCGGTCGCTCATATTTGGGTCGACTCCGAAACCGGCGCGCTCGTTCGCGTCGCGACGCTGACGCTCGTTCGAGGCGAATGGGTCAAGCGCGTTCAAACGTTCCAAGGCGCGAACGGGAAATCGACCGGCGTCTTCGGTTCGATTCCGTGTTTGCCGATCGATATGCCGCTCTTCTCGGAAGACGGGTCGAAAGCGCTCGCCGGCGAAGAAGAAATTTACGCGGCGGTCGACGGCGACGACGACGGAAGCAAAGCGTTGAACGACGCCGCGCCGAACTTCGCGTACAAGGTGAAAACGTCGACGCAAGCGCTGACCGAAGACGGCGCGAAAGCGTTGCTCGACGGGTCGAAGGGCTTGCTCGACGGCGCCAAAGGCCTCGACGACGCGATCGAAGTTACGATGGACGGCGGCTCTCGCAAGGCGCGCCAAATTTGGACGCCGAATTCGCCGTGGCCGGTTTACAGCGCCAACGATACGTGCGAAGCGCGCCTCGTCGAAACGAACGTCGGCGAATGAGCGGAAACGAGCGACAGTGTAAAAGGATTACGGCAACGATGAAAAAATTTACAAGCATTTTTTGCGCGTTCTGTTTAACGTTGGGGTGCGTCGGCGCAAGCGCTTCGGCTCAAACGATTAGAGACGAGGGACGCGTTGCGAAAACCGTTTGGTCCGGCTACTGGTGGCCTACGGCGAAACAAGAGATTTTGCGTCCGCTGGCGAAGTACGACGCGCTGACCGGCGCCGCTTCGGTCGAGTGGGAAAGAACGAACAATCCGCCGACCGGCGTCGCGCCTTGGGTCGGACTCTGCCACGGTTGGGCGGCCGCGGCGGTTATGGAAGACGAGCCGACGCGCCCGCTTACGTCGAGCGTCGGTACGATAACCGTCGGCGACCAAAAGGCTTGGCTCTCGCTCGCGCACGGGGGCGACGTCGCGAACTTTTACGGTCGCCGTTTCGACGGTCAACCGGGCGACGACCCGAACGATATGGCGCCGGAAACGCTGTGGGAAGCGTTGCGAACGTCGGTGCGCGACCAAAAAACGTCGATCGTTCTCGATATCGAGCCGGGCGTCGAGGTTTGGAACTATCCGGTTTACGCCTACCGCGTCGACGCGACGAAAGTCGGCGGCAACCTTTATCGCGGCAAGATTTACGTATGGTTCGCCGACGACCACGTTCATCCCGATTTCGTCGGCGTGAAGCGTTTTGTTCAAGCGTACCCGTTCGAAATTCAAACGACTTCGGAAGGGCGACCGCTCCACGGAACCGGACGTTGGATCGGCTCCGCGGTCAAATCGCACCCGGACTTCGCTTGGGTTCCTTACGTCGTCCGCTCCGGCAACGACCAACTTTCCTACGAGAAGGTTTGCGAACTCCTCGGTCGAACTCCGCGCGGCGGCGAAGCTCCGGAAATCGCGCCGGAAACCGTTCCGAGCGAAACGGACGAAGACGTCGCGGACGAAACGCCGAGCGAAACGGACGGCGCTTCGGACGAAACGCCGAGCGAAACGGACGAAGACGTCGCGGACGAAACGCCGAGCGAAACGGACGGCGCTTCGGACGAAACGTCGAGCGAAACGGAAGACGCTTCGGCGTCGGAAGAAGGTTCCGAAGAAACCGTTCCGAGCGAAGAAAACTCCGAGGAAACCGACGCGTCGCTCGAAGAGAACGTCGTCGCGTTCTCCGAACTGGAAGCGTTTATGCAATTCGTTCAAGAAGCCGGTTCCGATTTTGATTTCGATATTCGCGTCGACGGGTACGGACGCAAGTTATTTTTGGGCGACTCGTTGGTTTTGACCGGGAGTTTCAATTGGAAGGAAGAGAGCAAGAAAGAGCGGGTCGCGTACCTCAACGTGATCGCGATCAACCCGAACGGCGACTTGCTTCCGCTTTACCCGCAACCGGGCGACGACAACCGAATTGAACCGGGCAAACAGTTTAAGATTCCAGGCGACAACGCGAAGTATCGTTTGCGCAGCACGGAGCCGTTCGGGGTATACAAGATTCGCGCTTTCGCTACCGAGCGTCCGATTCGTTTCTTCGCCGCTCCGGCGATCGAGGTCGCCGAAGACGGTTCGAAGAACCTCGATTGGAACGCGATGACCCTTCGCCTTACGCCGGCGGAAAAGGGAATGCTCGTTCCGGAAAAACGCGACGCGAAGCCGTTTGACCTTGGACAATGCGCCTACGACGAAGATATTGTTTACGTTGGGCCGAAAGAAGAGGAGACGCCGGAAAAAGTCGACGGCGAAGAAAAGTAAGCGTCGAACTTGTCGATAACGCGGCGGACGGACGCGTTCGTTGAGAGAGCGGTTCCCGCTTAATTTAAGGATATAATACTGAACACTTGATTATCGAAAGGAATTTAACGATGAAAAAAATTTTGTTAGCCTTGTTGGCGACGCTCGTTTGGGGCGCCGCGAACGTCGGAGACGTCGCCGCTCAAACTAAGCGCGGATTTAAGTCGGAAGGAAGCGACGTCGTTCTCCAAATGCAAAAGCAAAACCTTCGTTATTTCGAAGCGGAAGCGGCTCCCGATGAAATCGACAGCGACGCGTCGAGCGAGCGGGTCGAAGTGATGCTCGACCGTAGCGATCTGACGTACTACGACGGCGAGACCGGAAAAATTACCGTCAAATCGTCCGTCGGCGGCTACCTTTACCTTGTGAACTTCGACGTCGACGGCAAAGCGGCCTTGCTCTTCCCGAATCAATGGAGCCAAAACAATAAGATCGCGGCCGACGCCGTTATGACGTATCCGGCCAAAGATCAAAAGTTTGTCCTTCGTATTCGCGGGCCGAAATTCGGTAAGGAACAGGTGCGCGCCTATGTTACCAACAAGGAAATTAAAGCGCTCGACGGAGTTGCGTTTGGTAAAAACGTTACAGAAATCGACTCTGTTCTCGCCGACTTGGGGAAAGAAATCCAAGAAAGCGTTAAAGCGGACTTCAATGGCGCGAAGTTTGTTGCGGAACCGCTTGAAGACGAACCCGAGAAACGCGAAAACAGCGTTACCATCGGACACTGTGTTTACTATACGAAAGGGGGCGAGCGTCCCGGCAAACCGGCTCCCGCCTCGAAAGCGCCGCGTCGCATTTTTGTCGGCATTGGCATTAACCAATACAAAGACAAGTCTATTCGCAATTTGAAGTGTTGCGTCGCCGACGCGCGAACGATGGGGAAGGTCGCTTGCGATTACTTGGGCGTCGAGGAAAGCAACTGCCTTATTTTGGTCGATGGAGAAGCGACGCTCGCGGCGATTCGCAAGATTTTCACCGATCTTTTGCCTGAGTATACGCAAGTTGGGGACGAAATTTTCGTTTATTGGAGCGGACATGGCGACAAAGCCGCTTCCGGCGTTACCCGCTTTAACGACGCTTTTCTCGTTCCGAGCGACGCCAACGTGAACGATCGTATGACGATGTTGGGCGAACATACGTTCGGCAACTGGCTCCAAAACGACCTAAAAGGCCGCAAGATCATTTTGTTCCTCGACGCGTGTCATTCCAGCGGTATGCTTCTTGGCGGCGGTAAAAACCTGCGCGATTCGGACGACGAGGGAAGCAAAGGCGGGCTTGTCGATATTTGGAAGAACGGAGCGAAGGGCCTGACGCGCCAATCGGATTCCGAGTTCGTCTTCGATTTTGGCGATTCCCTTACCTCCGCTTCCTCGAAATCGTTGGGGCACGTTGGTATGTTCGCTATGGCCTCGTCGGGCGAAGACGAACTTTCCTGGGAAAGTGCGGAGCTGAGCGTCGCGACCTACCATTTGGTCAACACGCTCAAAAAGGGCGACTCTTCGTTGACGCATAAAGACTTGGTCGGAATTATTCGTCCGTTGGTTGAGAAACAGGTGGCGAAAGAACGTTACAACGCGAAACAAACGGTCAAGGCTTACGACGGAATCGAAAAGCCGGTGAAGTTGATTCGCAAATAAACCCGCTGAGAACGTTGGGCTAAAACGTTCTAACTAACGAGAAGCGCGCGGAGTTAAACGTCCTTCGCGCGTTTTTTAAACGCTCGGCGTCGACGACGCGTAAACGTTTTTGACGCCGAAGCGTTGAAATTATTCGAAATTTATAGTCGTTGTCGGACGAAAAGACGACTCGGCAAAATTTGTTAACAACGTGTTTACGACGATTGGAGAGAATATGAGAGCTAAAACTAGGGCGTGTTGTTATAATTTAGTCCCCCCTTGCGCAACCGTTGCGAATATGGTACAATGCGCGTATGAAGATCACCAAAAAACAATACAAAAAAATCGAGCCGCTTTTGCCGAAACCGCGCGGAAACTTTGTTGTTGA
>JAFSDX010000210.1 GCA_017436025.1 Thermoguttaceae bacterium
GACCGACCGACCGACGTTTGAAATCCGACCGCTTTTCAAACATATCCCAAACGCTCGCCAAGCGGAGCCGCTCGACCGCCCGGAACGCCGCGTCGAGCGTCAAAGTTGCACGACGCGAATCGCCGGGTCGAGCCGGTCTTGCAGGATCGTCGTTACGATCAGGTCGAGCGTTTGCGAAGCCGCATCGCACCCGTCGCAAGCGCCGGTCATCGCGACGTATACGACGTCGTCTTTCACGTCGACGATCTCAATGTCGCCGCCGTCGCGACGCAAAATCGGCCGAATCGCGGTTTCGACCGTCTCTTCGATACGCTTCGCCTTTTGATACGGCGACAACTTCGCAAATTCGCCGGGCGCCGCTTTCGGAGCGTCGGTCGTCTCGAACGTCGGATTCTGCACGACGTCGCCGGTCGCGGTTGTCGAAACGGTCGCGAGCGGAATGAAACCGGTCTTTTTCGGTTCTTCCGCGACTTTCGGCGCTTCGACCGGTTGCGTCGACGCGGGCGAAAGGGTTCCGTCGAAAGCGTCCGGCGTCGGCGCGGCGCACGTCCCGCTCGAGCAACCGCCGCCGCTCCAAACGTCGTCCAAAATATTTTGAATTTCGCCGCGACACGACCCGCAGGCGCCCCCCGCTTTCAGCGCGCCGGTTACCTCGTCGGTCGTTTTCAGGCCGAGTTCGCGAATTTGGCGGCGCAGGTACGGTTCGGTAATCCCGAAACATTGGCAGACGACGCGCCCTTCGTCGACGTCGTTCCCGAGCTTCTTAAAGCCGAGCGCGGTCAAATCGACGCCGCGACGCTCCGCCCAGTCCCAAACCGCTTCTTCGAGCGCTTCGGCGCCCATCACGGAGCAGTGAACCTTTTGCGTCGGCAGGCCTTCCAAAAACTCGACGACGTCTTGATTGGTAATTTTCAACGCGTCGATCGGGGTCGGGCGGCGTTCCTCGATAATGCGGCAGAGCGCTTCCGACGCGGCGATCGCCGACGTGCAGCCGAACGTCAGGAACTTCGCCTCGACGATTTTATCCTTCGTCGGGTCGGTTTCGTCCCGCTCGACGCGAAAAGTGAACTTCAACGCGTCCCCGCAAGCGACCGAGCCGTGTTCGCCGACGCCGTCCGCGTTCGCGACTTCGCCGACGTGCGTCCCGGTTTTCCCTTGAACGGCGTCCATAAATAACTGTTTTGTCTTTTCGCTGTATTGCCAACCCATTTTTTTACCTTATAATAAACGTTGTCGTCGCGAAGCGGAACAAGCCGCGGCGCCGAGTTTCCGTCGGGATGCTCCGCGCGCCGTCCGTCGCCCCGCCGTTTCTCGCGAACGAGTTAGGTTTTGGCCGAATTTGCGACCGACTTTTCGCCGGTTTATTCGATTGTATACGCGTTTTACGCAAATGCAAGTCGTTCCCGACCGTTTTTGTCGACATTTTTGTATTTTCGTCGACGCGCCGCGAACGCCGCCTCGAAACCGCCGCCGACGCTCCGTCGGAGCCCCCGCCGCGTCGCGCCGCCGCTCGCCGCCCCCTTATTATATTCCTTATTTTCAAGTTGGGACGGGGGGGCGCAAACCGACGCGCAAAATTTTCCGGAATCGCGCCGTCCTTTTCGGCAAACTCGCCGCGACCGGCGTTTTCCGACGCTTGCCCCAAGAAAAAACGATTCAAAAAATAAAACGACAACCCATTTAACCGTTAAAGGAACCCCAATGTCCGTTAATTTCGACGTCGTCAACGAGATGACTTGGCGCGGCCTGTTGAACCAAATCACCGACGAAAAGCTCGGCGCGTTTCTCCTCGAAAAGCCGCGAACCGTTTACGGCGGTTTCGACCCGACGGCGGACTCGCTGCACGTCGGGCACTTGGTCGCGATCATGAACCTTCGCCGCTTCCAAAAAGCCGGGCACCGTCCGATCGTTCTCGTCGGCGGCGCGACCGGAATGATCGGCGACCCGAGCGGCAAAAGCGACGAACGCAAACTCCTGACGCCGGAAGCGGTTCAGCACAACGTCGACTGCATCAAGAAGCAAATGGCGCGCTTCGTCGACTTTGACGATAAGGAAAACGGCGCGATTTTGGTCAACAATTTCGACTGGATGAAGGAATTCAGCTACCTCGACTTCCTCCGCGTCGTCGGGAAACGCTTCCCGGTCAACGTGATGATGACGAAAGACTCGGTCAAGAGCCGCCTCGAAGCGGAAAACGGGCTCAGCTACACCGAGTTCAGCTATATGCTGCTCCAATCTTACGACTTCGTCCACCTCCACCGCGAATACGGTTGCGAAATTCAAATTGGCGGGAGCGACCAATGGGGGAACATCACCGCCGGGATCGACTTGGCGCGTCGGATGGACGGCGTTCAACTTTACGGCCTCACGAGCAAGCTGCTCCTCAAGAGCGACGGCAAGAAGATGGGCAAAACGGAGTCCGGCGCGCTTTGGCTCGACCCGGCTCGCACGAGTCCTTACCAATTCTACCAATATTGGGTCAACGTCGACGACGCGGACGTCGAAAGCGCGTTCCGCTTCTTCACCGACTTGGGCGAAGAGGAAGCGACCGCCCTCGTTGAAGAACACCGCGCGAACCTCGGTCGCCGGATTCTGCAAAAGCAAGTCGCGAAAGAGTTGACGCTGATCGCGCACGGCGAAGCGGGCTTGGCGGCGGCGGAGCAAGCGACGGCGATCTTCTTCGGCGCGGCGATCGAAAGTCTTTCGGACGCGGAGCTTACATCGATTTTCGCGGACGTTCCGAGCCAAGAGCTTCCGCGAGCGCAACTGGAAGCCGGCGAAATCGGAATCGTCGACGCGTTCGTTTTGGCCGGTTTGGCGAAGACGAAGGGCGACGCTCGCCGCGCGGTTCAACAAGGCGGCGCTTACGTCAACAACCGCGCCGTTACCGACCTCGATTACAAACTGACCCCGGCGAGCTTGGCGAGCGAAACGGTCGTCATCCTCCGCAGCGGCAAAAAACGTTACGCGCTTTTGAAATTCGTTTGATTCAATTAAATTAAGCCAAGTCAAACGATTAAGCGCGCCGCCGCTTCAACGAAAAACGCCGAACGGCCCTAAAACCGCTCGGCGTTTTTGTTTTGTTAAAACGCGTCGTCTAAAACGCGTCGAAAATCGGCAAGTCGCCCGTCAACGAACCGCTTCGTACTCGACGACGTAAGCGGCGCCCTTCTCCGGAATCAACAGCAAATAGTTCGCCAGCTCCGCTCCGCTCAACTCGAACGTTTCGGTCGCCTCGTACCCCGGCTTGACCGCGACGCGGTACGTCGCGTTCGGGGCGAGCCCGCGCAAGCTAAACTCGACGCCCGGGTAAGGCGACTCCGCTTGACGGAAGACGTAAACGAGCCCGGCGTTCAGGTCGGGTCGGTGCAACTGCCAAGCGGCGACGTCGCGCTTGCCGGGTCGCGCTTCGGACAACGGGTAAAAGTCGCCGTACCAAAACTTGCGATACGTTCGCGCTTCGTCGACCGACGCCCGCGCCGCCGCTTCGTCGTAATCGTCGTCGAGGAAATTATACTGCATAATCGCGCCCGGGTTCGCCGCGCTTCGGAACGTATACGGCGACGGGTCCCAAGCCGAGCAAGAGAAAAGGGGCAAAAACTGCGCCAAGCCGAGCGTTTGCGACTGGTCCCATTCCGGATGCCCAGCCCAACAGCAAGTGTCGGAACGCCAAAGCGGAAGCGAAATCGCCGTCGTTTCGAGGTCGATACGCCGTCCGCCGGACGCGCAGTTGTCAATCCAAAGGCCCGGATTTTCCGCTCGCAACCGATTCCAAAGCGCGTAATGCCCTTCGACGTAACGCACTTCCGTCATTCCGCGACGGTTCGGCTCGTCGGCGGCGCGCCAATAGTCGAGCGGATTGATGTTGAAGTCGCAACGGTAAACGTCGACCTTGTACTCCTTAATCCGCTTCAAAAGTAATTCGGTCAAGTAGTTAAGCGCTTCCGGATCGCTCAATTTATACAACCCGTTCTTCTCGCCCGGGAAGACGTATTGCGGATATTTCGTCGCGATCTCCGTTTCCGCCGCGACGCGTTCCGGCTCGAACCAAAGGATGAAGTTCAGCCCCATTTCTTCGAGCGCGTCGCCCAACTCCTCGACGCCGTTCGGGAAGTTCTCTTTGTCCGAAAACCAGTTCCCGACGCCGTTCGGAAAACCGACCGGGAACCAAGCCGCGTCGAACCAGTGCGCCGTTCCGCCGATGCTTTTAAGCATTTGCGCCATCTTGATTTGCGAATCGACTTTTTGCCAACCCGGACGTTTGCGATAATAACGGTCGAAACACTGCGCGATAATTTCCATTTCGACCGGCGCGCCGTCGATTTTCGGCGCGTATTCGAACATAAGAAGCCGACGGAAAAGGACGTGCGACGACGCGACGTCGTTTCGCCAAGGCATAAGGAGCGCGCGCGGCGTCCGCATTTCTTCGCCCGGATAAAGAATCGTCGCAAGCTCTTCCATTCCGGCCTTTACGTTCGTCGTCGAAACGGATTGCGGAAGGTTTTCGAAACTCGCCTTCCATTGGCCGGACCAACCGATCGCGACAAAAATTCCTTCGCCCGGCTCCGCGTCGTCGTACCGCCGCGACGTCAAATTCCAAAACGGGAACGCGCCCTGCGACGAACGCCCGCCGCGCGGAACAAACGTTTCGGACGCGCCCGGAGCGATCGTTCGAACGATCGGCGCCCAAGCGTTTTCGTTGCAAGTGTCGCTATTCAACGTGCGCAGCGCCAACGGTTTGCGCTCGAACCCGTATTGCAGCGCCGCGTCGAGAACTTGAACGTTCGAGATCGTCGGCGTGTTTTCCGTTCCGCCGTTTTTGAAGTTGAGAACCCAATCGACGGCGGCGAACTTCTCGAACCGGCGAACGGTCGCGGAGACGGTCAACTTCGTTTTCGGGTCGGTCCAAGAGTAAACGTCGCGATAATCGTCGAGTTTTTCGACCGTTTTCGTCCAAGAGTCGAGAAACTCCCGCGACGAAACGCCATCGTAATCGAACGAAAACGGAATTTCGTTCGGGAGGCGCGAAACGACCGCGTCGTCGACCAAATTGAACGTTTTTCCGTCGGCGGTCGTCGCGACCGGTTCGAGCCAATTCAACTGGTCGCAAATCGGCCCGTCCCCGGCGTCGTCGACGAGGAGCGCGAACTCGGCGACCGGCTCGGCGAACGCGATTTCGACCGGTCGGGCCGCCTCGCCGCCGCGAATCGTTTCCGTTTGGAAAACGGTTTTCCCGCCGACTTCGACCGCGCAACGAACGGAGCCCTGAACGTTAACGCGGTCGATTCCGACCTTCGCCGCAAACTTCGCGACCGGTTCCGGGAAGAGAACGCGGAGCCGACTCGTCGAGTGCGTCCCGAGCCCTTTGTCGAAAACGACGTCGTTCGGGAACGCAAACCGTTCGCCGACGGCGGTTTCGTTGAAGCGCAATCGGCTGTAATCCTGCCGCTCGACGACGATGCGAACGGCGTCGCTCGGAACGTCCGCCGCGCTCGACTCGCCCGTTTCCCCGCCGAACGCGCTCCGAACCCAAGCGGCGGTCGCGTCGATTTCGCCCCGCGACGGCATAACCGCGTCGTCGACAAGAACCGGCGCCCACTTCTTGAAATCGGAGTCCTTCGGGTCGAACGGCGAATCCGCGCGAACCGCCGCCGACGCGGTCAAAACGGCGACGCTCAACGCGGCGGCGCTCCAAACGAAACGTCGAAAACACTTTTTCATCTTTTGACCTCCTAACGGTTTACGTTCAGTTCCTGTCGACTTCGAAATCGAACCCTTTTTCGGAGCCGCCGACTTCGACGGTCAACGGCGTCGTTTTCGCGTCGCAAAACTCGGGTGCGATCGTCGGCGTAACGAGCCGGTCGCCGATCACCTGCGCGCCCGGCGGCAGATCGTCCGGAACGACGACGCCGGTCGGATTCCCCGCGTCGTCGAATTCCGTTTCTAAAATCTTCGCAACAACGGCGCCGGAAATATAAACTTTGTACGTTCCCTTTTCGAGCCCGCCGCCGATCTTCTCGCCGCCGAGATCGTACCGCCCGTTTTCGTCGAGAGCGCCGCGCGCCATATAGCCCGGCTTCTCAAAAATAACGACGCCGGACGTTACCGGAGACTTGTCGTCCGAAAAAACGACCTTGCCGCCGAACTTAACGTTCGACCCGCAGCCGACGCAGAGCGCCGAAATCGCCGCGACGGCCAAAACGCCAAGGCGGTTCCGTCGCGCCGTTTGTTTAATCGCCACAGTTTCTCTCCTCAACTTATTTTCGCTAAACTTACGGATTTTGAATCGTTTCGCCGTCGTCGACGACCGACAACGCGTACAACACGTCGTGCGGCGTCGTCGAGGAAATCGCCCGAATCGAACCGTCGCCCATCAAGAAATTGACGACTCCGGCGTGCGCGGAGCCGAATTTGTGCGCGCTATTCCAAAGTTTCTCGCCCGGAAGCGCGATCGTTTCGCCCCAATACGGGTCGAAGGTGCGAATCGTCGAAACGAGCCCGACGCCGTTGTCGCCGGCGCAAAGATACGTGCAGTCGCCGCCGAGCGTGTCGCAGAGCCCGAGCGTCGGATAGTTGTCCGAAACGTCCGTATCGTTGATAAAGTGTTTTTCGCCGATAAGAATTTGATTGCTCGTTCCGTCTTGCAAGCGCGCGAACGAGTCGCGCGGACTGTACGTCGTCATCACGTTCGGGCCGCGCGCCCAGTCGTATTGGAAGTTCGACTTCGCCATCCGAAACGGGCCGCGCACGTTGACGCGATCTTTCGTCGTGCTAAAGTGCCAACCGTCGGTTCCGCCCGCTTGAACCATCGCGTAGTCGGTTTGCGGCCCGGCGTAATATTGCGAATAATTTTTCTTCGACGCTTCGGACGGGTCGTCCAAATACGCCGGAGAACTTCGACGCGAAGGACAAACGTAACACGAAACGGAGCCGAACGCTCGCCGCTCTTCGTCGGTCAAAATCATCTTCCCAAACAACTGAACGGGCGCGGTTTTTCCCCACCAACAGTTCGCGGTCAGCCCCTTGGAAAACGACTTGTTCCCGTAGTAATCCTCGGTCGAACAGATGAGATCGTACAAACTTTGACGCTCGACGTAAGGATAAAGAATCGGGAAAAGCGTCATCCGATACGGCGCCAAAATCTGCGGCGGCAACCCGTCGCGAGCGTCGTGAAAATTGTGAACGGCCAAGCCGATCTGCTTCAGATTGTTCGTGCATTGCATCCGCCGCGCCGCCTCGCGAGCCGCTTGAACCGCCGGCAAAAGAAGCCCGATCAAAATCCCAATAATCGCGATAACGACCAACAATTCGACAAGCGTGAACCCGCGAAACGCCGCCGCGCCGCCTCTCCGCTTCGTTCCGAAAATCGCCGCGCTCATACCAGCCCCCTTTTCAATACAAAAGTCGAGAATCGTATCAATTTTCCGTCGATTCGAAACTCAAAGAAACGTTTCGCGTCGTCGAGCGCGCTCGACAACGCGAACTCAACGTTGCGCAATTTCTAAAACGCCGTCCGTTCTCCGTTTCGTTCCGACGCGCGACATTGTATCAGGTTCGAACGTAAAAGTCAACAATTTAAGAGGGTTTTAAATTTTCGATTTTACGCAAAAAACGACGTTTCATTGCGCAATTTTATAACTTTTTTCGCATCGCGACGTCCCCGACGTTCTCGCCGCAAACCGTCCGAGTTCGCCGACTCGCCGCCGCGTTCGTTCCGCGCTTTAAATAAACGCCGCGTTCGCAACGATTACTCGTCGCTTTCCTTGTTTTCGAATCGATATTTCAACGGCGCGACGCCCAACCGTTGACGAAAAACGGTGGCGAGGTAATTTTCGCTACGAAAACCGCATAACTTCGCGACGTCGGCGACGGAGCGGTTCGTTTCGGTCAAAAGAAGTTTCGCTTTTTCGAGCCGCATTTCGCGCGCGGCGTCGAGAACGGAGCGCCCCAATTTTTTCTGAAAACGCAATTCGAGAGTTCGGCGCGACACGTCGGTTTTCGTCGCGATCTCGGCGACGCCGAAAGGCCGATGAAGATTGAGCCGCATTAATTCGAGCGCGTTAAGAACGACGGCGTCGTCGGTGAGAACGGGCGCGGTCGACCCGCGGTCGACGACGCCGACCGGATCGTAATAAAGCGTTTCGCCGTCGTTGGTTTCGCCCTTCATTTGCCGATCGAGAATCTCGGCGGCGCGAAAGATCGTTTCCTCTAAATTCGTCGCGACGCTCGACAAGAAAGGCGTCGTCGACTCGCAAAGAAGCGCGTCGTTGTCGACTCCGACGACGGCGACGTCGAGCGGCGCTTTCAATCCGACGTCGCGACAGGCGTCGAGCGTTTGGCGACCTCGGGCGTCGGTCGCGGCCATCACGCCGATCGGTTTCGGCGCCTCGGCCAACCAACGTTGAAGCGAAACCGTTTGTTTTTCGCCGTTTGCGTCGATTATTTCCGGGCGATAGACAAACGTTTTGAATCCGCGACGCGTCAAAAAGCTAACGAAACTTTTTTCCCGCGCGTCCGACCATCCGGCGCGCGACGCGGCCGGCACGTACCCGAACTGCAGATAATTTTTTTTGAGGAGAAATTCGGCGCACATTCGCCCGATCGCCTCGTTGTCGCAACGGACGACGGTGTAACGCTCGCCGCTTTCTTCGCGCAACCGATAGCGCCGCCTCGGGTCGACGACGATCGTCGGAATCCGCGTCCGCCGCAACGGTTCGACGTAACGATCGGTCGCGCCAATGAGCGCTCCGTCGAAACTCGACAAATCCATATCGGCTTGAAACGCTTCGTCGTCGCGTCCTTCGAAAAGATGCAACGCCCACGACCCGTTCAGCCGAGCGTACCGCGCCAAGCCCCGCAAGACGTCGCGGTGCGCCTTGTAGGAAGTTTGCAACAACGCCAACACTCGAAACGGTCGCGTTAAAAAACGTCCGGACATTTTACGCTCCGTTCTTCGCCGCGTCGCGATTTCCGCCGCTCGGCCCGACGTTTTAACCGCCGTTTTTCGACGTCGAAAGTCGCGACGCTTCTCGACGTTCGCTCGATTCGCGACGACGCGGCAAAGTCGAACGCCGTCGGGAACCGTCGAGACAATACGCCCCCGCAAGCCGCCGCGCTTGAATGAAAACGCGGCGACTTTCAAGATTCGGAAGCGTTAACAACAACTTAAATCGCGACTACTTTTGGTTCTTGTACGTTTCGTAGCAGTCGAACGCTTGGTCGACGGTCGCGTTGTTGTGGACGATTTCGCGAACCGCTTTCAGCATCCCGATCGGGCAGTCCGATTGGAAGATGTTGCGGCCCATATCGACGCCCGCCGCGCCTTGCGAAATCGCCGAGTAAGCGAGTTGCAGCGCGTCGCGTTCCGGAAGTTTCTTGCCGCCCGCGATGACGATCGGAATCGGGCAAGCGTTCGTAACTTGTTCGAAGTTTTCGTCGCAGTAGTACGTCTTGACGACATTCGCGCCGTTTTCCGCGCAAATGCGGGTCGCGAGGCTCAGGTAACGAGCGTCGCGGGTCAGGTTCTTGCCGACCGCCGTAACGCCGAGCGTCGGAATGCCGTAGCGGACGCCCATATCGACCGTTTTCGTCAGGTTGCGAACCGTCAGGCCTTCGTGTTCCGGGTCGCCGATCGCGACCATCACCGCCAAGAGCGAAACGTTCAAGCGAATCGCTTCTTCAATGTCTTGGAGGCTTTGATCGTTGAGGCTGGTCAGAATCGAGGTGCCGGCGTCGAAGCGGTACGAAATCGGCTTGTTGCAGGTCGGCGGAACGACCGAGCGGAGAATACCGCGGCAGCACATAATGCAGTCGCTGTATTGGATCAACGGATTGATCGTCAGGTCGATGCGTTCGAGACCGGACGTCGGGCCCATAATGAAGCCGTGGTCGAACGCCAACATAACGGTGCGCCCCGATTTTTCGTTAAAAACTTGCGAAAGGCGCGACTTAATCCCCCAGCTCGCGTGTTCGTTGCCCTTGAGGAAGAAACCTTCTTGCTTTTGCGGAATCCCAACGCCGAAATTTTTCGCGTCGATGTTGCCTTCGTTGTCAGCCATCGTTAGAACTCTTTCTTTTACCGAATTATTTATTTAACCCAATTTAACAAAACGACGCGCGCTTTCGCTTTGCCTCGGCGCGTCGCCGTTTCGTCATTTTAACTATTCTACCTAAACCAACGTTTCGACCGTCGTTCAACCGCTCAGTTGGCGGCGATCGCGTCGGCGTACGCTTGGAAAATGACCGCCGTACTGGTCGCGCCGGCGTCTTTGCTCCCCTTCGAGCGTTCGCCGAGGTTGCGAGCGCGCCCGAATTTCGCGACGTATTCCGCCGTCTTGTCGGCGCCCGCTTTCGCGGCGTCGGCGGCTTGTTGGAAAACGTCGCAAAGCGTCGCGGCCGGATTCGCGGCGACGGCGGCTTTCATCGCGTCGATCGCCGGAAGCATCGCGTCCATCATCGTTTTGTCGCCGACTTTAGCGTTCGTCATCGTTTGCATCGACGTCAACGCGGCTTCGAACGCCGCGACCGTTTCGACCGGATTCAACGCTTCCGACTTCGCGCCGTCGGACAGCCCCATAAAGAACGAGCCGTTGAGCGAGCTGGTCGAGCCGCCGGTCGCAGTCATAATTTCCATCGCGATATTCGTCGCGGTTTCGGCGAGGGAACCGGGCCCTTGCGCCGCCTTGACCGCCGCTTTCATCGTCGCCAAAATCGCGGAGCCGTGGTCGCCGTCGCCGGTCGCCGCGTCGAGAGCGTTCAGTTCGTCAAATTGCGCCTCGACCGCCGCGAGGGCCGTTTCGAGCATTTTCGTCAATAAATCTTTAGTAAATTCGGAAGCCATCTTCGTTGAGATTCTTGGTTCGAACGTTCGAACGCGCCGCGAGTCGCAAGCGCTCCAAGCGTTAAAAAGCGAGTGATACCGGCGATTTACGTTCGTCCGCCGCAAAGCGTCCGCGTCGGCAAACCGCCTTCAATATGTCGTTTACCCCGTTTATTATCGTCGTCGCCGACGTCGAAATCGTTCGCGCCGCCGCTTCGTCGATCTTTTGCGCTATTCCCCCGGGAACGTCGCGAAAGCGCCAAGGCAAAGCGCGGCCCGACGCCGAGCCCGGAGTCTTCGCCCCGCGCTCGACGTTTGCGATTTCGCGCTCATTTTGCGACGCCGACGATCGTTTAAACCGCCGACGTCGCGTTCGTTACCGAACTAGCGGACGACCCAATACGGCGCGTCGCTCGGCGCGTTGTACATCGCGAGCGTTTCGTCGTCGAAAACGCCGACGATCATTTGGAAACCGGCGGCTTCTTGAACGGTCAAGATTTCGTCGCAGCAACCGGAAACGACTTCGATACCGGCGGCGGTAAGGACTTGACACGCCTTGCGATAGACGATCAACATTTCCATTAGCGTCGTCGCGCCGGAACCGTTGATCATCAACATAACCTTTTCGCCCGCTTTGAGTTCGAGAGCGCGCGACAGTTTGTTCGCCATCGTTTCGGCGACCCAGTCGGCGGATTGCATCGGTTCCGGACCGTTTCCGCCGCCTTCGCCGTGTTGGCCCATCCCGATTTCCATTTGGTCGTCGGCCAACGCGCCGATTTCTTGCCCGGCTTGCGGGTGCGTCGCGACTTTCAGCGTAACGGCGAGCGTCGCCATCCGTTTGTTGAAGCGTTCGCCGATCGCAAGGATTTCGTCGACGTCGAGGCCTTTTTCCGCGGCGGCGCCGAGAATCTTGATGAGCGGAATGCAACCGCCGAGGCCGCGACGGTCTTCGATCGGAGCGTCGACGCCGGGCGCGATGTCTTCGGCGGTAACGATTTTCGAAACTTTAAGGCCTTCTTTCGCCGCCATCATCAGGGCCATATTCGCGTTGCGTTGGTCGCCTTCGTGATTCAACACGACGAGAATGATCCCTTTGTAATCTTTGAACATACGGAGGGCTTCGACGACTTTCGGAGCGCCCGGCGCCGCGAAAATGTCGCCGACGACCGACGCGTCGAGCATCCCTTCGCCGACGAAACCGCTCAACGCCGGTTCGTGCCCGGCGCCGCCGAGGGTAACGATCGCGACCTTGTCGGTCGATTTCGGCGTCGCGCGAACGACGATTTTCTCCGAAACAACCTTAATTTTCGACGGATAGCAGAGCGCGTACCCTTCGAGAAGCTCGGTCGTCAGATTTTCCGGGGCGTTCATAAATTTCTTCATTACCATCGCGTTTTTTCCTTATATATTAATAAAGACGACAAACAGGCCGCAAACGACGAACGACGCCGCCGCTCGACGCAAAGTCCGGACGCTCTTCGCTCCGACGCAAACGCAACGCGTCGCGCAAGTCGAAAAACCGTCGCGGGCGAAAATTCGAAAACAAATTCTCGATTTTTCAGCATACCAGAAACGCGACCAAAATAAAAGAGCCGAAACGAAATTTTCTCAAAAAACGCCGTTTTTTTTCGTCGCGGTCGCCGACTTTCGCCGCAAAACTTCGCCGCCTCGCCTATTTTACGCAAACCTCCAGAACGAAAAAGTCGCCGGAAAAACGCGCTCGATTCGCAGATTAACGTCGAGAACGGCGCAACTCGGTTTCTCGCCGCGAGCTTGAATCGCGCCCGGATTCAAAATCAACGTTTGATTATAGCGCCGTGTTTCGAAGCGGTGCGTATGCCCGAAACAAATCAAGTCCCAAAGTTCGGAATACGCTTCGTCGGCGATTCGGTCTTCCAACCGGCCGCAGCCGTGCGTCCAGAAAATCCGTTTCCCGGCCCATTCGATTTCGCCGAAATCCCCCCAAAAGCGTCCGCCGATCTTCGGAATCTCGACCGCCAACGCTTCTCGACGCGACGCGTCGCAGTTTCCCGCGACGAAATCGGTCGGAATCCGCCGAAAAACGTCGAGAATTTCCAAGTCGCCGAGGTCGCCGCAACAGATTACCCGTTCGACGCCCCGTTTTTCGAACTCGTCGAACGCTCGCGCCGTCGTTTCGATCTCGCCGTGAACGTCGCTGATGACGCCGAGCGTCGGTTTGCTCCAATCCAAGGTTTCGCTCATTTTCCTATTTCTCCCGTTTTTACAAGCCGTCGTTAAATTTTCTCGCGACGGGCCGCTGTATCGCCTCAAACGTTCGCCGAAATTTTCGCGCCCCCGATTTACCCGGCAAAAAATTCCGGTTATAATGGAAGCGCCGTTTCAAAGACGCGCGGTTCGCCGTCATTATACGCGACGTTTCCCGTTTTGCCAACGGCCCGGCGCAAGTTGCGGAACCTTCTTTTTTCGCCGCTTCGCCCATTTTTACCGTTTTACCCAAATTCGCCCGATTCGCCTCTCCGCGACGCGAAATTCCGAGCGTTTTCCAATATTTTACGAGGTTTTTATGTCCGTTCGTCGTTCTTCCGGCGCTTTGGCGCCTCTTTTTTCGCTTCCGGGCGTCCGCGACGTCGGGAGTCTCGGGCGCGGCGCTCGCCGTTTCGTCGACTTTTTGGCCGACTCCGGGCAGCGTTGGTGGCAATCGCTCCCGGTCAACCCGATCGACCGCTTCGGCTCCCCTTACGCCGGGCGCTCGGCGTTCGCGGGCGAGACGCTTTATCTCGACCTGGAAGATTTGCGCGACGAAGGCCTCCTCGACGACGCCGACTTGGCCGCCGCTTGGTTCCTTCCGGACGCACAATCTTGCGACGCCGCTTTCCCAAATTGCGCAAACTCGCCAAATTCCGGCAATTTCGCGCTTCCGCCGTCGTCGACGCCGCAAACGGACGCCCGTTCGGAGCGGATTAATTACCGCTCCGCGTTCGAGCGTCGGCGTCCCTGTTGGCGCAAGGCGTTCGAACGGTACCGCGACGGAATCGGCGGGGCGAAATTTCGCGCTCTCGAAAAGCACTTCCGTTACGAAAACAAATTTTGGCTCGACGATTACGTTCTCTTCGCGGCGCTTTCGGAGGAATTCGGGTACGCTTGGCGCGATTGGCCGGTCGAATTTCGGCGGCGCGACGCGGCGGCGTTGGCGGAATTCGCCGAAAAACGAGCGGACGAACTCGATTATTTGCGCTTTTTGCAACTCGTTTTCGACGTTCAATGGAACGAACTGCGCTCGTACTGCGCCGAACGAAACGTCGGGCTTTTCGGCGACGTCCCGATTTACGTCGGGAAGAACAGCGCCGACGTTTGGGCGTTTCGCGACCTCTTTCAGGTCGACCTCGAAGGCCGAACGATTCGCGAAGCGGGCGTCCCGGCGGACGACTTCAATCCGGAAGGGCAGCGTTGGAACTCGCCGCTTTACCGTTGGGAGCGGCACCGAGAAACCGATTTCGACTGGTGGCGCCGCCGAATGAAGAAGACGCTTTCGCGCTTCGATCTCGTTCGCCTCGATCACTTTATCGGTTTTTACAATTTTTACAGCTTCCCCGGCGACGGCGTTCCGGAAAACGGCGACGAACCGAGCGTCAAAAATCAAACCAAAACCGTCGCGTCGACACAAAAAGAAAATTTCGTCGCTCGTTTGATTAAAATGCTAACCGGACAATCGAAGAAAAATCAAATAAGCGCCAAAAAACAACCCAAGAAACAACATTTTGTCGACGGCGTCGCTTACGAAGACGGTTGGGAACCGGGCCCGCAAAAGGCGTTTTTCGACGCGATTTTCGCCGACTGCCCCCGCGAAGCGTTTATCGCCGAGGATTTGGGGGTGATGAACGCCGGCGTTTGCGCCCTCCGCGACCGTTACCGCCTCCCGGGAATGCAAGTTTTTCAATTTTCGTTCGACGACGTGAAAATCGACGCCGAAACCTGCGTCGCGCCGAATCCGCTTGAAAAATGGTCGGAAAATTACGTCGCGTACACCGGAACGCACGACGCGGCGCCGATTCTCGGTTGGTTGGCGGACGTCGAGAAATACGGCGGCGACGCTTGGCCGTCCCTCGATTTCGCCGGTATCGTCGACGTTCTCGAGCGTTACCGACGTCCGGACGACGTCCCGGCGGCGATTCTCGACGGCGACGCCCCGCCGAAAAGCCGTCAAACTCGACGCAAAGCGCCGATTCCGCCCAACCTTCCGACTCGACGGCCCCGACGCTCGGCGTTTCGCTCCGTTGCGAGCCGTTGTCGGAACAAATCGCGGCGCTTCGAACGGCGGCGTTGCGGGCGGTCGCTCAGTCGCCCTGCCGTTTGGCGATTTTCCCGATTCAGGACGTCCTCGGCCTTTCGAACGACGCCCGCGTCAACTTCCCCGGCGTCGAGGACGGCAACTGGACTTGGCGTTTCTCCGACGCCGCGCTGACGCCGGAAACTTGCCGCGAATTGCGCAAATTAACGGAAGAGTCGGGCCGCGTTTGACGTCGAACGTCCGACGCTGTCAACCTAACCCTCTATTTCACTTAGTTTAAGAAAATCCGCAACGCGTCGTCTCTCCCGGACGGCGCGTTTTTTACGTCCGCGTTTTATCGCAAAATATTTTTTCGACAATTCCGACCCAAATAATCGTTTTTCTTAAAAAACTTTTTGACGCCCGTAATTTTTCTTTCTATAATCGTTACCAAACGGTAAAAGCGCTCGCAAAAAGCGGACGTTTTTAATCTCTCATTTTCATCAATCGCAACGTTTTTCAACATACGCAACGTCGCAACGCGCCGCCAAACGCGTTGTTTCCCCGATAATTTACGCCTTTCGCCTTTTAAAGGTTGAGCCGACCCAATAGGCGAATTTTGAACGAATTTCGTTCTTTCCGTCGTTATTATCCGTTCGCGCCATCGTTCGTCTTTTAAAGGTCTTGGGCGACCCAATAGACGAAAAACGTTTTTCTTACTTCTTCGCGTTAAACCGTTTTACCGTTCGGCGCTCGCCGTTCGCCTTTTTTGTTTTAACGTCCGATATTGCGACGTTAAAAAACTATTTTATCGCTTACGTTTTATTTTGCCCACTAATCCTTTTTTTACGCGCGACGGTTTAACGTCGCGCCAATTTTAAGGAATCGTCGTTATGCGCAACACACCTATGTTAAAATGGGGAAGGGGCGTCGATTACACCGCCTCGGTTTTACCCTCGTCGAGCTGTTAGTCGTCGTCGCTATCATCGGAATCTTGATCGGTCTTCTTCCGGCCGTTCAAGCGGCGCGTCGGATGCAATGCACGAACAATCTGAAGCAAATGGGCTTGGCCCTTCAAAATTATCACGACGTCAACCTCGCGTTCCCGATCGGTTCGATCGCCGGCGGTTACGGAAACTGGCGCACGCTCTCCGGACGCAACTGGCGGCTGACGATTCTCCCGTTCGCCGAACAAACAAACGTCTTTTCTCAACTGCGCGAAGACGGTTACGTCGTCGATTCCTCCGCGATTTCTCCCGGTTTCGCGAACAACGAATTCCTTCGCCTATTGGTCGTCGATATGTACGTTTGCCCGAGCGCGTACTGGAAAAAGACGCTGAAACAAGCGCAGGCGCGCAACTGGTTCGATATGGTCGACTCGCAAATCGCCAACTACGCCGGAATCGCGGGCGCGTCTCCCGACCCGGCCGGTCGCGCCGATATGATTTACCGCACCCAACACGGCGTCGCGGCGGGCAACGGCGTTCTTACTTACAACGCGTCGCGAACTTTTAGCGCGATTACCGACGGAACGTCGAACACGTTCGTCGTCGGCGAACAATCGGGCGTCAACGATTACGGTCAGCCTTACTCCGCCAATTACGAAGGCGCTTGGGCCGGGTTGAACCAACCTTGGACGTTCCGCGACCTCCGCTCCGTCGCGAACGCGTCGACCGGTTTTTACGGCTCCGGATTGACGGTCGTCCATTGGCCGCCGAACTACAAAGGCGCGCACCCGACCGAGCCGAGCGGACAAGGCCCGAACGGCGAAAAATGCGGAATGGCTTACGCGCTCAACACCGTTCTCGACTCGCGCCACGCCGCCGGTTGCAACGCGCTTCGCGCCGACGGAAGCGTCGCGTTCCTTTCGGAAACGGTCGACGTCGACGTCTTCCGCGCGCTTTGCTCGATGGACGACGGAAAAGCCGTCTCGTTCTAACGTTATTCGTTTTCTTTACTTATTATCCTTTGCCGTTCAAGCGTCGCGGCGTTTGACGTTTTCGCAAGTTCGCCGTTTTACGCTGTTTCGCTATTTTACCGGCGTTTTGCAATTTTAGGAGAACCTACAATGAAAAAACAACACGCGGGTTTTACGCTTGTCGAGCTGCTCGTCGTTATCGCGATTATCGGAATTTTGATCGGTCTTCTGCTCCCGGCGGTGCAAGCGGCGCGCGAGGCCGCCCGACGTATGCAATGCTCGAACAATATGAAACAAATCGGGTTGGCGTTGCAAAATTATTACGACGGCGCCGACTATTTCCCGCCGGGACAAATGCGCGACGGCGTCAATTACGACTTCGGAAGTTGCGTCGTCCGCCTCCTCCCCTATATCGAACAGCAAGCGCTTTACGACATTTTAGCGCAAAAGTTCGTTTCGAAAGCGGAAGACCCGGACGCTTGGACGACGTCCGGCGGGCAAGAGATGCACGGCGTCCACTCCGCTAAAGACTCGTCCGGCAAGTGGATCGCGCAAAACCGAATCGCGACCTTCTCCTGCCCGTCCGACGGTTTCGCGTCGTCGCCAATGTCGATCGGCTCCGGTTGGCCGGAATATTACGCCGCCAACTACGCCGCCAGCGCCGGCCCGACGCGTTGGCCCGGTCTCGCTCAACCCGCTTGCCCGTCTTCGATTACTTGGTACGAAAATTACACCTCCGAATGGACCGACTTGGAAACGCAACCGGCCGGCCCGTTCGCGATTCGCGGTCAACAGTTCGATATCGGCGAAATTTTGGACGGGCTCAGCTCGACGATTTTCTTCGGCGAAATCCGCCCCGAACACACCGGTTACGCGCTGTCCGGTTGGGTTTGGAACGACCCGGACGGCTTCACGTACACTTCGATTCCGATCAACCACCGCAGCTACGAACAAACCGAATACGGCGGAACGTCCGGAAATTGCGACCAAAGCTGCTCGAGCCGCTTCAGCTACGCCGCCGCTTACGGTTACAAGTCTTGCCACCCCGGCGGCGCCAACTTCCTGATGGGCGACGGTTCCGTTCGTTACTTCTCGGAAACGATCGATATGAAGACTTACCAATACTTAGGCGACCGCCGCGACCGCCAGGAAGTCGCGATTCCGTAAACGCTTTACCCGCTCGGCGCCGTCGTCGACTTACCGCCGACGACGCGCGAAGCCTTTCGACGCTTAACCAACGGAAAACTACACGATGAAACGTTTAGCCCTTTTCATCGCCGCGCTCGCCGCTTTCGCCGTTCTCGGCGCGACCGGTTGCGGCGGCGCTTCGCAAAACGTCGTTCCCGTCCAAGGAACGATCACGCAAAACGGCGAACCGCTCGCCGACGTTAAAGTTCGCTTCAAACCGGTCGTCGCGCCCCCCGATTTCGACGCGGAATCGATCGCCGTTTCGGACGCGTCCGGTCGTTACCAAATTCAAACCGGCGACCTCGACGGCGCTCCCGTCGGCGCGTACCGCGTCGCGCTTTCAAAAATCGTCGACGGCGAAGAAACGCTGATTCAATACTGCCGTCCGATCGATTCGCCCTTATCCGTCGAGGTAACGCCGACGGCGGACGCGACCGCTTACGATTTCGACCTGGAGTAAAACGCGCCGTTCGCGTCTCCTCGATTTCTCCATTTCCCCCTTTCCCTCCAATTTAACGAGACCTAAAATGACGTTCCGCGCCCAAATTTCCGTCGTTTTTTCCTTTTTCCTCCTCCTTCCTTTCGCGTTGGTCGGTTGTTCCGGCCCGTCGTTCGTTCCGCTCGAAGGGGTTCTAACGCTCGACGGCGAAGCGGTCGAAGGCGCGACCGTTTGCCTAACGCCCAAAAATCGCGAAGTCGGTCGCGACGCCGCGGGAACAACCGACGCGAACGGTCGTTTCGTCGTTTCGACCGGCTCCGATCCCGGCTGTATCGTCGGCGAATACTCGATTTCCGTTCTCAAAATCGAACAATCGGGCGACTCGATCGCTACGATGCGCGCGAAAAACGTTTTTCCGGAGCAATACGCCGACCCGGCCTCCTCCGGCTTGAGCGTCGACGTTCGCAAAAACGCGGAACCGTTGAAACTCGATTTAACGAACTGACGCCCGCCGTTGGCTCGCGACGAGAAAATTTCCGTTTTTTCGTTGACTTTCCCGCGACGATGGCGATAATAACGATTTAACGAGAAGCGACGAGTTATTCCGTCGGCTTTCGCGCTCGACGGCGCCGAAGTCGCCGCGTCGAGCAAACCGGCGCGCCGCGTCGTTCGTTTTTCCGCCGATTTTGTCAATATTAATTAATACGTTCTTCGAAGGAGCCGTTCGAAATGAAAAAATCGACGCTTTTCCTCGCGGCGCTCGCCGTCGCGGCCTCCGCGTTCGCCGCCGGGCGAAACGCGATTTTCGCCAAAGATTGGGGAGCGCCGCCGTCGTTCGCGGTCGTCAACCCGGTCGTTCGTTCGCCGCTTGCCGACGTCGTTTCGCTCTCCGGCGAATGGGACTTTTTGCAGGACGCGCGCCGTTTCCGGTTGAGCGTCGGCGAAGGGATTTGGGGCTCGTTCCCGATGGACTGGACGGGCGCGCGCAAAATCCAAGTTCCCGGGATTTGGGAGGTTCAAGGCGTCGGCGAGCCCGGCCCCGGCGTTACTTGGGACTGTCCTTGGGACTGCGGCGATTGGGATCTGAAACACGTTTACGTCGGCCCGGCCCTTTACCGCAAAACGGTCGAGATTCCGGAGCGTTGGGACGGCAAACGCGTTTGGCTGAAAATCGGCGGCGTTCGCTCGACGGCGCAAATTTGGGTCAACGGTCAACGCGCGGCGTCGGTCGACGCGTACTGCGGCGCCCGCAAATTCGACATAACCCCGTTCGTCAAGCCGGGCGAAACGGCGGAAATCGTCGCGCAAGTCCGGAACGACGTCCCGTCCCGCGTCGGACTTTACGGCGTCAACCACCACTTCGGCGGCTTTTACCGCGACGTCGAGTTGGAAGCGACGCCGAACGTTTACGTCGACGACGTTTGGGTTCGCGGCGACGTCGAAAAGAAAACGGCGCAAGTTCAAGTTTTCGTTAAAGAAATCGACAAAAACGGGAACGCCGCCCCGAAATTCGACGACGAACTTTCCCCCGCCGACCGCGAACTCCTCGCGCTCCGCCCGGTCGAACGCCCGAACGCCGCCGAGTTGACGACCGCCGACTCGAAACGCGGCGCCGGTTCGGTCGAAGTCGAAATCAAAACGCTCTCCGGGCAAGTCGTCGGTCGCGCCCAAGC
>JAFSDX010000211.1 GCA_017436025.1 Thermoguttaceae bacterium
CGTTTGGAACGCCGAATGTCGTCAAAATCTCGCCGTTCACCTTTCGCGCCCGGAAGTGAAAGCGCTCGGCAAACCGGCGATCGTCGTGAAAGGTTGCGACGCTCGCGCCGTCGTCGTCTTGGCGAACGAAGGCCAAATCGACCGCGAGAACGTCGTCGTTGTCGGCGTCGTTTGCGAAGGAATCCAAGCCGCGGACGCGTCCGGCGTCGCGACCGGAACCCTTCTCGATAAATGCGCGACCTGCGTCGAACACGCCGCGCAAAACGTCGATATTTTAATCGGCGACGCCGCGAAGGCCGCCGAACTCGACGCCGCGAACGCGCCGAACGCCAAGACCGCCGGGAAACAAGCGAAGTTGGCCGCGCTTCTGCAAAAAACGCCGGAAGAGCGCTTCCAATATTGGCGCGACGAATTTTCGCGTTGCGTTCGCTGCCACGCTTGCCGTCAAAGCTGCCCGCTTTGCTACTGCAACCGTTGCGTCGCCGACAAAAACCGTCCGACGCGCATCGACACGTCGGCCACGCTCAAAGGAAACTTCGCTTGGAACATCCTGCGCGCGTTCCACTTGGCCGGTCGTTGCGTCGGTTGCGGCGCCTGCTCCGCCGCTTGCCCCGCCGGGATCGACCTCGATTTGTTGAACTTGACGCTCGCGAACGCCGCCGACGAACAATTCGGCTACGTCGCCGGGAAAGAACTCGGCGCCGCGCCGTTGATCGGGACTTACGCCGAGAACGATAAGGAGGAATTTATCCGATGAGCCAAGTCGTTACGCTGGAACAATTAAAGAAACTGGCCGCCGACAAATTGAGCGCGGGCGCTCGCGTCGTCGCGCCGGTCGTCGACGGCGGTTTGGTTTCTTTCAAAGAAATCTCCGACGCCGCGCAAGCGACGTTCGCGCCGCAAGTTCGCGTTCAAAACTCGATTAAAGAGTTCTTTTTCCCGAAGCACGAAGTCATTTTCACCTTCGTTCGCAAGGGAAACGACGTCGAAGTGATCGACGCGCCGGACTTTGAAGACGACCAAATTATTATCGGCGCCCGTCCGTGCGACGCGGCGGCGCTCCCGATTTTGGACCCGCTCTTCGGTTGGGATTACCAAGACCGCTTTTACCAACAACGCCGCGCCAAGACGACGGTCGTTACGTTCGCCTGCAAAGAGACGGACGCGCACTGCTTCTGCTCGGCGGTCGGGGGCGCCCCGGATAACGCCGCCGGTTCCGACGCGATGCTCTTCGACCTCGGCGACGGTTCGTTCGAAGTGCGAACCTTCACCGAAAAGGGGCAAGCGCTCTTCGCCGGAATCGCGACCGAATCGGACAAAACCGGTTCCGCTTGCGCCGCGCCGAATTTCGACGTCGACGTCGAAAAGGTCGCGATTTGGATTACCGAAAACTTCGCGTCGCCGGAGTGGGAAAAGCTGTCGTTGCGTTGCGTCGGTTGCGGCGCTTGCGCTTACGTCTGCCCGACGTGCCACTGCTTCGACATTGTCGACGAAGGTTCGTACTCGAAGGGCCAACGCGTCAAGAACTGGGACGCTTGCCAAGCCGGCATGTTCACCCTGCACGCGTCCGGACACAACCCGCGCTCGACGCAAGGGAAGCGCCAACGTCAACGTTTGACGCATAAATTCTCGATTTATCCCGGGAAATTCGGCCCTTACCTCTGCACCGGTTGCGGCAACTGTTCGCGTTCGTGCGGCGCGTCGTTCGGCGTTCGTCCGGCGCTCGAAACGTTGAACGCCGACGTCGTTCAAAAGCAAGAAGACTAACGAGAATTCGACTCGATTAAAACGCGGCGCGCTTCTTTCCGACGGCGCGTCGCGGACACGAAGGAAGAACAATGGAAAATATTTACAAGCCGGACGCGATGGAAGTCCTTGAAGTTACGCAGGAAACGGCGGACGTCAAGCGCGTTCGCATCTGGTTCCGCGATCCGGAAAAAGCGGCGGAGTTCAAGTTCAACATCGGGCAATTCGGCCTTTACTCGGTTTTCGGCGTCGGCGAGTCGACGTTCAACATTTGTTGCTCGAACTCGAAGAAATACATCGAGTTCTGCTTCCGCAAGACCGGGCGCGTTACGGAGCGTATGTGGGACGTCGAGCCGGGCGACACGATCGGCTTCCGCGGCCCGTACGGGAACTCCTACCCGATGAAAGAGTGGGAAGGCAAAAACCTCGTCTTCGTCGCGGGGGGGATCGCGATGCCGCCGATTCGTTGCGCGATTCAGTACGCTCTGGAAAACCGCGAAAAATACGGCAAAATCACGATCGTTTACGGCGCGCGCACCGTCGGCGACCTGGTCTGCAAGAGCGAACTCGACGAATGGGCGAAGTACCCGAACGTCGACGTGTTGAAGACGGTCGACCCGGGCGGGGAGACGCCGGATTGGGACGGTCGCGTCGGTTTCGTTCCGACGGTTCTCGGCGAAGCGGGCGTTTCGGGCGACAACTCGGTCGCGCTGGTCGTCGGGCCGCCGATCATGATCAAGTTCTCGCTCCCGGTTCTGGAAAAGAACGGTTTCAGCGACGACGCGATCTTCACGAGCTTGGAAAACCGAATGAAGTGCGGCCTCGGCAAATGCGGTCGTTGCAACTGCGGTTCGGTTTACGTCTGCAAAGAGGGCCCGGTCTTCACGTTGGCCGATATGAAGGAACTCCCGGACGACTTCTAATCGCGTCGAACGATTAGCGTTTTGAAAACGAAAAAGCGTCGAGCGAAAACTCGACGCTTTTTTTGTCGGCGGCGGGGAAAAGAACGACCGTTTTACTTTTGCAACGCAAGCGTTTGAATGAGCGCGGTTTGCAGAAGTTGCGAAATGTTGATTCCGCTTTTCTTGGCTTCGTCGTTAAGCCACATAGGAAGCGTAACGGTTCGGTTGACGCTTCGCTGTTGTAGCGCGTCGGAGTAACGAATCATATCGACTTCGACCGCGCAAATTTGCTCGTTTTCCGCCAACTCGATTTCCGTAATCGGCGACGGTTCCGGGACTTCGACGCCCCGTTTGTGCATATCGTACAAAACGGCGGCGATCGCGTCTTTGGCGTTTAAGACCGCTTCCTCGAACGTGCGACCGTCCGAATAAGCGTGAAGATCGGGAACGGAAACGCCGTACCCGACGTCGGCGTCGTATTCGAAAACGACCGGGAAAACGTATCTTGCTTTCAACATTGTTCTCGCTCCTATTATTTTTGCCGCCCTTCGCCGCGCGCGTCTTTTAGAATGCGGTTCGCCGTTCCCGTCGGTATCTCTTTGCTTCCGTGATTCGCGACGACGATAACATAGTCGAAATCGGGATTGACGTAAAATTCGCGGCTTCCATTACCTTAGCGGTCGAACGCCCAACCCAATTTTTTAAGTTCTTTGATTGGCTCGCGATAATTCATAAAGCGACCTTTTAATATTTTCTTGTCGTTCCACTCGCCGAGTATAACATATGTTTAAACCATTGTCAAGAGTCTTCCGGCAAGAAACGCGAAACCGGCGGGAACGTTGGACGCTCTCGCCGGTTTCGCTTCGTTAGGCGCGTTGAACTAACGCTCGCCGCCGCTTAGATTTTTGACAGGTCGACGACAAACGTCGCTTGGCGAATCGCTTTCGAGCGCGGGTCGAAGACGCGAATCTCGATTTGAACGCTCTTGAGCGGAACGTCGTAAGGCGGCGGGTAATTTTGGAGTTGCGCCGAAGTCGGGGTCGCGTCGAGCGGAATATCGGCGATCGAACCGGCGGCTTTGCGGACATAACCGGCGGCGGTCGCGGACATATAATCGTCGTAAACGTAAAGGTCGCGTTGATACTGCTCCGTCCAAGTGTCGTAAACGCAGGGAAGGAAAGGAATACCCGGGGTTGCGCCCGTTAAATTAAGGGATTTCGGATAATCCGACCAACGCCCGAAAGAGCGCAAGTCGTTCGGGTCGTCGGCGACCGCCTTGCCGCTCGCGACGCCGGAGCCGAGGTCGACGTAAGCGTTTTCGCTTTCGTCCCAAACGCGAACGTTGAAGCTAATAACGTTCGTCAGCATCACGTCTTGATTGAGCGTCAGGTCTTTGTTGTAACCATTGGCGCGGAGGTCTTCGGCGTTGCGGCGCAGGTCGCCGGTTTCGGAGTCGACTTGATCCCAAACGTGCGGCGAATCCCAATAATTAATGAACGGCGCGCCGAGAACCGGAAGCGCGTTCGCCGCGTAAGTTCCCGACCGCAACGGCGTCGAGCCGTCCGTCGTGAACGAAAGTTCTTGGAAAGCGCCGGGCCAATACGCGTCGAACGCCGATGGGTCGAAGGGCCAAACGAGTTGCGAATCGCGGGCGGCGGCGTGGCGACCGAACGGAGCGCCGGCGCGGAAATTCGGGCCCGCGCTTTCTTGGAGCGTCGCCATTCGGAGCCAATACCAAGCGCCGTTCGCGCCGTGCAGACCGACCGGATTCGAGTTCGCCGTCGCGCCGACGACGGCGTTCGGGTCGCGAGCTAAGTCGGAATTGTCCGGGTGCAAATGAAGACCGCAGGAGTTCCAATAGAAGTAGCGGTTTTCGCGGTTCGACAGGTCGCCGAGCGTGTTCGCGACGAGCGTTCCTCCGGCGCCCATATGAACGGAAACGTCGTAGAATTGGTAAAACCCGAACCCGCGCCGGATATTGTCGTAAGCGGCGCCGGTGAAGGCCGTGTCGGCGGTCAACGCCGCGACGCGGAGCGCTTCGAAGCTCTCTTGTAGGCGTTCGTTCGAGACGAGCGGCAAAACGCGACGGTAAAGCGTCGTTCCGCGGACGAACCAAACGATTTCGGCGTATTCCGACTCGATCGTCGTCGGGACGCCGTCGACGATTTGCTTGCCGACGACGGCGCCGGAAGCGTCGAGAACCGATTCGTAAATCGGCTCGATAAAACGCCCGCGGAACGGTTGGCCGTCCGGAGCTTTCGCGGTGAACGAGAGAATATCGTCGAGGTCGCCGACCGTCGTGTCGACCGCTTCCGGAACGTTGTTCGCGTCGACGCCGTTGGAATCAAGATAACGCTCCAAGTCGATCGCGACGTCGCCGACGGCGAACGGATTCCCGCCGTTTCCGCCGCTAGCGAGGTCGGACGCGACGCGGTCGAACGGGCCGCCCATTCCTTCGACGTAACAGAAGAACCCTTCGTCGCGACGGGAGTTGCGCGGCGGGGCGAGCGTTACCGACGTCGCTTCGAGGTCGGCGGTCAAGCGGTTTTTCGCGTTGCGCAGCGCGTTCGACATTTCCATCGAACTCATCGTTTCGTTCATCGAGCCGCCGACGTTGCTGAAGATGCGGGCGACCGCGTACATCAGCGTCAGCGCCAACGTGATCGACGTCAAAATTTCGAGAAGCGTGAAACCGCGGCGCGGCGACAGGGCGTTCGATCGGCGGGAAAATAAGCTCTTGGTCATCGTCTTGTTTCGCTCCGTTGCTGGTTCAACTCGGCTTCCGGAAGCGCGGCGCTCGACGTAAAAACGACTCGAAACGGCGCGGCGGCGACCGGCGAAAAAAGGACGGTCGACGCGGAACGGAAGCGGATTCGACGCTTGCCCGCCGGACGTCCCGGCGTTCGTCGAAGAGTTGGCTGGCGACGTTTAGACGTTCGGCGGCGGCGCGGCGTTCCCGAGTTTTGCGCTTCGCCCGTCCGTTTTTAACGCTTTTGACGTTTTTTTAACGTTTGCTCTTTTAACGCTTGCGACGCTCGACGGCCAATCGAACGGCGAAGCGGAGCGTTCAACGGCGACGAAACAACGTCGGCGACGTTAAAACGCGCAAAACGGGGGAAATAGCGAAACTCGGCGACGGGCGCGGCGCGGCCCGAAGCGTCCGAAAACGTTCCGACTCTATTTTAATCTTTTTTCGCCTTTACGTCTACCGATTTTCGCGCCGTTCCTCGATTTTTTTCGATTTTATTTCCGGTTTTACGTCGTTTTTTCCGCGCCGTCGGAATTTATCGCGCTTTTTGGTTGACAAACGGCTTCGCGTCCGGTATCCTTTACGTTGCGGCGCGGCGTTTTTGTCCCTTAGAGCGACAAACGGCGGAAGGGAAAACGCGTTGCGACCGTTATTTTTTGCCCGGTTTAACGTCGTCGGCGCGACCGGGAGGAAAATTTCGACGAAATCTCGACCAAGAAAGGCGAAATAATGAAACAACGTTGGTTCTCTTGGATGTTGGCGCTTGCGGCGGTCGCTTCGACCGGGAACGCTTGGGCGGCGGAAGCGGAAAAGGCGCCGTTCGCGCTCGACGGCGCTTACGCGACCGGCGTCGCGGCGGCGGAAACGAAAGTCGACGGCGACGTTTCGGCGACGCGGTACGTCGCGGCGGACGGTAAACTGGCGGTCGACGTGCGCGTTCGAACGTTCGAAGGCTTCCCGGTTCGCGAAATCTCGACGTCGCTGACGAACCTCTCCGCGACCGAAGCGACCGACGTCGTTCAAAATCTGCGCGTTTTCGCCGATTCGTTCGCGCTCCCGAACGCCGACTCGACCGCGACGCTCGACCTGCTCCGCGGCTCGACTTGCGTTCCGGAAGACTTCGCGCCGTTGAATTTCGCGTTGAAACCGGGCGAAGAGAAGACGTTCGCGACGCCGAGCGGGCGGTCGTCGAGCGAATTCACCCCGTTCATCGACGCGAGTTTCGACGACAAAACCGGCGCTCTCTTCGCGATCGGTTGGACCGGCGACTGGAAAGCGCGCTTCGCCAACGAAGGCGGTTCCTTGCGCGTCGAACTCGGGATGGAACGTTGCGGAATGAAACTCAACCCGGGCGAAACGCTTCTGCAACCGTCCGTTTTGGTTTTTGAACGTCAAGGGCAAACGCGCCGCGAATTCAAAACGGTCGTTCACCGCTTTATGCGCGAACATATGTCGCCGCGCGACGCCGAAGGGAAGATCGTTCCGCCGATTCTCGCGATCACCGCCGGCGGGGGGAACAAAACGCCGCAAATGATGCTCGATATTCTCCAATATAAGATCGACTCCGGCATTCCGTTCGACACGTACTGGATCGACGCCGGTTGGTACGGCGCGCCGCACGAGACCGACCCTTACCCGAACTGCGGGCCGGACTGGTACCGCTTCGTCGGCGATTGGCGCGTCAACACGACGACGCACCCGACCGGCGACCTGCTTCCGATCGCCGACGCCGTTCATAAAGCCGGAATGCGCTTCCTCCTTTGGTTCGAACCGGAGCGCGTTCACGAGTCGGCGCCGGTCGTGAAGGAGAACCCCGATTTCGTCGAGGGCGCGCTCTACAATTACGCGAATCCGGAAGCGTTAAAGCGAATCCAAGACATTGTTTACGGGACGATCGAGAAACACGGGATCGACGTTTACCGTCAAGACTTCAATATGGAGCCGACCGGCTTCTGGGCGCGGCTCGAAGCGAAAGAGGGCGCGGATCGCGTCGGCGCCGTCGAAGCGAAACACGTCGCCGCGCTGTACAAGTTTTTGGACGACATGCGGGCGCGCTTTCCGAACATTTTGCTCGAAAACTGCGCGTCGGGCGGTCGCCGAATCGACTTCGAGATGGTTCGCCGAGCGCACTCGTACTGCCGCAGCGACTATTTCATCGGAATGAAGCCGGGCGACTCGGCGATTAACCTCGGCCAAAATATGACGCTCAACTCGACGCCGTATCTCCCGTTCCAAGGCGGGGAAACGAACTGCGTCGCGGTCGGCGACGATTACGGCTTTATGAGCGTTATTTCGTCCGGGACGGTCTTTACGCCGACCGACTTCGACGGCGGAATCGTTCGCCGCAAGTTCAACGACGACGAAACCGCTTGGTTCCAAAAGATGTTCGGCTTGACGGCGCGCCTGCAAGCGTATTATATGGGCGACTTTTACCCGTTGACCGACGAAACCGCCGCGACCGACGACGTTTGGTGCGGTTGGTCGCTGCACCGTCCGAGCGAAAACGACGGGTTCGCGCTCGTTTTCCGTCGCGCCAACGCTCCGGAAGCGACGAAAACGTTCGAACTCCCGGCGGTCGACCCGACGGCGAAGTACGAAGTCGAGTATTTCGACGGAACGAAGAAAGTTGTTAGCGGCGAAGAACTTGCGAAGCTCGAAGTGAAACTCGAATCGCGTTCGTTCTTCCTCGTTATTTACAAGAAAATCTGACGGCGTTTTAAGCGTCGGACGTCGGGCGTTTTTGACGTTCGACGTTGAATTTTAACGGCAAGCGGACGTCGTAAGTCGCGGCGTCCGCTTGCGTTGCATTAATAGAAAGAGAAACGGCGGAACTTTGGAAACGCGGGAAGCGGGAACGGCGGAAGAAGCGTCGGCGTCGGCGTCGACGTTGCGTAATTGGCGACGGCTTGGCGCAAACCCGGACGGTCGGTTGACGAAGCGCGCCAACAAGACCCGCTCGACGAAGCGCCGCGTTCCGGTCGAGTATTTGACGAATCGCGCAAACGTCGATTTTATAAGGCGTTTTGTCGAGTTCGTCGACAAAAGCGGCGCTCCGCTTCGCGACGCGTTGGGGGCGCTCGCCGTCGCGCTTTTGCGGGAACGACGTCTTGTCGACTCAGCCGCCGTCGTCGACGTTCTGGACGCGGAACGGTTCGCGTCGGTTCCGGAGATCGCCGGTTGGGCGCCGCCGCTCGACGAAACGGATCTCCTTGGCGCGGCGTATCTTGCGGCGCTTCCCGAGGGCGAGCGCAACCGAAAAGGCGCGTATTACACGCCGCGAACGATCGCCGAAAAAATGACCGCCGACTTCGACTTTTCCGGCGGTAAAACCTTTATCGACCCGTGTTGCGGCGGCGGCGCGTTTTTGACCGCGTTAAAAAACGCCGAACCGGAGCAAATTTTCGGCGGCGATTTCGACCCGATCGCCGTCTTCGTCGCGAAAATTAACCTTCTGCTGAAATTCCCGAACCGCGTCTTTGCGCCGCAAGTCGTTTGTTGGGACTTTTTAAGCGACGAAGCGGAAAACGCCGCTCGCGCCGCCGGGTTCCCGGAGAAATTCGATGTTATCGCGACGAATCCGCCTTGGGGCGCCGCGACGACGCCGCGTAAAAATCGGAAAGCGCAAACCTCCGAAAAACAAACGTTAGCGTTGGAAAATTTCGCGGCGAAGGACGCGTTCGAGCGAGTTTTCGCGAAGGCGTTCGATTGGGCGAAACCGGGCGCCGCCGTCCGGTTTTTGTTGCCGGAGTCTTTTCTTAACGTCGCGGCGCATCGGGACTTGCGGCGCTTTTTGACGGAGCGCGTTCGTTTGGAGCGGATAACGTTTTGCGACGAAACGTTCGCCGGGGTCGCGACCAAATGCGTCGCGGCGTCGACGACGGTCGCTCCGCCGTCGGAAACGTTGGAAGTCGAGAACGCGCAAGGGGTTCGCGTCGCGACGACGGCGCCGTTTTTCGCGACGAAGAACCGCGTCTTTACCTTTCCGACCGCCGAAGACGAGGCGATTTTGCGCCGCGTTCGCGAACTCGGACGCTTCGACTTGCGCGAAAGCGTTTGGGCGCTCGGCGTCGTTACCGGGAACAATCGCGAAGTTCTAAAGCGCGTTCCGGAACCGGGTTGCGAAGCGATTTACACCGGAAAGGAAATCGCGCCGTTTGTCGTCGAGCCGCCGCAATTTTACTTGCGTTACGACCGTTCGCGGTTGCAGCAAGTCGCGAAAGAAGAGATTTATCGGGCGCCGGAAAAATTGGTTTATCGCTTTGTATCGAAGCGGTTAACGTTCGCTTACGACGCGTCGCAACGCCTTTTTTTGAACAGCGCGAACATTTTGATTCCGCGGATTCCCGGCGTCGGCGCGAAAACGGTCGCCGCGCTGTTGAATTCGGAGCTTTTCCAATTCTATTATTCGCAAACGTTTGCGGGCGCGAAAGTCTTGAAGAGCGAACTGTCGGAACTGCCGTTTCCGGAAATCGACGCGGCGTTGAATCGGCGCCTCGAGCGTTGCGTCGACCGAATCTTGGCGGGCGAGAGCGCGGAAATTGAAACGTTAAACGCCGAGATTTTCCAACGTTACCGGCTCGACGCGTCGCAAATCGAGCGGATAAAGAGAAAAATGAAGCGCGCCGCCCGCGAACGTTAAGGAATCGAGAGCGTTTGGACGAGGGGCCGATAATGAAATTTTTTCGCCGCGCGGCCGGTCGAGCGACGTAAAAAGGGGAAGGAAAGGAGCGTCTTTTGAAAATTTACTTTACCGCCGAGGAAATCGCCGCCGCCGTCGAGCGCGTCGCGTCGCAGATTAACGGGTATTATCCTAACGATAACGACGACAAGGTTTTAGTCGTCGGCGTCCTTAAAGGCGCGACGATTTTCTTCGCCGACTTGGTTCGCAAATTCGATTTTCCGCTCGAAATTGACTTTGTTCGCGCCGCAAGTTACGGCGACGCGCGAGTTTCGAGCGGAACCGTCGCGCTGACGAAGGACGTCGAAACGCCGCTCGAGGGGCGCCGCGTCTTGATCGTCGAGGATATGATCGACTCCGGGCGTTCGCTGAAACGGTTGCGCGACCACTTTCTAAGTCGCGGCGCCGCGGAGGTTTGCATCGTCGTGCTGATCGATAAAAAGACGAAGCGCGCCGTCGACGTTCCGGTCGAGTGGAGCGCGTTGGAGTCGGAAGACTTGTTTTTGCTCGGGTACGGGCTCGACGACGGCGAACGCGGACGCAACTTGCCCGACCTTTGGGTCGTCGATTAAGTCGTTCAAACGCCGAAGTTTAAAACGCGCAAAAAATAAAACGCCGTCGCGAAAAAACGACGGCGTTTTTACTTGAGCGGGCGTTAAGCGCGTCGAGCGTCGACGCCAAAAAACGTTGCGGCGCTTCGTTGCAAGTCTTGCGAAAACGTTAGTTGCGTTGGAGAACGCCCGCTTTCAAATCGTCCGGCGCTTGACGTTTCAAGACGAAGCGCTGTTTTTTGCCGGTCGCGGTGTACGGGAGTTCTTCGACGAAACGATAGTAACGCGGAATCGTAAAGCTCGACAAACTCGGGTTTTCGGAACAGAATTTGAGCAATTCGGCGACGGTCAGCGTCGGGTCGGAAAGAACGACGTAAGCGACAAGCGCTTGCCCGCGCGTCGTTTCCGGAACTGGGACGACGATGCAATCCGAAACCTTTGGGCAACCGCAAATCGCCTCTTCGATCGGTTGCGGGTAAATATTTTCGCCCGCGCAGATCATCATATCGTCTTTGCGTCCGACGATCGAGACGTATTCGTTCTCGTCCCAAATCGCCAGGTCGCCGGTGTAAAGGTAACCGTTCTTGAACTTGCGCGCGGTCTCCTCCGGTTTGTTGAAGTAACCGTAAGCCGTTTTCGAGTTGCAACGGACGATCACTTCGCCGAGCGTTTTGCCGTCTTTCGGCGTCAAATTGTCCGGCGACCCCCAACCGTCTTCGATCGGCTCGACGAGAATTACGTCGTCGTCGTAAGCGGCGCGCCCGGCCGTCCCGGCTTTTTCCGGCAGGTCTTTCGAGTCGAGGAAGGTGTTCAGGAACGATTCCGTCGTGCCGTAACTGTTGATGAAATCGATCTTTGCGAAAACGCCTTGCAGGTAGCGGTAAACGGCGCGTTCGAGGTCGCTTCCCATCATCACCAGGAGGCGAAGCGACTTCACGTCGGCGTGCGCTTTTTCCTGTTTGCGCGCGACCATCGTCATCGCCGACGGGACGCCGAGCAGAATCGTAACCTTCCGCTTTTGAACGCATTTAAGGCAAGTGGACGGGTTAAATTGCCGCAAAATAACGATTTCGCCGCCGAGATAAAGGGTCGGCGTCATTCCGCCGTGGAAACCGCCGCGATGAAACCAAGGCGTCGTATTGATCGTAACGTCGTCCGAGAAAATAGGATAGCGCATCGCGACTTCGTGCGCCGACATCACTTCGTTCATACGGTTGATCGGAACGCCCTTCGAGCGCCCGGTCGTGCCGGACGTGTAGAGGCGGGCGATTTCGTCGAAAATCGAAACGCCTTCCGGTTTCGGCGGCGCGTCGCAACCGAACGGCGCGACAAATTCTTCGAAGCTAACGCATTCGATTTCAACGGTTTCCGGAGCGCCGACGCGAACCGTTTGCGCCGGGGGAAACTCCGCCGTTTGTAGCGCTTTCGCGACGACCGACTCCGTTTCCGCGTCGAAAATAAAGATTTTCGGGCGGCTGTCGTCGAACGCGTAAGCGATTTCGTTCGGCGACCAGTTGTAGTTGAGCGGATTAAAGATCGCGCCGATTTTTTGCGACGCGAGGTAAGCGAAAACGAACTCCGCTCCGTTGTAGAGCCCGACCGAAACGACGTCGCCCTTGCGGACTCCGTCGGCGTAAAGCGCGTTCGCTAAACGGTTTGCCTCGGCGTTCAGTTCGGCGTAAGTCCAAACGCGCCCGGTCGGCGGGTCGCTAAGGGCCGGTTTGTTGGCGAAGCGGCGAGCGTTGCGTTCGAAAACGTTGAGAAAATCGAATTCCGTTTCGAATTGGCGACGAATCGGTTCCGAATTGTAAGTTTTCGGGTGGTCTTGGTTTAGCGCGGTCATTTTTGCCTTTGATAAAATGTTTGGACGTCGTTAAAACGCGATTTGCGAGGTCGCGTCGGCGACGGCAAAAAGGGGGGAGGGAAAGGCAAGTCGAGCGTTGAGCGCGGCTTGGAAATGAAAACGGCGAAACGTCGTTAAAATCGACGCTTCGCCGATGATAAGCGTTGGGATTACGCGGTTTCCGACGCGTCGCTTTTCGCGGGCGCGTCGTCTTTTTTCTCGATTAGCGCGAACGAAAGCTCCGCTTTGACGCATTGTTTGCCGCCGACGAAACCTTCGCAAGTGGTGAAATAAAACGGTTCTTTGATTCGGTCGACTTTGCAAGCGGTTTCGAAAACGTCGCCGGGTTCGACCGGTCGCTTGAAACGGACGTTGTTAAGTCCGACCAAATAAGGAGTTTTGTTTTTTGGAACGCCGTTCGCGAGGAGGAACGCCGTCGTTTGCGCGAGCGCTTCGCAGAGAATGACGCCGGGAACGACCGGATGGTTCGGAAAGTGCCCTTGGACGAACCATTCGTCGCCGGTAATTTGCAACTTGCCGCGCGCGACGTCGCCGTCCAACGACGCGGAATCCAACAGCAGCATCGGTTTGCGGTGCGGTAAATAACGTTCGATATCGACGACTTCCATTGGACGACGTTCCTTTAACTCCTTAAACGAGAATAGTTAAGACGCGGCGATCCGTCGCCGCGTCGTAAAAAGAGGCGAGCCGCTCAACCGCCGATACGACGGAACGCGAGGCAAGCGTTGTGTCCGCCGAAACCGAACGAGTTCGAAAGCGCGAGGTCGAATTTCGCTTCGCGTTTTGTCGACGGAATGTAGTCGAGGTCGCATTCCGGGTCGGGTTCGAGGAGATTGATCGTCGGCGGCGCGACGTTTTCGGCCAACGCTTTCAAACAGACGATCGCCTCGACGGCTCCGGCGGCTCCGAGCATATGGCCGGTCGCGGATTTCGTCGAGCTGATCGCGAGTCGGCGCGCTTCGTCTTCGCCGAACGCGATTTTTAGGGCGCGAGTTTCGGCGACGTCGTTGAGGTGGGTGCCGGTGCCGTGCGCGTTGACGTAAACGCTTTCGCCCGCTTGCCAACCGGCTTCGCGAATCGCTTCGACGACCGCTCGAGCGGCGCCGTCGGCGTCCGGACGCGGCGCGGTCATATGGTAGGCGTCGCAGGTCGAACCGTAGCCGACGATTTCGCCGTAAATCTTGGCGCCGCGATTCTTAGCGCGTTCGTATTCTTCCAAAACGAGAACGCCGGCGCCTTCGGCGATGACGAAACCGGCGCGTCGCGCGTCGAACGGCAAAGAAGCGGCGTTCGGGTCTTCGGCGGTCGCGAGCGCTTTCATCGAGTTAAAGCCCGCGACGCCGACTTCGACGATCGGCGCTTCCGTTCCGCCGGTTAGCGCGACGTCGGCGTAACCGTGTCGAATCGCGCGAACCGCTTCGCCGATCGCGTTTGTGCCGGACGCGCAAGCGGTAACCGCCGGGAGCGCGGCGCCGCGGAAGTCGTAACGAATCGCGAGGAGACCCGCCGGCATATTCGCGATCATCATCGGAACGAAGAAGGGCGAGACGCGGCGCGGGCCTTTGTCGAAGAGTTTGAAGCAGTTCGCTTCGTTCGTTTCGAAACCGCCGATACCGGTGCCGAGGTAAACCGCCGCGCGGTTCGGGTCGACCGTGCCGGCGACGCCGCTCAGTTGCATCGCTTCCGACGCGGCGGCGACCGCGAACTGAGCGCTGCGATCCATTTTGCCGACCTCGGCTTTTTCCAGCCAGTCGAGCGGGTCGAAGTTTTTCACTTCTCCGGCGAGACTCGACTTAACCCGCGACGCGTCGAAGCGAGTGATCGGGCCGATTCCGCAAACGCCGGCTTTGAGATTCGCCCAAAAGTTCCTAACGCCAATTCCGACCGGCGTAACGGCGCCCATTCCGGTAACGACGACTCGACGATTCATTTCGTCCTTTCCATATTATCTTAATTATCTCAAGGCGCGCGCCTTGATGGGATGGTTCTTGGCGGGGGGAGCAAGGGGAAAGCGCGGCGTCGCGGGGCGAACCGATTAGAACGAGTCGCTTTCGTTTTGCGCCGCTTCGACGGTCGCGACGACGTCTTTGATCGTCGCTAATTTTTTCGTCGGTTCGATTTCGACGCCGATTTTTTCTTCGAGCGCCATTAGGAGTTCCGCCGCGTCGAGCGAGTCGACGCCGATCGAGATAAGCTCCGTTTCGGGGGTGATTTCGGAAGCGTCGAGGCCGTAACGGTCGGCCAACGCGGTCGCGATCATTTGAAAGACGTCCATTGTGGTTCTCCTAAGGCGAGCGTCGACGGGGCGAGCGTATAGAGCATACGCGAAAACGCCGCTTAGCGACGACGGAATTTTGCAAAAAAAAACGAAATTGGGCCCTTTACCCGTTGCGCGCCGTTTGGGAGGCGACGCCGCCGGTTAGCGCTGTTAACCGCGTTTTCATCGTACAATATAACCGCGATTGTTTCGGCGTCAAGCGGGGGGGAGCGTCCGATTTAAATTCTTTTTGACGTTTTTTTAGAAAATGTCTCGTTAAGCCTGATTGTTAGTTGATTCTAATACCTTGAAAATCACGTGTTTGTTTTGACTAACTTTGAGTGGTTTAGCGTTTTCAAAACGGAGCGTCGCAACGGTTCGACGGGCGGTTGGGGGGGGCGAAGTTAGTTGGGACTAAAATGGAGAAGATCGAATTCGCGGTCGACAAAATCGGCGACGAACTGGAGCGAGTTTTCGTCGTAAGGAAGGTCGCCGTTGCAAAACATCAAGGCGGCTCCGTAAATTAACGAGCGGACGACGTACATCTTGGCGCGCGCCGTTTCCTCCGGGACGCCGAATTCGTCGCAATATTGGCGGAGGAGGGCTTTTGAAAGTTCGCTCGTTTTCGCTTTGACTGGGAGATAGTCGACGCCGCCCGTTTGACCTTTGGCCGTCCAAACGGCGAGAAAACGCGGGTTTTCGACCATAAAACGAACGTATTCGCGGCTTAGCTCGACAAGTTGGCGGCGAAGCGGCGCGTCGGCGAAGCGAGCGATCGTTTTTTCTTGGCGCTCTAACCATTTTTCGTTGATATACGAGATTACCGAAGCGAGAAGTTCGCTTTTGTTTTTGAAATGCTTGTACGGCGCCGCGCAAGAGACTCCGCAAGCGTTCGCGACGCGGCGCATCGAGAAACCTTCGAAGCCGAACGCTTCGGCCTCCGCGAGCGCGGCGAGCGTTAAACGCTCTCGAATCGTGGGTTGGGATAAGTTGGAGAGGGACGGCATAGGGCGTGTCGGCGAAATAACGGCGTTGGCGTGAAGGTAAGGAAGCGCGTCGTTTAAAATTGCGATTCCGGAAGGAGGCGGAGTTGACGACAGACGGCTTGCGCGATCTGTTCGGGGTTCGTGCCTTTGCGCAGGCGAACGCAATCTTTGTTCGATTTTTTGATGAGCGCGGCGAATTCTTCCGAGTGTTTGTGATTGCACCAAGGGATGTAAATGAGAAACAGACGGGTTTCGTCGTCGCGTAGGAAAGCGGAGAAGCGTTCGAGCGAGTCGCCGTGGCTGGTTTCCGACCAAAATAAGCGGACGTCGAAGGTTTTTTCGAGTCGCGTTTGGAGGTGCGGTTGCGGCGTGCCTCCGACGAAAACGACTTGCGTTCCCGCGTATCGTTCTCGAACGGCTTGAATCGCCGGGGAATAGGAGATTTCCGGCGTTTCGAAAATCGCGGCCAACGCTTCTTCTTCGCGGATTCGGACGAGATCGATTTCTTGAACGACGCGCCCGAAAACGTCGGTCGTTTGAGTTTCGTCCGGGATTTGATCGACGTAATCCCGAAGGCGTTCGCGGAACCAAACGGAGGAGGGGGACGCGCGGAACGTTTCGCAGAGCGTCGTCGTCGCTTCGACGATTTTGTTCCAATCGTAAAGCGAATCGGGGGCGAGCGCGATTTTTTTCAGGTGGTACTCGATTTTGCCTTCGAGAGAACGGCGCTCTTTGTCGCGAATGCGAAAAAGTTCGAAATCGCCGGACAGCGAGTCGACTTCGAGGGCGACGGCCTCGGCGTCCGCGGAATTTAGGCGGTCTTGGAAACGCAAATTGGCGAGGAAAACGCCGCGCGGGCCGCAATAATTCAAGAGCAGTTCGTAAGCGGCGCGTTGCGCGTCGTCGGCGGCGAGCGGAACGTCGCGTCGCGTTAAAAACGATTTTAAAACGCATTGCGCGTTGGCGGCCGCTTGGGCGGCGCGGACGAAGAAAGCGTCGCGGCGTTGGGAGCGCGGCAAGTCGACGATTCGGGCCAGCAGACCGAACGCTCGGGCCGCGGTTTCGTAATATCGCGACGCTTCCTTGAATTCGTTCGGCGCGAGGCGACCGACGAACGAACGCGGGAAAGTCGGTTTGGAGCGCGCCGAGCTTTCGCGTTCGACGGCGGCGTCGCCGTAAAGATTTTCGTCGTTGGGAAGCGTCGCGCAGGGGTCGGACAAGCGAAGGCATTCTTGCGCGACCTCGCGAGCGCGGGCGGCGAGGTCGGAGAAGTTTTGCGCGTCGCTTGCGACGTCGGCGGCGCGACGTTTGTCGCCGCCCGAGCCGGCGTCTTCGGAAGGTTCGAGTTTTTCGTCGGACGCGTCGCCGCCGAGATTTAGCGCGGCCAACGCGTCGGTCGACGAAATCGGGCGGTAGTCCGGGTGCGTTTTGTGATAAAGTCGCGTCGTCGAATTTTCTTCGACCATCACGACGTTTTTCGAGAGGAGGCGGCGAAAATCTTCGCGTCGCGTTAGGAAGAAATCGGGCAGACCGGGGAAGCGGTCGGAAATTTTTTCGGTCGCAAGGTAAGCGGCGCAAACGAGTTCCCCGTCGAGGAGGACTTTTTCGAGCGCGTCGTTCCAAGCGGGGGCGTCGAGTTCGAGCGCGTCGGGGCCCGTTTCCGGAGCGAGAGCGCAGAGGTCGTCGGCGGAAGCGGCGGGGGCGGCGGAGGTTTCGACGCGAACGGGCGTCGCGACCGCGTCCGACGCGTTGGAGTCGGAGCGGCGCCAAGGGGTCGCGTCGAGCGAATCCCAATCGATTCCGTCGTCCGCCAAGAGCGCGCGGAGGTCGTAAAGGCCTTCCAAGTTCGCTTCGAGGGCGGAGGAGACGGCGGCGGTCGTCAGCAGGACGCGGCGCGTTCGACCGGAGAGGGCGCGAAGGAGTTCGGTCGGTTCCGGAATACCGAGCGCGAAAAGGAGTTCCGTCGACGGCGGCGTCGTCGCGAGCGCGGCGAAGAGAAGCGCGGTCGCTTGAACGTCTTCGTCGTCGGCGGGAACGACTTCAAAGCCGGCTTTGAGGAACTCGGGCGCGGCGAAGAAGCGGGAGGGCGCCAACGTCGCGACGCGGCGAACGACCGCGACGCCGCGCGCCGACGTTTCGCGTTCGATCGCCGTTCGAATCGCGTCGAGCGTCGTTAACGGGAAGGGCGCGTCGAGGATTTTGCCGGATAAAACTAAAGTCGCCGTTTCGTTGGACATTGTCGTTGTTTTGGGGAGGAAAATGGGGGCGAGGAATCGAAGGGGGAAACGAAGCGTCGGAGCGGACGGCGTCGTTAATCCGGGGCGACGACGTTCGTCAAAACGTCTTCGACGATCGCTTCGACGGCGCGACGGCGGTTTTCGGCGCGGTAATTTTTCGGAACGAGGCGGTGCGCGAGAACCGGGACGGCGAGGCGTTTAACGTCGTCCGGAACGGCGTAATCGCGACCGTCGACGAGCGCCGCCGCTCGAACCGCTTGCGCGAACGCGAGGGACGCTCGGGGGCTTGCGCCGACCAAAACGTCGGGGGAGCGCCGCGTCGCGTCGACGACGTCGAGGAGGTAGTCGACGAGTTCCGGCGCGATTTGCACTTCGCGAACCGCCGCTTGAATCGCGAGGACTTCGTCGAGCGAGAGAACCGGTTCGAGCGAGTCGAGCGCGGGCGCTTTGCGATTGGCGGCCAAGACGGCGCGTTCGGCGTCGCGGCTCGGATAGCCGATGGAGAGGCGCATCAGGAAGCGGTCGAGTTGGCTTTCGGCGAGCGGATACGTTCCTTCGAACTCGATCGGGTTTTCGGTCGCGACGACGAAGAAGGGGCGCGGGAGCGGACGGGTCGTTCCGTCGGAGGTTACTTGGCGTTCGCTCGTCGCTTCGAGGGTCGCGCTTTGCGTTCGCGGCGACGTGCGGTTGATTTCGTCGGCGAGGACGACGTTCGCGAAAATCGGGCCCGGGACGAATTCGAAATCTTGCGTTTTCGGACGGTAAATATCGGAGCCGACGACGTCGAGCGGAACGAGGTCGGAGGTGAACTGGATTCGGGAAAAGGTCGCGTTCAAACTGCGAGCGAGCGCTTGCCCGAGAAGCGTTTTGCCGACGCCGGGAACGTCTTCGAGAAGAAGATGCCCTTCGGCGAAAAAGGCGACGAGGGTTAAGCGAACCGTTTCCGGTTTTCCAATGAAGGCGCGTTCGACGTTTTCCGCCAATCGTCGAATTGCCGTCGCGATCTCCGAAGCGTTCATAAATCGTTTCCTGTTTGAAAAATGGAAGCCTTTGGGCGTCAACGAAACGGGTCTTTTGGAATTTTATCAAATTTGCGCAATTTAACAAGGCGGCGCGGCGTTTTTTAGCGATTTCGGCGGAGGAACGGAGAAAAAATTTCCGACGCGAGAACAAAATGGAACGCGAAAAGAAACGCCGCCGTCGAACGCGCTCCGAAAACGGCGTTCGACGGCGAAAAATCGGGCGAAGCGAGCGGCGGCGCTTAGCGTCGCGGTTCCTCGTCGGCGCTCGGCGCGGAGACGCGTTCGGTCGAGAAGGCGTTCGGCGCGAGTTCGAGCGGCTCGATTTCCGGGAAGAGTTCGGCGAGGGCGGCGGCGAGTTTCGGGCCGCGAGCGTCGGTCAAGACGACTTTGCCGTCGCGACCGATCAAGATCAGCTCCGGAACGCCGTTGATCGCGTAATAGTCGTGCAGGTGTTCGAAGCCCGCCGCGACCGATTCCGTTTGCGAGATCATCGGCCAAGGAATCTCGTTTTCGACGACGAACGACTTCAACTTCGCGACGTCTTGGTCGATACTATATCCGATCAGTTCGAAACCGACGTCCTTGTATTTAGCGTAAAATTCCTTCAAGATCGGAATTTCGCGGCGGCAGGGCCCGCACCAAGTCGCCCAAAATTCGACGAGGATTACCTTGCCTTCGTAATCTTTCCAGTCGAATTTTTTCTCGAACTTGCCGTTTTCGAGGAGGAGGCCTTCGAGCTTGAGTTCGCCGCCGGGGAGACGCGCGAACCGCCGTCGTCCGAGCGTTTTTTTGATCGGTTGAATCAGCGTCGGGTTCTTCGTCTTTTCGAACTCTTCGCCGAGGAGATCGAGCGCGGCGTCGCCGACGGCGTTCGAGTAAGCGCGCATCTGCATAACGATTTGATAGGCGGTTTCGCCGTATTCCGGGTTCTCGACCGCGAACGCGACCGCGTCTTGGGCGAGCGTTAGGAACGCTTCGTCGCGAACTTTAGCCGCTAAATTTTGCGCGACTTGAAGTCGAACCAAGAAGGCGTAATTCGCGTATTCGAGGTATTCGGCTCGCCGCGTCGCGACGGTTTCCGCGTCGGAAGCGGCTTCGAACGCCGTTTTCGCGTCGGCGGCCAACGCGGCCAATTCGTCGAAGCGCGGCCCGAGTTTTTGCGCCGCGACGCCTTCTTCGAGCGCGGACGTCGCGACGATCTGCGCGAGTTGCGAAACGTATTGCGAGCGTTCGTCGGCGGTCAAGTCGAGCGCGAGGAGCGCTTTCGTCGACTCGTAAAACGCGTCGGCGGACTCGGCGTAAAGGCGTTCGGCGTCGGCGGGCGCGGCGTCTTGGAGCGCTTGCGTCAACTTCGCTTGGAAGGCGACGAGATCGGCTTTCGACGCGTTTTGCGGAACGGCGAGATCGGTCGGCGCGGCGGGGGCGGCGTCTTGAGCGAACGCCGTCGCCGTCGCTAACGAACCGGCGAGCGCGGCGGCGAGACAATTTAGGTGAAAACGACGGAATAACGAAGAACGCATAAAATACTCCGGTCGGGGAAAATAGGGAAGACGGGGAATAGGGAAAAACGAACGCGCCGCGTCGAAACGCGCCGTTCGAGCGCCGTTGTTAATGTTAATTAATAATGTTAATTAACATATTGACGTTATTAATATATAAGGGGAAAAACGACCGTCGCGACGGCGGGCGAAAGACGTTTGCTCGCCGCGCCGTTAAAACGGGTTGTGAACGTCGATCGGGCCCTCCGGGAAGGTTTCGCCGCTCAGTTCGCGGTACATCGGGCAGTTCGACTGCATATGAATCGGGAGTTCGCGGTCTTTCCACATGATCATCGAATCGTTCGGGAGGCGCCAACCGTTCCGTTCGTAAAACGGGACGAGCGGTTCGCGGCAAAAGAGAACGGCGAACGGGTACCCGAGCGCGGTCGATTCGGCGAGCGCGACGTCGAGGAGGCGCGTCGAAAGGCCGGTTTTGCGAAATTCCGGCGCGACCGAAACGCCTTGGACGCCGGCGACCGCGTACCGCCAATTCCAGCAGGTCGTGACGGTGCGCTCAACGACGGCGACGTGTCCGACGACGCGAAAACCGACGCCGTTTTGCTCCGCCGGTTCGTTCGACGACGCGGTCGCCGACGGCGCCGACGTCGACGTCGACGTCGGGACGGTCGCGAGGACGGTGCGAACCGGGCGGGCGTCGTGCCAAGCGCGGCGCGTTCGGAAAACGTCGGCCCAATTCGGGAACGTGTCGACAAGAAAACGGCGAATTTCGCGATCCAGCGTCGCGTCGATTTGCGATTCGTCGAGCGTTTGGATCGTTGCGGCTTCGACCATTGGCGGGCGCTTTCTTGCGGATGAAAATTAGAGACGGGAAACTTTGGCGAACGCGAGACGACCGACGTCGGGCGTTTTTTACCGACGCTTGACATTTTACGTCTTTTATCGATTTGCAAAAGAGGCGAACGGCCCAATTTGCGATTTTTTCTTAAAATATTGCCGAAAGATTGACCGATAGGGCTTGATTCTATCGGATTTCGGGGGTATTATTAAAACGTCGACGCCAATTTTGTCGAACGCAAATTTGGGGGAGAACGTTCGACGCCCGAACGAAACGTTTGGGACGACGAAGAGCGATCGGAGCTTTCGGCGCGATGAAAGCCGCCGATTGGCGTCGTCGAGACCGTTCGAAAGAAAATTCCGACGTCGAGAAAAGGAGCGCGCGTTTTCGGGCGTTTTTTTTGTCGACGTTCATTTTTTGACAAATTTACTTTAGGAGAGCTGAAATGGCCGCTATTGTTAATGCCGAATCTTGCGTCGCTTGCGGCGCCTGCGTCGACGCCTGCCCGTGCAACGCGATCGAAGTTCAAGACGTCGCCGTCGTTAACGACGATTGCGCCGGTTGCGGCGCTTGCGTCGACGCTTGCCCGACCGGCGCGATTTCCGTCGAGTGAGTTTCGAACGCTTGATCGCGCCGACGTAAGGAAGCGCGGTTAGCGAAAGCGAACGTAAAGAACGCCGAAAGCGGTTCGTTTGAAACGAAAACGGGCCGTTTCCCGGCGTTTTTTGCGTTAATATAGGGAAAATGTGAAGAACGGGGCGACGAGTCGCAAAAGCGGGGGAAAAGCGTCTTGGAAATTAAGGGAAACGGAAACGAGAAAAAAAAGGCGGCGCGCGCGCCTTGGCGGGCGTTGGCGCAAGCGGGTCGCGTCGCGAGAGAGAACGTCGAAAGTTGCCGAAACGCCGAAACGAACGACGAGCGCGAAACGACCGGCGCGCTGAACGACGAGAAAAAACGAAGCGCGGCCCGAATTTGGGAAGCGAAAAAAGGCGAGGCGGAAAACGTCTTGGCGAATCCGGCGGAAGCGCGTTCCGTCGTCGCGAATTTCAACAACTGGCTCGAAAAATTCGCGTCGTCGAAAAGTTTCGCGACTCGAACGGGCGGCGCCGCGTTCGACGGCGTTAAGACGCTTTTTCGCGCGCTGAAAGCGACGTTTGGCGGCGAATATCGCGGTTTCTCGAAGAAAACGCTCGTCGCGCTGACCGCCGCCGCGCTCTATTGCGTCGCGCCGGTCGACGCGATTTTCGACTGGATTCCGGGTTTGGGACTCTGCGACGATCTTTTCGTCGTCGCCGCCGCGTTGAAGGCGTTCGCCGCCGAGACGCGAACCTTCCGACGTTGGGAGCGAACGAAGGCGGCGCGCGAGCTTTTCGCGGGAACGACGCGGCGTTTGGCGGAGGTCGAGCGGGTCGTTCTTTGTCCCGGCTGGCAGTCGGCGGACGCGTCTTGCGACGAGATCGTCGAGATTTTGCGTCCGATTTTTCCGCGAGCGATCTTCGACCGGTATCGTTGGCCGTCGAACGTTCCTTGGAAGACGGCGCGCGAGTACGTCGACGGAGACGGCGTCGAAGCGTTTGCGCAATTTGCGGCGACTTTGCCGACCGATCCGGCGAAAATCGCGCTCGTCGGGCATTCGCTCGGCGCTCGGGCGACGGTTCGAGCGTTGGCGCGACGGGTTCGAAACGGAGAATCGCCGTTCGGCGCGGCGTTTTTGTTGGGCGCGGCGATCGACGCGGACGACCCGGAACTCGGAGCGGCGACGCGAGGCGTTCTCGCTCCGCTCGGCAACTTTTTCGCGGCGGCGGATCGCGTCCTGAAGTACGCGTATCGAACGGCGGAGGGAAAACGACCTTTAGGTTTGACCGGCGCGGAGAGAAAATGGGAAAATTACGTCGACTGCCAAGTTTCCGGCGACGAGGAATTTTGGCTGGAGTTGGGCGAAAACGCGGCTTCGGCGGCGGCTTTATTGGGAAATAAGGCGCTTTGGGTAAAATTTCCGCTCTCCGCCGACTTAGCGGCGAAGGCGATGGAAGCGTCGCGACATTGCTTTGCGCAGTACGCGACGTTTTTGCGGAGCGTTTTGGAAGAGGGCGAGTTCGGCGGCGTTCTCGACGTTTCGGCGGCCCCGCGAAGATGAACGAGAGGCGCGCCGAAACGAAGTTTGCGTCGAACGGGGCGATTAAGGAACGACGACGCGCGTTCGGAAGCTAACGATCGGCGTTTCGTCGTTTGCAGTCGCGCTCGAAGCGGCGACTCGAACGACGGCTCGCGTTCGAAAGCTAACGGCGGACGAACCGGCGTTCGCTTCGTTCGAAGTCGAAGCGGGGAGCGTCGAGGCGGCGCGCGTTTGCGGGACGGCGACCGGTCGAGCGTCGGCGCGTTGAGCGATTTGACGCGTCGCCGCGCGTTGCGGGCCGCCGCGACGCGACGAACGCGCGGCGTTAACCGGCGTTGGCGTTTCGGCTTTTTTTTCCTCTTGGGCTTCCGACGATTCTTGCGCGGTTTCGGCGTTTTGCGTCGACGGTTCGTCTTGCGTATTTTGCTTATTTTGCGCGTCTTTACTTTCGTTCGACGTTTGTTCCGTTTTTTCGGCGTTCGGAGCGTCCGACAGCGCGGGCGACTCGGGAACGTCGGAGACGGCGGCGTCGGTTTTTTCGGGCGCTTCGTTCGTTTCGTTCGTTTTCGGCTCTTCCGGCGCTTTCGGCGCGACGTTCGAGTCGTTCGAGCTTTCCGACGCGGCGGAAGAAGCGGGGCGCGCGGGTTGCGGCGTCGAGGAGGTCGAGGGGAGAACGGGGGCTTGGAGAAGACCGGTCGCGTCGACGTTCAAAGCGGACGTCTCTTGCGCGGCGGCGCTCGTCGAAGCGGTAACGGGAACCTCTTGCGGTTCTTGAACGAACGTTTTCGGGGGGGCCGTCGCGACGGCGGTTTGCGGAGCGTCGCCGGAACCGTCCGTTTGCAAAATATTCGCTTGAATCGTCTTTTTCTCTTTTTCTTGTTCTTGTTCGTCGATTTTTTCTTCGGTCGACTCCGCGTCTTTTTCGTTTTCGTCGAGACTTTGAGCGCGTTCTAAGTTTTGGTCGATTTGTTCTTTTTCTTTCGAATCGCAACAAAACGGATTGGCGCCGCCGGAGCAGCCGACGAAGCCGCCGAACGCCGCGCATAAAAGCGAGAGCGTCGCGACGCGACGAAGAGGCGCGAAGAAACGAGAGCGACGGGAAGGTTTCGACATAAAAACTCCGATAAATGAATCGATAAAAACGAAAGAGTTGATTTTAACGTTCGGTTTGGCCGCGACGCCGTTTAGGGGGGCGAAACGAACGTCTATTTCAATTATGTAAAAGCGAGGAGCTTTTGCAAGGTTTTCTTAACTCTTTTGGCGCGTTTTCTTTAATATTTTATTAAAATTGGGAAGGTTGCGAGAGAAGTAGCGGTTGAAGCGGTTGTTAGGATCGGGCGGGACTGAAAAAATAGGCGGAACGCGCCGTCGGTTGCGTCGGAGTCTAATTTCGACGGAAAATTCGCGTTTTTTGGAATAAAACGAAAATCGAGCGTTTGACGCTTGTTTTATCGTCGGGTTGCGCAAGACCGTTTTGACCGGCGAAGACGGAATAATCGGCGCTTGCGTTACGTCGCTCCCAAATGGGCGGCGAACCGCGATATTTAAGCGCGAAACGGGCATTTTTATAATCTCTACTTGAAGGACGGGTCGATTTACTCTCCTAAGAAAGGCGCGATTTTCCGCCGTCGACGCGGTTGACGTCGAACGACGGACGAGATCGCGGCGCTTCGTTCGGCAATTTAAGGAGGAAAACGTCGGGCGGAGGTCGCGTCGGGAATCTCCGGGAACGGAGCGGCTTCGACTCGCCTTTCTAACGCTTAAAACGGAGCGACGCGGCAAGCGTCGCCGAAATTGGCGTTGCAAACGTTGAAATCGCTAAAACCGGCGTTCGTCGTCGGGCGATTTCGGGAAAAAACGCGTTGAAACTCGATTTTGTTTCAAGCGTCCGGAAGCGTTTGCGTATTAAAGTCGGAAGCCGAAGACGCCGCGAGGCGCGAGCGTTGCGTTTCAACGCTTCGAAGCGCCGCGTCGACGACGAGGACGAGCCGCCTTTCCGCCCCAAAATAACGGCGCGTCGCAATTTTTGCGACAAAGATAAGGACGGCGAACTTAAGAGTCGGCGCCGAATTTACTCGGACGAACGCCCGACGCGCAACTTAACGGTTTCGGTTTTCAATGATCGACGTTGAAAATGAACGACGAAACAGAAAAACGTTAAGGTTTCAGGAAAGATCGCGCGACGGTCGCTCGGCGACGAGTCGACAAGCTGCGAAAGCGAATTGAGGCAAAGGAATCGCTTTCGAGGAACGGATACCGCATCGTTAGAAGGAGTTGGCATAAATGCTTGTGTTGTCAAGATATAAAGATCAAAGCATCTACATTGGGGACGATATCGTCGTTACGATCGTCGACGTTCGAGGCGATCGCATTCGGCTCGGGATCGAGGCGCCGTCGACCGTTCCCGTCCATCGTCAAGAAATTTACGAAGCGATTCGACGCGAAAACGCCGCTTCGGAAAACGACGCCGACGCCGTTTGCGCGCTCGCCGTCGACGGAACCGCGACCGCGACTCGCCGAGTCGTTCGCGAGAAAACCGCCGCCGATTTTGAAGTTAGCTTGCAACGCTAACGTCGGCAAAGCGAGCTTGAACGAAAAAAAGGGGAAAAGCGGAGCGGAGACGTTCCGCTTTTCGCGTTTCTTGGCGAAGCGTCGTCGGCGAACGGAAAGGGCGAAAAAAGAAAACGCCTTTGGAACCCCCGTTGGAATTTGCGCGTCGCGACGTATAATAAAGGGGCGCGAGCGGACGAAGGCGCCGTTTCTTCGACTTGCGCCGCGCTTATTAATAACGTCTATTAATAATATTGGCAAAATTTTGACAAAATCGAGTCGAAACGGCCGCGACGGAGCGAAGGCGATGGAACCGGAAAAGTTGTCGAAAACGTCGACGACGCGCTATCTTTACGAGTACCTCGAAGATTTGAGTCGAGCGGGCGTCCAAGATTTTTACGTCGGCGGCGCTCGCGGCGGACGATCGGGACAAAACGGAATGAAAAAACAGAATAGACAAGACGCGAAAAAAACGCAAATTGCGGAAAATGTCGCGACGGCGCAAGCGGGGCGAAACGCGACGTCGACTTCGCGTCCCGAATCGTTGAAAACGTCGAGCGAAGAGGGCGCCGCGTTCGCCGCGCCGACAAAGAGCGCGCCGTTTCGCGTTTTCGAACCGACCGGCGATTCGAACGCTCCGGAGTTTGACGACCGAACGGAGCGACTTCGCGTTATCTGCGCCGACGTCGCTCGGTGCGCGCGTTGCGCCGAGTTGGCGGCGAGTCGAACGCAAACGGTTTTCGGGAGCGGAAACCCGACGTCGGAACTCGTTTTCGTCGGCGAGGGCCCGGGCGCGGACGAAGACGCGCAAGGGCTCCCGTTCGTCGGACGCAGCGGCAAACTTTTGACCGATATGATCGAAAAGGGGATGGGAATCCCGCGCGACTCGGTCTTCATCTGCAACGTCGTCCGCTGCCGACCGCCGCAAAACCGCAATCCGCGTCCGGACGAAGCGGCGGCCTGCCGACCGTTCCTCGACGCGACGCTCGACGTCGTTCGCCCGAAATTTATCTGCTGTCTCGGCTCGATCGCGGCGAAAAATCTGCTCGGCGTCGACGTTCCGATCGGGCGCCTGCGCGGAAAAGTTCACGACTACCGCGGAATGAAGGTCGTTTGCACTTATCACCCGGCGTATTTGTTGCGCAATCCGCCCGCTAAAAAGGACGCTTGGGCCGACTTGCAGCTCCTGATGCGCGAAATGGGGTTGCCGACGCCGACCAAATGACCGCCGTCGAGCGACCTTGAACGTCGTCGACGTTAAAATGGAGAAAACGGCGAAAATCGGCGGAGCGCGACCGCTTGAAAAAGCGAACGTCGGAAGCGTTTGAGAGAAAAAAATAAAAAAAGAAGGGAAAAGAGGGCGCGTTCCCCCCTTTTCAAGGCGAACGTCGGCGCTATAATGAAGGGCAAAGTATTTTTTTAAGGAACGAACCCGCCCCCTGTCGCCGTTTTGGCGATTCGAGGCGTCCGGCGGCGCCGCCTTCGACGCTCGCCCGCGTTTCCAGTCTTCTTGGTTTCAGGAAGAGCGATTCGAGCATATTTAAGGAGATTAACATGGCTAAACCGGGTAGAGGTCTTAAAAAGGCGAATCACGGCAAACGTCCGGCCAACGCGAAAGCGCGTCGCGCCAAGCGCCGATTGGTCAAGACCTGATAGCGGTTTCGATTTCGGTCGAAAACGCGTTCGGGCAACGTTCGCAACAAAGCGCGAATGGCGTTTTTTAACGCTCTTCGCGCTTTTGTCGTTATAGCGGACGGCGGAACGCGGCGAGTCGGGAAAATAGAGGAAATAGAGAAACGACGGAAAGCGGAACGACCGTTTTGCCCGTCGTTGTAAAAAGCAGGAGGCGTTCGATGGCTAAGAAACCGCTTATCGTCGACGAATCGTTGTACGACGTAAACGCGCCGATCGCGTCGCTCGACGAAATTCGCAAGTACAATCGCCAGCGTTTCGAAATGGAGCAACTGACGGCGATTCTTTACGACAATTTCGACGAAAAGAAATGCGTCGGTTATAAGGACATGACCCCGGACGAATTTTGGGTTCGCGGGCATATGCCGGATTTCCCGTTGACGCCCGGCGTCGTGATGTGCGAGTGCGCCGCGCAGATGGCGAGCTACTTCGTAACGAAGCACAATATGTTCAACGGCGCCGTGATGGGCTTTGCCGGCCTCGAAGAGGTGAAGTTCCGCGGGATGGTGCGTCCCGGCGACCGACTTATTATTCAGTCGGAAATGGTTAAGTGGCGCAAAATTTTGATTACTGCGCGCTTTATGTGCCTCGTCGGCGACGATATTGTTTGCGAAGGCGTGTTGAAGGGCGTTCCGCTCCCGATCGAGTCGGCGAGCGCCGTCGAAACGGTTGAGAAGTAGGGCGATTTGCGGGGAGTTTGACGGCGGTAAGACGTCGTCAAACGAAGCGTCGAGCGTTAAAAAGAGTATAAAATAGGGAGTTTGCGTCGGATGGGCCGTCGTTCCTTGCCGAAAATTAAGGGAAGTCTCGAACTTTCGCGTTATTTTATTCCGCTTCTCGACGAGTACGCCGAGCAGGGGCCTTACGAAGCCGAAACGGCGGAGCTGTTCGGAGCGGAGGGCGTCCGCGCGCAAGGTTACGACGCTTTCGCCGGAATGAGTTTCGAAGCGCTTTCGGAGCGTCTTTTCGGTCGCGTCGCGCCGACGGAGTTGGAAATCGGTTCCGGCAAGGGCCTTTTCATCGCGGCGGCGACGAAGCGTTCGCCGGAGCGCAACTTCATCGGCGTCGAGTTGGCGTACCGGTACGCGTTGACGTCGGCGTCCCGCTTAGCGAAGCAAAATACCCCGAACGGCGTTATGTTCTCGGCGGACGCGGCGCGGGTCTTGCGCGATATTATCCCGTTGAACTCGCTCGTCGGGGCGCATATTTACTTCCCGGACCCTTGGTGGAAAAAGGCGCACCGCAAACGCCGCATCGTTCGCCCGGACGTTATCCGAATGATCGAAGAACGCTTGGTCGTCGGCGGGAAACTGCACTTTTGGACCGACGTCGAAGAGTATTTTAAGAGCGGCGTCGAAACGATTAAGCTCTCGTCGAGCTTGGCCGGGCCGTTCGACGTTCCGGAGCGTAAAGCCGAGAACGATCTCGACTATTTGACGCACTTCGAACGCCGCACGCGCCTCAACGAAGCGCCGGTTTATCGGTCGTATTTCGTCAAAAGACTTGCTTAATCGTTAAAATCGGAAGCGAACGAACGCAAAACGCGGCTCCGAACGTCGAAACGGACGGTCGGGGCCGCGTTTTTTTCTTGGCGGACGGCGTTCTCTATTTTCTTTGTTTCTCCTATTTTAACGCAAAAATGTTAAGCGACGTAATGTAAATCGAATGTGCGCTCCCGAAATTGGGAAATTTTTTGAAAATCTTGGCGTTGGGGACTGCGGTTTCTTGACGCGGGCGCTTTTTCTTTTTATAATCGCAGGTAACGAAATGTCGGCGCGTCGTTGAGGCAGACCGTTGGAACGGCGCGTCGAAGCGATAATTTTTTACTTTACGAGGTGTAATTATGAGAACGAATGTTAAAATGTACCGGGGGGGGGGATTATACGGCTTCACTCTCGTTGAACTGCTGGTCGTCATCGCGATCATCGGTATTCTCATCGGGCTTCTTCTCCCGGCGGTTCAAGCGGCTCGCGAAGCGGCGCGCCGCATGCAATGCACGAACCACTTGAAACAAGTCGGTTTGGCGCTCCAAAACTATCACGACGCTTACAACGCGCTTCCCACGATGTCGCAATTCTCGGCGTTCGGTTGGGACAACTACGCGCCGCTTAGCGTTACGATTCCGCTCCTTCCGTTTATGGAAGAAACGGCGCGTTACGACCGAATTATGGACCTCGACAAGAAAACGCACAAAGGCGAAATCGACCTTTGGGGCGGCGGCTTCTTCGGCTCCGACGTTTACCAAAACCCGATCACGACGATCATCTGCCCGTCCGAACCGAACGGGATGCAACCGTCCGTTCACGCTAGCAACGCTCGCGTCAACGTGATGTACTCCCTCGGCGACGGCACGAGCAAACTCGACGCGCCGTACAACCACCCGAACTACATCAACGTTTCGACGAAAAAATGCCACACGCGCGGGCTCTTCCACCAAGAACACTGGAAGACTTACGCCGCTTGCACCGACGGCACGTCGAACACCGTCGCGGTCAGCGAATCGGCCAGCGCGCCGGAAGGCTATTGGTCGAGCGCGGTTAAGGGCGGTTCCGCCACCGTTTCCTCTTTCTACACCGGCGACCTCGAATGCCACCCGGACGTCTGCATGAACAACGCCCGCAAAGCCGACGACCCGACGCAATTGGTCTCGACGTGCGACACTTGGCGCGGCAACTTCTTCCAAGACGGGCGCGGCTGGAACGGTTTCCACACCGTTCTTCCGCCGAACGCGCCGAGCTGTCTCGCTTCGTCCGCCGGTCCATGGGGCGCGATTTATCCGCCGAACAGCTATCACTCCGGCGGCGTCAACTGCGCGATGGCCGACGGTTCCGTCCGCTTCGTCAGCGAAACGATCGACTGCGGCAACTTGAGCGCGACCTCGACGCAATGCACCGGCAAGAGCCCCTACGGCGTTTGGGGCGCGATGGGCACCCCGGCGGGCGGCGAAACCGAAACGATGTGATTTTAGCGATTTGCTAAGGTTTAACGGCGTTTCGGCGAACGGCGCGGCGTTTGGGGCGCGACGGGCGCCCCGTCCGGCGGCGCGACCGAAACGACGTCGTTTTAGCGTTTAGCGAAAATTGGACGCGGAGCGTCGGCGGTTTCGACGGCGTTCCGTGGCGAATTCTAAGTCGAACAACGGCGGCGTTTGCGCGTCGTCGAGAAAGGCGGAAATAATGAAACGAATTCTTCTTGGGAGCGCGTTCGCGTTGGCGGCGCTCGCGTCGGCGGTCGGTTGCGGCCCGAAACTTCCGGACGGTATGCCGAAGTTGAATCCGACGACGATCACGGTGATTCAAGACGGCAAACCGCTTGAGGGCGCGATGGTTTCGCTGAAACCGGTCGACGAATCGATCAAGTGGACGAGCGGCGGTACGACCGACGCCAAAGGCGTCGCGACGATCGTTACGCACGGGCAATACAAGGGCGCCCCGACCGGCAAGTTCAAGGTCGCGGTCGCGAAGACGGTCGGCGAGGGAACGCCTCCTCCGCCGAGCCCGATCGACGCCGAATCGGCGCGGATTTACCAAGAATACGTCGACAGCGGCGCGACTTACGAAGAGTTCTTCGTCGTCGCCGAAGAGTATCGCTTGGTCGGCACGACGCCGCTTGAAGTCGAAGTCGTCGAAGGGACGAACGACTTGAAAGTCGACGTCGGCGAAGCGGTTCGCGACAAGGCGGACAACGGCGGCGGCGTTCTTTAGTCGCCCGGTTTTCCTAAACGTTAAATTTTAACGTTGAAAACGCCCGAAACCGTTCGCAAGAGCGGCGTCGGGCGTTTGCGTTTCTTGATCGGTTGAAAGGCGCGCGCCGCCGCGTTTGCATTCCTTGCGGCGTCGGCAAGGATTGAGCGACTCGCTTCGCGCTCCTTGAAATTTGCGAGCCGGCGTTACGCGGCGCCCCAACGTTTGCGCAGGGCCCAGTCGGCGATTAGGAGTCCGGCGAAGAGCGCGAAAATCGCCCAGGTATCGTAAAGCGACCGCTTGACTTCGCGGAAGTCGGCGACCGTCGCGCGCTTTTGCGCCAACTCGTCGAGAAACGACGCTAACTCGTCGACCTGCAACGTTTTCCCGTCGGTCGTCGACGCGAGGTTTTCGAGCGTCGACGGCGACGCGGCCGGTTCGTCGAGTTCCAAATTTTGCGCGAACGTCAAAAAACGAGCTTGCGCGCTTTGGAGCGGCGTTCCGGTCGACGAAAGAACCGACGCTTCGACGCGGTAATCGCCGACGTCGACCGTTCCGGCGCCGCGATAAGTTCCGGCCCAAACGCCGTTTGCGTCGGCGAGTTCGACGTCGGTTCGCGAACCGTCCGGCCCGACGACGGTCGCTTTCGCTTTCAATTTCGACAAATCTTCGCCTTCTTTCGGGCGGTAAACGACGCGGAAATCGACGTTTTCCCCCGGCGCGAACCGGTTGCGTTCGAGTTCGACCGCAAGTTCGCCTTCGAGTAACTCGTCCATTTTCGCCGTCCATAAAAGCAACTGACGCCAAAACTTGCGATGTTCGTCTTCAAAACCGCGCATCCGCCAACGCCAAGTCGAGTCGGTTGCCAGCGTCGCGACGCGCCCGTCGCCGAAACGGTTCAAAACGAGAAGCGGCAAGTCTTTAGATGCGCCGCCTTGGGAGAGCGAACCGCTTGCGACAAGGGCGGTCGTCGCGCCCGGCTTGGGGGAACCGACGCGGTAAACGCTCGACAGCGGCGGGAGCTTCGCCCAACTTTCGGCGTTCTTTTTCGGGTCGAGGTTCAACTGCGCGACGAAGTCCGGTCTCCCCGAGCGAGCGACGGGCGCGACGCGGAACTCCCCGTCGAATCGGAGTTTCTGCGATTCCGGCGACGCGGCGTCAAAGTCGGCGAGGTCGGAGTCGAGCGGCAAACGGTCGGCGCTTCGCGTCGCGACCGGGAAAACGTCGGCCAGCGGCGTTTCGGCGTATCCGCCCGCGCCGAGCGAACGTTCGCCCGCGAGAACGACGAGTCCGGTTCCGTTCTCGACGAGTTCGGCGAGCGCTTTCAATTCGTTCGGCTGAAACGCCGCCGCGTCGACGTCGCCCAAGACGTAAGCGGCGTATTTTCCGGGTTTAAAAAACGTTTCGAGCAGCGATTTTCGCGAACGCGTCAAGGCGGCGACCCGCTCCGCTTCGGTCGCGTCGGGAAGGCGAGCGACCAACGCGGCGGTCGACGGGCGCCAATATCGGACGCGGACGTCGGACGCTTCGTCGAGCGCGGCGCGGACGAAGTTTTGCTCGTAACGCCTTGTCCCTTCGATGTATAGAACGTCGAGGCCGCCGTCGATCGCGGCGACGAACGCGCCGAGTTCGTTGTTCGAGTCGGCGAGTTCTCCGTCTTGCGGCGTCGCGGCGACGCGCAGCTTCCATTGGCCGGCGGTTTTCGGGGCGCAAACGAAGCGATACGAGAGCGTCGCGTCGTTCGAGGTCGGCGCAAGTTCCGTCGAGTCGACGACTTCCATCTTGCCCGGCGACGTTTCGAGCGACAGCGCGAGCGGGATTTTTTGCCCGGCGAGCCCGAGAACGCGAACCTGCCCGGAGACGGTCAGCTCGTTCCCGAGAAAAACGCGGTCGTTCGAGCGCAGGTCGAGAACGGCGACGTCGCGCGTCGTCGGGGAGCCCTCAGCGGAGCCGAGCGGAACGGCGAAGATCGGGCGTTCCGCGTCCCGCCAACGGAGCGCGACGTCTTGCGGCGACGGCGATTCGGCGTCTTTCGTTCGTTGCGTTCCGTCCGAAATAACGGCGACGCCGAGCGTTCGACTTCCGGCGGTCGTTCGGAGCGTTTCGGCGAGCGCGTCCCCGAGCGGCGTTTCGGAACCGGTCGGCGCGTCGGGAAAACGGACGGCGCCGTCGACGAGTTCGAGTTCTTCGGTCGCGTCGCCAAAGCCGAAAACGCGAACGTCGAACCGCTCCGAAAGGTCGCGGAGTCGGTCTTGAACGGCGGCGAACCCGGTTTTCATCGTCTCGAACCGGCTCGCTCCGTCGGTTTCGTCGCGAATCGACATACTCTCCGAAAGGTCGCAAAGGAAAACGAACGACGCCGGAAGTTCTTCTTTCTCGACCCTTACGACGGACGGTCGCGCGAAAAGAACGGCGAAAATCGCGACGAGCGTCAAGCGGAGCGTCAACGTAACGCGGCGGCGAAAGCGCGAAAGCGTCGCGTCGTTCGGACGGAAAACGACGAGTCCGGCGACCAGCGCGGCAAGTAAAACGGCGACGAGCGTCCAGCTGTCGCCGAGCGGTTGAAAGGAAAAGCGCGGCATAAAAACGACAAACGAAAAACGCGAAATGAAAACGGTTCGGTCGGCGCGCGACGCTCCGACGGCGCCCGATTATACGAAATTTTCCGCCCTTTGTATACGGCGATTTTTCGCGACGCCCGCTTTTTCCGGCGAGTCGGCGTTTTTTACGCGGTTTCGCTATTTTAACGGGGACTCGTTCGGCGCTTGGGGAATTGGGGGAGTTGGGGGAGTTGGGGGAGTTGGGCGTTTATCGGCGTCGGTTGGGAAGATTGGGGAAGTCGCGCTTGTTCGCGACGTTGGGAAGGTTGGAAAAGTTGGGCCGTTGGCGGCGATTACGGCGAATGGCGACGGAAAGCGGCGGACGGTCGCCAAGAAACGACGCGACCGCGTCTCCTCGTTGGGAAAACGCGGTCGCGTTCGGCGGCGGTCGAATCGGCGTTAAGTCGCGAAACCGCCGATTGTTAGCGTCGACCGATTAGAGGTTCTTTTGAATCCATTCGGCGATTTGAACGGCGTTCGTCGCGGCGCCCTTGCGGAGGTTGTCGCTGACGCACCAGAACGCGAGCGAGTTCGCGGTCGTCATATCTTCGCGAATGCGACCGACGTAAACGTCGTCCGTGTCGTGGCAATGATACGGCGTCGGATACTCTTTCTTCGAGAGGTCGTCCATCAAGACGACGCCCGGCGCGGCGGCGAAGAGTTCGCGGGCCTTTTCGACCGAAATTTTGCGCTCCGTCTCGACGACGACGCTTTCCGAGTGGCAGTTCGCGACCGGAACGCGGACGGCCGTCGGACAGACTTGAATCGCGGAGTCGCCCAAAATTTTGCGCGTTTCGTGCAGAAGTTTCAGCTCTTCCGACGTGTAGCCGCGTTCCTTGGCGCCGCCGATTTGCGGAATGCAGTTGAACCCGATCGGATACGGGAAGGCTTCCGTTTCACATTCGCGGTACGTTTCGCCTTCGAGCCAAGCCTTCGACGTCGAAACGAGGTCGCGATTCCCCGGGAGTCCGGCGCCGCTCGTCGCTTGGTAGGTGCTGACGATAACGCGGCGGACGCGAGCGTAATCGTGCAGCGGTTTCAACGCGACGACCAGTTGCGTCGTCGAGCAGTTCGGGCTCGAAACGAGGCCCTTATGTTTGCGAATATCTTCGGCGTTGACTTCCGGAATGATAAGCGGAACGTCCGGATACATACGCCAGTAACCGCTTTCGTCGACGACGATCTTAGCGCGTTTGCGAGCTTCCGGAATGAAGTCGCGAGCGACGTCGTCCGGCGTGCTGGCGATGACGAGATCGACGTCGTCGAACGCTTCCGGGCAAAGCAACTCGACCTTGATCGGCGCGCCGTTGAACATAATCTCTTTGCCGACGCTGCGTTGCGACGCCAAGAACTTCATTTTCTTGTACGGGAACTTGCGTTCTTGAAGCATGCGAACAGCGAGCGTTCCGACGGCTCCGGTGGCTCCGACGACGGCGACGGAATCGAACATAGCGGACTCCTTGCGGTTGGGACGGCGCCGGGTCGAGCGTCGTCAAAA
>JAFSDX010000212.1 GCA_017436025.1 Thermoguttaceae bacterium
CAACTTCTCAACTTCTCAACTTCTCAACTTCTCAACTTCTCAACTTCTCAACTTCTCAACTTCTCAACTTCTCAACTTCTCAACTTCTCAACTTCTCAACTTCTCAACTTCTCAACTTCTCAACTTCTCAATCCTCTCAATCCTCTCAATCCAAACTCTCCTCTTTTCCCAACAAAAAAACGCCGCGAACCGGGCTTTCCCAAGTTCGCGGCGTCTCTTATTTTACACAACCGCCTTAAAGCGTCTAATCGTCTAAAACGGCCAAAACGTTAAAATTATTGATTCCGCTTCAAATCGTCGAAACGAACGAGCGACACTCGCGACGCGTTCAGCCCCCAAGGCGACCGTCCGCAACAATACCCGACGAGGAACGTCTCCGGGTCGACGAAGTGCAACGCCGGATAACAGAACCCGCGCAACTCCCCTTCGGCGGAGCGGTCGAGCGTTTTCTTCGTCAAAATCGTTTGGCCGTCCGGCGATAAAATCCCGATCGTCAACGGGTTGCGCGCGTTCGGCGACTCGTTCCAAACGGCGATCAGGTTGTCTCCGCCCGGCTCGCGCTTGATAACGGCGGGCGACGTCGGCGAAACGAGCGGCGACGGTTCGGAGTCGCTCCAAGTAACGCCGCCGTCGGTCGAGTAACAGAAATACTGCCGCCCGCTCGCGTTGCGCAACGTCATCAGGAGCCGCCCGTCCGCCAACTCGACGACGCCCGGCTCTTGGTACATAATGTTTTTCGCGTTCGGAACGAGGTCGCTCTTCTTCCAACGCCGCCCGCCGTCGTCGGAAATCAAACAGAAAACAGTCGCTTTGCTCTCGTAATTGTACACGTCGCCGCCGCGATACGCGTGTCGAGCGATCGGCGCCAAGAGCCGCCCGTTCGCCAACTGAACGACGCGGTCGTTATTGAGAACGTTGTACGTCTCTTCCTTGATCATTTGGACGCGTTCGGTCCAAGTCTTCCCTTCGTCATACGAGAATCGAACGTAAGGGCGGCAGTCTCCGGCGTGTTCCTTCACCAAGTAAAAGAGCGCGATCGAACGGTCGCGGAGGCGCAGGAGCGAAACCGACATTACGTTCAGCTTTCCTTCGTTTTCCAAAACGAGTTCGTCCTCTTCCGACCAAGTAACGCCGCCGTCCTTCGAAACGCGACTCATAAGGCGCGCCGACGCGTGATCGTCGCCGGAATTTCCGTAATAATGCGTATAAACGTAAAGAATTTCCCCCGTTTCCAACCGAACGAAAGCGCCTTCGCTGTTTCGCGGGTTCCCTTCGCCGGAAGGCAACTCGAGAACGACCGTTTTCGCAACCGGCGGCGCGACCGTCGCCTCCTTCGGCGCGTCGTTCCCCATCAACCAAAGATTCGCCATCAACCCGAGGTATCCGACGGCAAATAAAACTAAAGAGTATTTCATCGTCTCGTTCCTTCGCGTTCTCAGTTCGGCGCCTCGCCGGAGCCGTTTTAGTTAATCGTTAAATTTTACGCAAACATTGCGTTCCGCGCAACCGTCCCGTTCCGCAACCTTTCTCGCAACCGCCTTCCGCCTTCAAGGAAACGCAAGAAACGCCGAAAAGCGCCGCGACCTTTCGCGACGCTCGACGACTTCCGCGTTATTCCCGCCCCGGCGCTCCATTTAGCGTCCCAACGTCTCAACAACGCTAATTACCAACGCAAATTCGGGTTGGCGACTGGAACGGTCGGCGACCCGACCGGCGCGCTTTCGTCCGGAATTTGCGCGACGCTCGACGACTTCCGCGTTGCTCCCGCTCCGGCGCTCCATTTAGCGCTCCAACGTCTCAACAACGCTAATTACCAACGCAAATTCGGGTTGGCGACCGGAACGGTCGGCGACCCGACCGGCGCGCTTTCGTCCGGAATTTGCGCGACGCTCGACGCCTTCCGCGTTGCTCCCGCTCCGGCGCTCCATTTAGCGTTTCAACGCCTCAACAACGCTAATTACCAACGCAAATTCGGGTTGGCGACCGGAACGTTCGGCGACCCGACCGGCGCGCTTTCGTTCGGAACTTGCGCGACCATCGCTCGCGACGGTTCCGCGACGGCGCCCGAAGCGTCGTAACTCGGAGCCGGGGTCGGCGCGACCGAGGCGTAATTCGGAGCCGGAGTCGAAGCGACCGGCGCGTAATTCGGAGCCGGAGTCGAAGCGACCGAGACGTAATTCGGAGCCGGAGCCGAAGCGACCGGCGCGTAATTCGGAGTCGGGATCGGCGCGATCGGGCTCAAAACAGTCGCCCGATCGGCAAAATTTTCGGAGCCGTTAACTTGATTATAACCGGAATTTTGCGAATTTCCAGCGAATTGAGGCGCGACGCCGGTTAAATTCGCGACGTCGGCGTTTCGATAATCCGCGTTATTGTTATAAGCGGCATAACCGCCGACGCCGGGAAGGGTCGTCTCGCCTTGCGCACCCCCTCCGTTCGTCGCAACCGGAAACGCCGCGCTATCCGACGCGAATCCCCCGTTCGACGCAACCGGAAACGCCGCGCTATCCGGCGTAATCCCTCCGTTCGACGCAACCGGAAACGCCGCGCTATCCGGCGCAATCCCTCCGTTCGACGCAACCGGAAACGCCGCGCTATCCAGCGTAATCCCTCCGTTCGCCGCGTTCGGAAACGCCGCGCTATCCGGCGCAATCCCTCCGTTCGTCGCGTTCGAAAACGCCGCCCTATCCGACGCGAATCCCCCGTTCGACGCGACCGGAAACGCCGCGCTATTCAACGCACCCCCTCCGTTCGTCGCGACCGTCGGCGCGTTTGCGTTCGCTTCAAGATCGTTCCAGGTCGGAAAACGCTCCGCGTTCGTCGTCAAATTCGCCGACGCTTCCAAATCGCGTTGAAAATCGACGCCGCGCCGCCAATTCGAGTCGGTCGCCCAACTCGCGTTCGCCGAATCTTCCCAATTCCCGGCGCCCGCGTCCGCAGAATCGTTAACGTTTGCGGAACCGTCGTTTTTCGTCGACGCGACGTTAATCCCCCAATTTACCGAAACCGCCCCGTTTTCCGCCGCGTTCGGTTGCGCGCCAAATTCTCCGCTCTTCGCGTTCGGCTCGCTTCGCAAAGTCGTCGAATCGATCGTCGCCAACGCGCCGAGACTTGTTTCGTCAGCCGCGTTTTCAAACGAATCCGCGTTTTCGTTCCGCAATTCCGTTTCGTTCGCGACAATCTCCGCGTCGACCGCCGCCGTTTCGTCGCCTCGCCAACCGGTCGCGCAAAAAACGCCCAATCCAAACGCCGCCAACGCGACGCTCGAAGTTCGCAATACGCCGCCGCTCAAAATTTCGCGCCAATCCCAACGTTCGCGCCGCTCGTCGGTTCGATTCGAAAACGTCGTCCAATCGGGAAGCGTCGCGACGACTTGGGAACGCGGCGCGACGGGCGCCTCTTCCGCGTTTCCGATTCCTTCGGCGTTAAGCCATTCTTGCGCAAACGATTCGTCGGCGACGTCGGTCGCCGCGTCGAACGGCTCGTTAACGTTTTGCGCGCGCTCGGCGGCGTCGTTTTGTTGCGTCATCGCGATCGGTCCTTCCACGTCGAAAAGTCAAAAGAAAAGCAAGTCGCTCTTATCGCCGTCCGTCGACGAAAAAACGTCCCGCGTTGGTTATTTTCGACCCGTTTCGCTTTAAAATTTAACTTTTTTTCTCTTTTTTCCGTTTATGTCGATTTTAAGAGCGTTCCGTTTGAGACGACAAGAAAAAATCAACCGATTTTAACGACTTCGTTTTCGTTTCAGACGTTAAAATCGGTTGATTCGTCGCGCTCCTTATCGCCGACGCAAGCGTTCGTTCGGCTTCGTTTTCATCGGCGCGCGCTTTTTATTTTTTAAAGAACTCGGCGACGCTCGCGACCAAATATTCTTGCTCTTCCGGACGGAGTTCCGGGAAAATCGGCAACGCGAGAACTTCGTCGGCGGCTTTGCGCGTTTCGGGAAGGTCGCTCGGCTTATAACCGAGGTAAGCGAAGCACTCTTGCTCGTGCAACCCGAGCGGATAATAAATATCCGTTCCGATTTTCTTTTCCGCTAAGAAAGCGCGCAATTCGTCCCGTTTTCCATTGAAAACGCGAATAACGTACTGGTTCCAAACGTGTCGTCGATTCCCGACTTTTTTCGGCGTCGCGAGAAATTCGTCGAGACCGGCGGCGGCGAAAAGCGCGTCGTATCGTTCGGCGTTGCGTCCGCGCGCTTCCGTCCAAGCGTCGAGGCAAGGCAATTTGACGTTCAAAATCGCCGCTTGATAGGAGTCGAGACGGCTATTAATCCCAATTTCTTTATGATAGTAACGCGGCTCCATCCCGTGCGCCCGCAGAAGTCGAACGCGAGCGGCCAACGCTTCGTCGTTGCAGACGACCATTCCGCCGTCCCCGGCGCCGCCGAGATTCTTCGTCGGATAGAAGCTCAAACAGGACATATCGCCCCAGTTGCCGACCGAAACGCCGTCCAGTTCCGCCCCGATCGCTTGGCAAGAGTCTTCGATTAAGTAAACTTTACGACCGAAACGCTCCTCGGCGCGCTTCGCGATCGCTTGGAACGCCGGCATATCCGCCGCTTGACCGAAGAGGTGAACGACGATAATCGCCCGCGTTTTCTCGGTGATTTTCGCTTCGACTTCCTTCGGGTCGAGGTTCCAAGTCGTCGGTTCGATATCGGCGAAGACCGGCGTCGCGCCGACGCGCGGAACGCAACTGGCGGTCGCGAAAAAGGTAAACGACGGGACGATTACTTCGTCGCTCGCTTCGACTCCGGCGGCCATCAACGCCAACAGGAGCGCGTCGCTCCCGGAAGCGCACCCGATCGCAAAGTTCGTTCGGGAATATTTCGCGATATTTTCTTCGAGCTTTTTGACCTCCGGGCCGAGAATGAACATTCCGCTCTCGTTGACGCTCAAAAGCGCGGCGTTCATTGCGTCGCCGAGTTCGGCGTACTGACGTTTCAAATCCAACAACGGAACGGAGGCGACGGAAGCGGACACGAGCAAACCTTTCATTGCAAATCGACTCAAAAAACGTCGATCGTTTCCTCGTCTTTTCCGCCGTCAAGCGCGTTTAACGCCGCGCCGCGTCGAAAACCGAGAACGATCGTCAAGCGTTTTGAGGATAACGCAAATAGTTCGCCGCGTCAAGCGAAAAAATCGCTTTTTCCCGAAAAACTTTCAAAATCGTTGCTTTTTGCCGATTCTTTTCCGCTTCTCAATCTTCCGACGCCCTCTCGCTTCCCGCTTTCCCAACGACTCGATTCGCGCCGCGAAAGGGCCGTCGTTTTTTATTCGCTCGCGCCGTCGACTAGGAAAAACGGTAAAATCGAAAGAACGCGATTTTTCTCGGGAAAAAAACGCCGACGCGGCCCGCTAAGCCGATAATATTTACGACCGTCGCGATTTCGCCGTCGCGGTCGCTTCGATCGTTATTCCCGTCGAAACGCGCCGCCGTTCGGTTGCGTTTTGCGCGACGCGACGTTTCTTCTCCCTTCGTTTGACCCCGTTTGCCGCCCTTCGTCCCCTATAATCGGTAAGAACGCCCTATGTCGACATTTTCGCGCGCCTCGCTTTCGTCCGCCGAAGCCCTTTCCTCCGCCGAATCGGCCTCCGCGGCGCCCTCGGCCCCCTTTTTTCCCGCGCCGTTGACCGTTTTTGAGGATTATATGTTCCTCGACTATTCGGCGACGTACCCGACGGCGATCATTTGCCGCCTCCGTTTCAGCGGTCGTCTCGACGTCGAACGGTATCGCCAAGCGCTCGAAATCGCGCTCCGCCGGCATCCGCTCTTCGCTTGCCGCGTCGAAAAAATCGGGCGCCGCCGTCGTCGTTGGGTTCCCGACGACGCCCCGCTCGATTTCGTCGAAGCGCGACGCGAAACCGTTCCCGGCGCCGACGGTTCCGACTTTTTCGAAACCGTTCGCCCCTTTCGCCTCGACCGCGAACCGGGCCTGCGAACGACCGTTATTTGGGACGACGTTTCCGCCGACGTCGTTTTCCGCTGTCATCACGCGGTTTCGGACGGAACCGGCTTGAAGTCGTTCATCGCCGATTCGCTCGTCGAATACGCGGTTCTTCTCGGCGTCCTTCCCCCGAACGCCGAGCGCCGCCCCCTTAATTTCGACGCGTTGCGTCGACGCGGCAAGTTCGGTTTGACGTTCAAAAGTTACTGCCTTAACTATCTTTACACGACGGCGTCGACGCTCCGGTTCCTCTTCGGACGTCCGCGCGCTTTCGCTCCGCTCGCCGACGCGCCCGAAATCGCTTCGTTCGACGCCGACGTCGCCGAAATCCGCCGACGTCCCGACCTCTTGACGACCGCGTTAAGCGTCGACGCGACGCGACGTTGCCTCGCGACGGCCAAACGGCTCGGCGTTACCGTCAACGACTTGGCGCTCTCCGCGTTCGTTTGGTCGCTCGACGAAATTCGACGGGCGCGCGGCGAAAGCCTTGGAGGTCGAACGCGAATCGCGACGCCGATCAATTTACGCGACAAAAAACATTTCGCGTCGCCGGCTTGCAACGTCGTTACGATGACTTTCGTCGACTTTTCGCGCTCCGATCGCCGAGATCCGCGCCGTCTCCTCCAAGCGACGCGGCGCAAAATGAACGTCGTTAAAAAACGCGACCAAAAATATTTCCTCGACCTCGTCCTCAAGACCGGAAACTTCGTCGGGCGCCTTCTCGGAAGCGACCTATCCCTCTTTTTGCGCTCGAACCAATGCCGCGCGACGGCGACTTTTTCGAATATCGGACGCACCTTTACCGACGTCCCGCTCGAACGCGACGCCGACGGACGCGTTCGCGTCGGCGACCTGACGCTCGACGCGATCGAAAACGCGCCGCCGATCCGCCGTCGCTCGCCGATTTCGGTCGCCGCGCTCACTTACGGCGAGCGCCTAACATACGGTTTTCGCTTCGACCCGCGTTATTTTACCGACGCGGAAGCGCAAGCGTTTCTCGACCGCTTCGCAGCCGCCTGCGCCGACTACTTCGAAACGACCGAAGGAAAAAAATCCGACGAAAATCATTAAAATTAAAGACGGCAAACTCGAACGACGGCTCGCCGCAAGTCGTCGATTCGGTTCGCGACCGCCTCGACGAGCAAAAAAACCCGATTCGGTTCGCGACCGCCTCGACGAGCAAGAAAACCCGATTCGGTTCGCGACCGCCTCG